>JAHFDP010000004.1 GCA_023248955.1 Deltaproteobacteria bacterium
ATCGCTGTTACGAAAATAAAGGCGATCTCGCTCGCCCGTGACTTTGCCTGCGCGCTCACCGATGCAGGCGGCGTGAAGTGCTGGGGTAACAATTTCTCCGGCAACATCGGCGATGCGACCTGACGCCGGTCGAGGTGCAACGGTGAGGTCGCGATACTTGGCCGTCAAGGCGAAACAAACGTTCCCGTCTCGCCGGGATAGGTGCTCCCCAAATTTCCTCCGGCCACAGCACCGGCGCTCGGCTTGACAAAATTCGGATCCGCCGTGGCCCAACTCATTACCATTCTCCCACCGCCGCCGCCGGCGCCAAGGTCAACGTTACTGCTCACCGCACTGTTTGCGCTCCCACCCTTCGCCTCGTAACTTCCCGCACCGGCGATACTGCCCGCTTGAATCCAAAGGGAGCCCCCCGATCCGCCGCCGGCCCCGCGGCCCCTGGCGATTTCGCCGTTCGCGGAAATGGTCCCACTGTTGGTCAAGAGCCCCCCAACGACGATCTGCATGGCGCCACCGCCTGCGCCGGCCGGCGCCTCGCCACAGTTGGCGGAACCTGCCACAAAATAGGCCCCACCACCAGAACCGAGATCGACGGGCGCCGACGCCGCACCGTATGTCGTTCCGAATCGACCGCCATATCCTTGGCCACCCTGCCCACCATATCCACCGCCGCCCTTTCCGCCGCCGCCGTTGATATATCCAGCGCCCGGACCGTGGACCGGTAAATACCCCTGTCCATCGGCACTGATTCTCGAAGTTGAATCGACCAAAACCAGATCTCCGTTGGTCACCAAGGTCGTTCCTTGACCCGAGAGACCCAAAGCGTAATCCCGATTTGTGGAAAGCGATTGGAGCGTCCCGGTAATGCTGGTGTTACGATTGACGGTCAGCGTCGTTCCGCCGCCGATCGAAAGCGTGGCGCCATTTTGGACAACCAGGCTATTGATATGAAGCGATTCATTCCAGGTCGTATCGCAGGAGATAATGACATCGGCGTTCGGCCCATAAACCCTGCTTCTATCCACAAACCTAACGCTTCCCGCCGCGGCAAACGTAGCACCTGTCGGCGTGTGCACCCCACCCGCCACATTCGCGTAACGCAGCATTCCACACGCCGTGAGCGGCGCCGAAGCGTAGGAGACGGCGATGCGTCCACCGCCACCAGCGCCGCCGCCATAATTCAAGGAATCGAAATTATCGTCGCCACCCTTCGCTTGATAGGAGCCCGTTCCGGCGATCGTTCCCGCGATGATATTGATGGATCCTCCGGAACCCGCGCCTTCCCACGTCGTGAAACCGGTCCCGTTTCCATTGGCGCTGATAATTCCATTGTTCGTTAAGAGACCACTCACCAAAAGCTGGATCGATCCTCCGCCGGTCTGGCCCACAACGAGGCCATCACCGGTGGATCCACCGCCTGAACCGAGTTCCGTGGGCGCCAGAATGCCCGTGGCATCCGTTCCATACAGCACACCCGAAGTCGACAATCCGGCATCATTTCCGCGCCCGTTGCCGCCCAATCCGCCATAGCTGCCGCCACCACCCGCCTTGCCGGACCCGGTCCCGCCAGACATTCCGCCGCCCGGACCCATGCCAACACCGCTCGCGCTGCTGCCTCCTGGGTATCCCTGGCCGTCGGCGCTAATCCGCGCACCGACATCCACTTGGATATTGTCGGCCTCCAGGGTAACGCCGACCCCGCCATCGCCGATCACTCTATTCGTCGATTGGAGGAGAATCTTGGATTTCGGCCCCGTAACCTTGATTGTTCCGGCGACATGAACAGCGGAGCCACCGGCAATGGTCAGCGTCGCACCATTGCTAACCGTGACGTCGGCGAACGCATAATGGTCGCGCGGCCATTGTGTATTAACATTGATACTGATTGGACCTACCGGTGTAGATCCGATACTGAGGCTCTCAATCACTGGCGCATTTCCATTCGAATCGAGCGTTAGAACAGCGGCAATTTGCATCCAGCGCCTTCCGTCGCAAGCCGCTGAATTAATCGTGGAGCCGCTGCTCGAATAAAAATCGTTGGTTCCGGTTGGGCCATACCAGGCGCTGTTTTGCAGGTCGGCTTGTGAGAAACCGCAACGGACTTGGAGACCAAGTGCCGTTCCGGGCGGTCCCTTCGCCGTCCAATTGAGCGTGCTGAAGTTGGCGTAGTGACCCAGGTCGAAGGGAACCGAAAAGAAAGAACGCCACGGCGGAAATTTTTGAACCGCGACCAAGGGGGCTTTGGCGGCGGCTTTTCGGAAGCGGACGCTGCGCAACCTATGTTCGTTGCTTGCGTTGCCACTTCGTCCGCCAAATCCAAACAGGTTTCCGGCAGGCCTTCGAGGAGTGTCCTGAAAATGAAGATACTGAATACCGTCCATGGAGCTGCTTCCGAGGTTGGCAACGAGGCTCACGGATGCAGCGTGCCAGGCGCCCGTGTTTATCGTTGAATTCCAAATAGAATTTAATGATGTACCGTTAAACTGAAGCGCGATTTGCGAGTTGTTTTCGTCAAAAATGAAATGATAACCGCCCGAAGCATCTTCTTCCGAATGTGGCGCTCTGGAATCGGAGGCGTAAAACCAGACTGAATTCGCGTTGCCTGTTCCAGACCAGAAATCGAAATCGACCGCAACGGGTTCGCCGAGTTCAATCCCCAGATCGGTCATCGTATATTGGACCGCTCCATCGCCACCGGAGACTGGATTCAAGACGACGTAACCTTTGGAATCCTGTTTCGCGTCACGGAGCCGACCGCGTATCACCGCGTCCGCGGACATCGAATCATAGAGAAGGAAGGTACCGCTACCGTCGCTTAAGTCCGGCACCGAAGCGTTGCCGCTGTACATCAGAATGGTCTTGGTCTGCCCGGCGGGAATGGACGGCACCTTGACCCAGAGCACGCCCGTCTTCCTCGAGGGGTCCCAAGATTCCCGCCAAAAGCTCAATGCCGTCACATGGTCTGAATCAACGATTGCCACATCAGTTCCATTGGCATTGGCTTTCGAAAAATCGAAATTATCCCCAGAGAAATTCGCGGCTACCTGATAATCGGTGAGATCGGATCCTGCGGTATTATCAATGGTAATCGCTGTTTGAAATGCATAGGGCTTGTAGGCTGCTGGAATCGGTTGGAGCGAGGGCATGGTAGCGAAATCGCCACCTGTGGTGGTCGTGGAACAGTTGAATCCCGAGTTAGAGACTCCGCAAGAAAGTTTGCTGCTTCCCGTGACAACAAAGTTCTGCCCGGCGGTCGTCCCACCACCGGGGCCAGGCGTTGTCACCGTGACTTTGGTTGTTCCCGGTGTCGTCAAAAATGACGAAGGGATTTGAGCCGTCAGTTGCCCTGGGCTCAGATAGTTGGGGACCAAGGTCTGGCCGCCCCAATGAACAAACGACGATGCCATGAAGTTTGAACCATAGAGCGTCAGCGTGAATGTGCCATCACCGGCATTGGCGGACATCGGATTCATGCTGCTGAGCGTCGGCAGAGGGTTATTCACGGTAAAAGAGGTCGTAGGTGAAGCGCCGCCGCCCGGCGCAGGGTTAGTGACTATAACGTCGATGCTGCCGCCGCGGACAATCTCGGTCGCCGCGACGGCAATCGTCAGCTCCGAGGCACTCAGGTAGTTCATCGGCCGATTCTGGTCGCCCCAGCTGACCGTGGAGCTCTTAACGAAATTGGCGCCGAGTAGCGTGAGGGTGAATCCCGCGCTCCCCGCTATGGCGCTTGCTGGCCGAAAACCGGAAACCAGCGGAACGGCATTGTTCGAGCGTACCTTCGAACCGCTCTCCCTGCAGGCAAAACAGACCAGCGCCATGCCGAGCATGGCTCCGAGATGGCGCCGGCGATCGAGCTTGCTCATGGGCAACCTCCGCGGCAGGGGAATTGTCTGCAGGGAAAAAATACGCTCCTCTCCAAATGGTGTCGACCCCACCCGCACTCATGAAAGCGGTGTTGGCAAGGAAAGGTAGTCTTTCTGGGTGAGGGCCCCGGAGGGGCAAGTCGCGTGGGCGACTTCTCAAAGACTTCGCATTCGCAAATTAGGTCACATGGCTGATTTTTGACAGCGTCAAGAATCTGTTATTGCAGTTGCATGGCCGAAAAGAAAAAAAGGAACCGATCGAAGTCGCCCGGCGAAACGCCGAGAGGACGAACGAACGTCCTGCTCGAAGAGATGAATTCAAAAATGAGCGCTGCCTTCGAGGGCATCTCCAGCACCAGGGAGCAGCTCCTGCGCAAGATGGGCGAGATGCATGAAGATCTCGGGGGAAAGATCTCCAATCTCGAGCTCATCGCCAGCCATCACTCAACCATCCTGCACGAGCACTCGGCCACCTTGCGGGAACACTCGACCATCCTGCACGAGCACTCGACCATCCTGCACGAGCACTCGACCATCCTGCACGAGCACTCGACCATCCTGCAAGAGCACTCGACCATCCTGCAAGAGCACTCGACCATCCTGCAAGAGCACTCGACCACCCTGCGGGAACAGTCGGCCACCCTGCATGAGCATTCGGCCGATCTGGCTACTATCAAGTGTGATATCAAAGAGATGAAGCATAACCGAAGCGAACTTGCCGACGTTAAGCAACGCCTGGTTGCCTTAGAAAACGCGCGTTCGTAACGTAGAATCCGGCTCACAGCGATAAGCGGTCGCTGTTGGCACACCTCCTGCTTCAAATTGCCCGGCGTGAACTTTTTCTCGGTTTTTGCCCAGCAGAGCTCCGCAAGCATGGAGCATTGAGGTCGCAGTTGGCGTATCCGCACTCCGATTATTTGAAGTTATTCTGCTTTCTTACATATACCGCCTGCAATGGAGGATCGGCCGGAAACCAGGGCAACTGCACCGGCGCGAACGCTGGAGTGGAACCCGGCTTAGACGCTGGATTCGATGGCGGTCAACTCGACGCCGGAACGGCGCTTGTCCCAGGTCGTTTTCTCCTCTCGTTTCACACTTGCGCGTCCGGATCCGGCGTGGACTGCTCCAAGCCATCCAACCACCGAACCTCCGTCGCGCAGGGTGACGACGGTCTTCATTGGACGCTCACCCCGGGTACAAACTACGGCGGCCAGTTCAGTGGTGCGAGCGTCTCGGATGTCGTTCGCCGCAAGAACACGATCTACATTTACAATCCAAATACACTACATCGATACGATGTCATTAACGGCACCATCAGCGATAGCCTGCCAGTAACCGTGAGTGGCCTCAGCGGTGCTGGTTTTGTTGACCCCAGCGTCCTCGTCGAGGACGGAAAGCTGGTGCTCTTTTTCCTACCCGGGATCATGGGCGGGGATCCCGCAGGATGCTCTCGCAGCGAATCGACCTGCACACGGCGAATTCAAAGCGCCATCGAGCGACCCGGATCGGATGGGACCGTTTTCGATCTCGATTCGGACAATCGGGTCGCGCGAACCATCTCCGGTCAACCCCACCAGACCTTCTCTGACCCGAGCGTTTTCCCCGACCCCGCCGGATACGTCCTCTATGTCTCGTTCGGCCCCAGCGTTCTGGCCTACCGTGGAACGAGTCTCCATGGAAGCTACAGCGCCATTTCCGAACTCGGCGACCCACCGCTTTTGGTGAGTAACGCTGGCGGCGTCCCAAGTGGATATTTCGATTTTTCCACCAATCAATATTGGACCTATGTAACGGCGCGCGGCCCAAGCGGTCTCTCCGTTATTCGCCGGGCGGTGCACGCCTCGATGACCAGGGTCCTCGACTTTAACGCGTTCACGGACGTAACAATCGATGGCCTGGCCTCCGGTCTTAGCGTGGAGAGCCCCGGTTTTGCGAGGAACACACCATGAAAAATTGGTCGGCGTTGCCAGCTTCGCTCATACTCCTGATGGTGGGTTGTACCGGCGCGCCTGAAACGTGGAGCGTGCGCGCAACGCCAGAAATCGAATCGCCATCAACCGACTGGGCGGGCGTTGCCGGCGTCGGTGGGGTTGGCCTCGGCATGTACCTGGACGACACCCGAGATGAAGCGCTAGCAGCCGAAGAAATCCTGATGGGCCGTCACCTCGACATGCTGCTCACCTACCGCAGCATCGCCACCGATCCCGAGGAGATCATGCTTCCCAATCTCCTGTCCCGCTTGGAACAGCGCCACACCACGCTCTGTCTCGCACTGGAGCCGGATTGGACCATGCGCGCCATCGCCAACGGCTACTACGACGACGCGCTTCGCCGCTGGGGCGCGGCCATCGCCAAGGCCAAGGTAACGGTGTGGCTGCGGTTCGCCTCCGAAATGAACGAGAGCAGCAATAACTGGAATCCCGCGGCGGATCCTGTCGGAAATAGTCCGGAAGAATTCAAACGCGCCTGGATTCGCGCGCACCAGCTCATTTCGGAGGAGCTCGGCGCGAACGGAGCCTCGGCAATTCGTTGGGTATTCACACCGGCGGCCCATCCGGTGTCGTGGATTGCGGGGCGCTATCGCCTCGCGGACTTCTGGCCGGGGCGCGATTACGTCGACGTTATCGCGCTTGATGGTTACAACCAGTACGGGAACGGCTGGCGCCCGTTCGGCGGCGTGCCGGGCCTAAACGGCTCCGTATTCGAGGACGCTTACATTGCCGCGGCGGCGCTCGATCCCGATCTGCCAATGATGATTGGCGAGACGTCCTGCGATCGCACCGCGCTGTTCGAAAGTGGCGGCGATCGGGCCCGCTGGATTTTCGAAGCGGCGCTGCAGCTCAACGCAAACTATCCGCGTATCCGGGCGCTGAATTGGTTTAATGCCAATCAGCAAGGCCACGGCTATGCACTCTCGTTGAACGACGGTAGTTACGACGCGCTCGCGGCGTTTCCCAACGTGAACAACGCAAAATAGAAGCCCTACCGCGCTACGTCTGCGTGCTTGTAGCAGAGGGTGTTCTGTACGGGCCTATCTTTCCGACAGCCGCCCGAGTGTAGATTAGTCACCATTTTGTTTGATCCGTCTCGTCTAACGTTTCTGGGTCGAGAGGAGCCTTGGGATGCCTCTGCTCTTTCAAAGAAACACTCTCTTGTTAATAGTCTCGCTGACGGTCGCTGCTTGCAAGGGGTCGGTCGCCGTGCGCGCTAACAACGTGGCGCCGGCTCTAAGCGGCCTCAATCCCGCAAGCGCGCCGATGAATAGCGGCGACCTGGTCGTAACGATTCAAGGCCGATCTTTTCTACCGAGCTCACTGGTCCAGTGGGGCAGCGACTTTCGCCCGATGCGCTATGTCAGCGATACCCAGCTGACCATTGCTGTCTCCAAGAGTGATCTCGCGGACGCTGGAGTGCTCAACATCGTCGTTGTGAATGCACCGCCCGGCGGCGGCCCCTCCAATCCTGCTCTCTTCACGGTAACCAATCCCGTTGCGCAGCTCGTTCAATTAAGCCCAGCCTCGGCCATTGCCGGAAATAGTGCCTTCCATTTAACGGTTACCGGCGCAAACTTTGTGCAGAACTCCTCGGTTCAGTGGGCCGGCAACAATCGCACGACGACCTATATCAACGGCGGCCAGCTGGTCGCCGATATCCTCGCCGCGGATATTGCGCTCGCCGGCGCGAGTAAGGTGACGGTCGTTAATCCTTCTCCCGGTGGCGGGAGCTCGACTCCTTCTCTTTTTCCCGTGAATAACCCCGTACCGCAGGCGATTTCCCTCTCCCCCGCACGGGCTAGCGTCGGTGATCCCGCCTTGACACTCACCGTTAACGGTGCCGATTTTTTGGGCACCTCCACGGTGCACTGGGCCGGCGGGAGCTGCACCACCCATTATGTGAGCACCAATCGCCTCACCGCGGAGATACCCGCCGACCAGATCGCCTCGGCTGGATCCTTTAAGGTGATGGTGCTGAATCCAGCGCCGGGAGGGGGAACCTCGAATTCGCAGGGATTCACAGTGGAGAATCTGCTTCCAACGATTAGCGGACTCGTTCCTGCGTCGGTCAATGTCGGCGATGGGGATTTGGTGTTAACCGTAAGCGGTACGAATTTCGTCCACGGGTCCATTATCAAGAGCGGCGGAATTGCACTGGCAACAACGTTTGTAAACAAAAACCAGGTCACCGCAAAATTGATGGCAACGGCGTTCGCGAGCGCTGCGAGCTTGGGGGTAACGGTAACAAATGATCCGCCTGGCGGAGGCATTTCAAATACGGTGAATTTTGTCGTAAATAATCTCGTTCCGACGACTACCGGAATTAATCCATCGATTGCGAATGTCAATGATCCGGCGCTAACAATAACCGTTACGGGTGCCCATTTCGTGGCGACATCGCAGGTTTTTTGGGACATCAACCCGCTGGTGACGACGCTCGTGGACGCGACGCATTTAACAGCCACCATTCCGGCAACAGATTTTCTTCTTGCAGGAAGCTTTCCCATCACTGTGCTAAACGCCCCACCGGGCGGCGGGATGTCGCCGTCCGCGAAGACCTTTACCGTGAATAATCTTTCGCCAGTGGCGACGAGTATCAACCCAGCTTCGACCGATTTTGGCAGCCCTGATTTAGTTGTCACAGTAACGGGTAAAAACTTCGTGGGCGGCGCCGCCGGGTCTCTGGTGCATTGGGGCCTTGGACCGCAATCGCCCGCACTGAAAACAAACTGGATTGCCTCGACCACGCTGACAGCGACCATCCCGGCGACCGATTTCGCGGCAGTGGGATCGTTTCCGCTGACGGTGACGACGCCTCTGCCCGCCGGTGGAACGAGTGCAAAGCTGATGTTTGCGGTGAACAACGTTGCGCCAACAACTCCCTCGAATGTCATCCTCCAGGGCGAGCCGGCCTTTGTGACTTCGACCTTGACGTGTACCTTCACCAATTCAATCGATATCGATGGAGATGCGATTTCCTATTTATTTAAATGGACTAAGAACGGCGTTGTTGTGAATGGACAGGTGGCAAAGACACTGAAAGGACAGTTCGTCAAAGACGATGTGATTCAATGCTCTTTGATTGCGACCGACTCGGGCAATCGCTCGTCGCCGGAATCGGCTCCCTCTAACTCGGTGCCAATTAATGATAGCTCACCGAATTCACCGACCGGAGTTGCCGTCGTCGTTAATGGGGGAGGAAATGCGTTTGTAACGTCGACCCTGCAGTGCAATTACGTCGCACCGACATTAAGTGACCCGGATGGGGACGCTATTAACGGGTACAAGATTCGCTGGTTTAACAATGGCTATGTGATGAGTGGCCAAACGGGTCAGACGCTTCCCGCGGGGCAGTTTGTGAAGGGCGACGGGGTGACTTGTGGAGTCGTAGCGTTCAATGCACTCGATTCAGTGGAAGCCCTGAGCGCCGGGTTGACAATTAACAATTCGCCGCCCACGGCTGTCTGTTCTCCGACATCGCAATTCTCGCCAACGGGACCGATTTCACAGCAGGTCCAATGCACGGGAACGGATGCGGACGGAGACCTCCTTAGCTACGCGATGGACTCGAGCAGTTGCGTAGGTTCGCTCTTGTCAATTGATAAAACAACGGGTCTTGTAACGGGTAATTTTGGGGCGGTTTCGTGTAGTCCAAAGGTAACCATTAGCGATACGTCGAATGCTTCGGGCACAGGCCAGTTTACGCTGACGCTACGCGGGCAGGATATTACGATCGATCCAAACTCCTCTGCCTGTCCTACCGGTACGACAGGCTCCTTTGGGGCCTGCGTCTTATCTGCTGACGGAACCTACCATGACATTCACGTAATGAATGGTGGCGTCCTCGCTATTCAAAGTATTCAGAGCAACCCACCACGAGGCCCCATTCTAACGGCTCAGGGCTCGGTAACGATCGACTCTGGCGCAAAGATAAGTGCTGACGGTCAGGGGTTTAGCGGAGTCCATGCAGGAACTGGCAATGGCCCGGGAGGCGGCCAGACGGGATCCGGTGGCTCCGATGCCGCGGGCGGCGGCGGTAGTTACGGCGGAATTGGTGGCTCGGGACAAGGGTATCATCAGTGCATATTCAACAACGGCATCGGCCAGACGGGATTTTCTGGTATGCCCTATGGCCGCGACGCCGCGACTATCCTTGCACCTACTTTGTTGGGTTCGGCCGGAGGCGCCCAAAACACTCAGAATGGCGGAACAGCGGGACAGCCGGGAGGTGGTGCACTTCAGCTCGTGGTTGGCGGCACTCTAAAAAATGATGGAATCATTAGCGCAAACGGAATTTCTTCTTCTTCCTCTAACCAGGAAGGCGCTGGGTCGGGAGGCTCGCTCTGGATCACCGCAGCAAACCTCTCGGGGGGAGGACGCTACCTTGCAAACGGCGGCAATGGTGGTCCCGCTGGGAGTGGCAACACGAGTGCTGGCGGTGGCGGGCGCATCGCTATTTACTATACATCGGCACCACAAAGTGGTTGCGCAATGGCGTCGAATTACGCTTCTGCGAGCGGCGGCGTAGGGGCTGGTTGCGCTAGGGCGACGGATGGAACGGTGCGCTTTATTGACAAAACAAATCCGAATCCGACGACAATCGACTGCGACACGACTTGGAATTCCCCCGTCACGCTCAATTCGCTCACCATTCACAATGGGGCGACGTTGTCGCTGGGTGGTGGTATCCAATTCACCGTCAACGGACCCGTTACCGTTACCGATAAATCGACACTCCAATTCTTGGGAACCAATTTGGATTTCATCAATTCAGTTCCGGGGCTGGGAGCGACGCTGGTGGCCCAAAACGTTACCGTTGTCGATTCCGCCTCCAAGATTAGCGCGGATGCCCAGGGATATAGCGCTGGAAAGGGTCCAGGCGTCGGTGCAGTGCGGCTCGGCTCCGGATCCGGCGGCGGAGGATATTGGGGAGCGGGCGGCCCAGGGTCCAATGGTGCTACCGGAGGATTGCCCTATCGGTCATCGGATTTGGCACTTGGTAGCGGAGGAGGAGTAGTCCAAGTAACCACCGTCAGTAATACCGATCAAACCGGCTTTTTCCCAGCTGGTATTGGTGGTGGTGCAATCAAGCTTGTCGTAACCAACACCCTTTTCAACGCCGGGACCATTTCAGCGAACGGTCAAAGCATCGGTGGCGCCGGCAGCCCCTGGGTGGGTGGGGTGATGTGCGGCGGCGGTTCGGGGGGATCGATTTCGATAACTTCCGGGACAATTAGCGGGTCAGGCAGCTACCAGGCAAGTGGCGGCAACGGCGGATACCACCAGACTTTCGTCAATACCTTCACGGGAGGAGGCGGCGGCGGTGGCCGGATTGTTATGAGCGGGCCGAACGGCGCCGTGTCGATGAGCCAATGCTCGGCGATCGGTGGCCATGGTTATCAGGATGGTGCTCCGGGCTCGTGCCTGCTTCCTTAGCCGGAAAGCCACAGTTGCCGTGGAACCGAGACGGTCGAACGTGGGCCGGCTACGAGGCGCGGACGAGGAGCCCCCGGAAGCGCACTTTTCGGTGCGCTGAGGAGGCACCGGAGGAGCACCGAAGTAGACGGCTCGCGATCGGCCGTCGCAGGTAACGGCAATTGTGGTTTTTCGGCTTAGTAGACGGCCCGCGATCGGCCGTCGCAGGTAACGGCAATTGTGGTTTTCCGGCTTAACCACGGTCTAGAACTTCACCTCGACGGGAATGTGGCGTTCGGTGAAAGTACCGTCCCCGAGCTGACCCAGGTTGTTACTCCCCCAGCACTTAGCGCTGCCGCTGGTCGTTATTGCGCAGGTTTCGTCAGGGCCCAAAACGACCTCACTAACTCCGGCCGTGAGCCCGACAACATCGACGGGCGACGAGCGAACAATCGTGCTGTTATCCCCGAGTTCGCCTTGGGAGTTGACTCCCCAGCATTTGATTCCACCGCTCACGATGGCACAGGAGCGGGGGCGGGAGAAACCAACCGAGGAAAGAGCGGTAACCCCACTGCCCAAGCCCGAAACGCCGAGTGGTGTTGTGCTAAACAGGGGCGTTCCGCCGGTACCGAGCCCGCCCTGACTGTTATCGCCCCAGCACTTGACGGCATCCTTCACCAGCGCGCAGATGAATCCGAACCCGTTGGTCATGGAAGTCACGCCGGATCCAGGCCCAAGGCCAGCAACGTTGACTGGGCCGTTCTGGTTGGTGGTGGTTCCATCTCCGAGCTGACCGTTGGCGTTGAATCCCCAACATTTGGCACCGCCATTGGCCACCGCGCAATTAAAGACGCCACCGCCCAACCCTTCGGGAGGCGCCGTTACGCTATTGGAAAGGATGGTGACCGGTGCCAGCCGATTAGCGGAGGTCCCGTCCCCGAGATAACCGAAACTCCCACTGCCGGTAGTGTAGGTGCTAGCACCCCAACCGGTCAGCGCGCCCGCACTGCTCAGCGCATAGGTCTGACCGTTGCTGTTGCCGACCACTTGAATAACCGAGAAGAGTCCGAGGACGTCAACGGGGACGATGCTGTTGCTGCTAGTCGTTCCGTTACCAAGCTGCCCCGCACCGTTGTTCCCCCAGGCCTTAACGCCACCGCCGCTGGTTATCGCATAACTCGTGTTCCCAGAAATCGAGATCCCGACCACACCGGAGGCAAGGCCAGAGACGCCGACGGGCGTGGATCGAATGCTCGTCGTTCCATCTCCGAGTTGCCCGGATCCGTTGCCACCCCAGCACATCACGCCACCCCCGACGGTCAGCGCACAACTGTGGGCGGCTTGCGGATTCATGGCCACGCCGGTGACACCCTGCGTAAGCCCCGAAACATCGACGGGTGTTGAAACAGTGCCACCCGATCCGTCCGCGATGTGGCCCCAGCACTTGACACCCCCCACCTGGGTTACTGCGCAGACGGTTTCGTTACCGATCGCCAATTTCGAAACCTTGGTGCTGCAGCCGCCGTTCACGCAGCTCGCATTTCCGGTCGCCGAAACGCAGGCGCTGCCACACGCGCCGCAGCTGTTCAGGTCCGTCTTCGTATCGACGCAACCCAGCACCGAGCTGTGGCCACCACAGTCCGAGAAGCCCGTATTACAATCGAATCCGCATGTATTACTGAGACAGACGCCATGCGCATTGGGCGCGGGGGTTGCAGTACAGTCGGCGTCTGCTCCACACTTCTTGCCGATCGCGCATTCGCCGCAGCTCCCGCCGCAATCGACGTCGGTCTCCGTTCCATTCTTCACCGCATCGCTGCAGCCTGGTACGGGAACGGTAAACGTCTGCGCATTGCTTGTCCCTCCGCCTGGCGCGAGATTTTCCACCGTCACGGCGAACGATCCCGCGGACGCAATGTTCGCCGCGGGCACCCTTGCGGTCAGCTGTGCCGCGTTGACAAACGTCGGCGACGTCAGAGCAACAGCGTTCCAATTCACCGTTGCGCCGCTGACGAAATTGGTTCCGTTCACGGTGAGCGTGAAGTCGGAACCGCCCGCAATCGCCGTGCTGGGAATCAACCCCGTTGTGGTCGGTACCGGATTGCTCACGCCAAGGGTCGCCGTACTGGTGGCGTTGCCGAGCGTCGCATTGCGCGGAATCGAAATCACGACCGAAAACGTCAAGTTGTTTTGAGCGCCAGGCGCGGCCATCGTCGTCACGACGATAGCCGTCGACGTGGCGCCTGCCAGGATGGTGCCCGTGTTCGACTGCCCGGCGTAGTCGGTCCCCGACTTGGCGGTGCCGTCCTGCGTATTGTAGGCAAACGCCACATCGGCGCTGATCGCCGCGCTCAGCGTGACTCCGAAAGAGATCGAACTGCCTGCATTCCCGGAGACCGCCGCCGCGATCGAGAGTGTGGGCTTGGACGTGCAGACCTTATTGCTGCAAAGCTGCGAAACACAATCTCCGTTTCCCACGCAGGCCTTGCCGTCCAGACAGCCTTTCTGGCAAGAGCCACCACAGTCGACGTCCGTTTCGTCCTGGTTCTTGATCTGGTCGCCGCAGGATGGCGCTGGAAGTCGAACACAGTGGCCGTCCGTGCAGCTTTCGCCTGCTTGGCAGGCCTGCGCTGGACTACAGTCCACTTTCGAACAGAAGGCCTTGCGACAGACCACGTTTGGGTCGCTGCAGTCGGCGTCGACGCTGCATTTCGGTGGAGCCACCGGCACCGCCACATCCCTACAAGCTGCGAGGGTGGCGAGGCTCAAGGCCACAACGAAGAGAGCCAGAAATCGCACACCTACCTCCCTGATTTAAGACTACTCACGAGGGAGGGAATTGTAACACATTAGCGCCCCAAGCCGTCGCCCAGGCAGTGGTGCTCCTGGTGCTGGCCGGTTGATCTTTCCGACGCGCTCTTCAGTCGAGCGACAGAGCAATTCTGAGCGCCTGATCGAGTTGAGCGATCAGAGCACTCGGTAGCGATGCGACGTAGTTCGTCAGCTCCGATTTAGCCAGACTGACGAGCGCATCGCAGTGGATGCTTGAGTCGTGTTTGAGCCCTTCTGCTGGTCCAACATCTACCTCGGTGGAACTTCCCATTCGCTGCGTGTAGATCGGCGCACAAACAACCGTCGAGAATCGCGAGGCGATAAGCGCTGGGCGGCTCACCACCACAAAGACCCGCGATCGTTTCGGATCGCCTCCGGGCTTGCGAACGCGGAAGAGGTCCCCTCGATTCACAGCTTCGCCTGAAAGGTCAGGACGTCGGCCATTTCATCGTTTAGCGCATCGGCGTGGCGATTGATCAGTTGGAGGTCACGCTTGTCACGCGCATCGCGCAGCCGCTGGGCCAAGAAGAGGTCAATCGCTTCCTCGATGACGCGCGAGCGATTCGATTCGCGCCCGGCGATGCGATCGATCGCCCGAACCTTGTCCTCCAAAAGTGTGATGGATGTCTTTACTCTCATACTACAAACATACTCTGCTACAGACGCAAGTCAAGGGTGTCGGAATCCACACAGGCGTTCCGCAATCATCCGCGAGCTACTGCCCCCCTTAAGCCAGCGGGCAATCGGCGTTTCTGGGTTAATCGAACTAAGCACAACAAGAGCAGTAACGACGCGCCATCAGGCGAACTCTCCTGGCAAGCACAAGAAAACACCGAGGTGCTAACCCTCTTCGTGTTCGTCACAAACACCTTCGCGGTTGCCGTATTGCCGAAAGAATCTGTTACTGCGACGAAATCGCTGGTTCCACCCATGGGGCCAGCGATGTAGACGCCCGCCTGCGGATTGATGGATCCACCCGATTTGTTGGTCGCGATTGACCAGACATAGCCAGTCCCGCTCCCCCCCTGCGCGGTAAAATTGTGCGCCTGATTGATAAGCACCGTCACGGTCGCTGACGAAATGGTCACGCCCGGGCCCACGGCAACCGTAGCCATGGCACTGTCGCCGAGTGAATCGGTGAGTTTTATTGTATCACTTACATTAGCGGTTGTACCACTAATGTAATACCCCGTGTTGTCGATCGTTCCGCCCGAACTATTGGTGGAGAGTGTCCAGACCTGGCCCGTCCCGGAGCCTCCCGAGGCGGTGAACTGCTTCTTTCCAAGCGGCGGCAAGCTGAAGGTAGCGGGTGCGATTGCGAGCACGGTGCCTTCCGCCGTGACGGTGACATTAGCGCTGGCGCTGTTGAGCAGCGAATCGACTACCTGCGCGACGTCGGTAACTCCGGCGGTGGCACCAGCGGTGTAGTTCCCACTCTGGTCGATGCTGCCCCCCGAGGGTTTGGAAAAAAGCGACCAAACGTAGCCCGTACCGGAGCCGCCTGAGGCGCTGAATTTTTGGATGCTTCGTACGGACACCGCCGCAACGCTGGGCGCGATGCTCACGCCGGCCCCTACCGTCACGCTGGTGGTCGCGCTAGCTCCCGATGAATCGCTCACCGAGATCACGTCGATAACACTGCTAGCGGCGCCCGCGGTGTAGTCACCGCTCGCTGTGATGTTTCCCCCGGACCTGTTCGTGCTCAGCGACCAGCTCGTCCCGGCACCGGTTCCGCCAACGCTGCTGAAATGGAGCGCGCCACGCGGCGCAACGCTGGGGTTCGCAGGAGAAACGGAGAGCGAGGAGGTCCCACCGGCAGTGACGGTGATGTTCGCACTCGCGCTGTTGCCAAATGAATCGACGACTTTCACCACATCGATCACGCCGCCGATGGCGCCGGCCGTGTAGTTTCCATTGGAATCGATGCCTCCACCCGAAGGAGCGGGTGAAAGCGACCAGACGTACCCTAAGCCACTACCGCCCGAGGCGGTAAGGGTCCCCGTGCCTTTGGCAGCCACGGTTAACGACGGCGGCGAGATGGAGACACCAGCGCCGACGCTGACGGTTGCAGTAACGCTCGCGCCTGACCCATCGGAGGCCTGAACGATGTCGGTCACATTGCCGGTCGAGCCCACCGTGTATTTGCCGCTGTTATCGACCGATCCGCCCGAGGCGTTGGTCTTCATCAGGAAGGTAACGGTGCCCGTGCTCCCGGAGGTGGTGAAGATTTGCGTTCCGCGCGGCGGCCGGTTGACCGACGTAGGGCTGATGGCGAGGCCCGCCCCGCCAGATCCAGCCGAGAGACTCAGCTGCGCGTAGGCGACTTGGCCAAGTGAGTCGGTGACCTGAACCACGTCGGTAACGCTGCCGATCGAGCCGGCCACATAGGCGCCACTGCTGGCATTGATCGTCCCTTGTGACTGGTCGCCGTTCACGATGGAAGAGGTCGCGCAGCAGGCGTTGCTCGAAAAGGCCCACGCATAGCCCGCGCCGCTGCCAGCGGAGGCTGTGAAGGTTTGGCCTCCCTTGGGCGAGAGGCTAACCGGACCCGGGGCGAGGTTCACTGCGGCGCCTCCGGCGTTGATCGGCGCGGTCCATACGTCCGAGTTGCTGCCTGAGCTTCCGTCGTAGCCACCGATCAGCACGAGGTTACTGCCAGAGACCGTAGCGCTTGCGTAGCCACGAGGCGCGGGAATGGGGACCGTACCGCCCCAGGTGCCCAGCGACGCGCCGCCGGTGTTGATTGGAGCCGCCTCAACGTCGTTCCAGTCGAAGGTCTGGTTGGCGAAAAAGAAATCGTCGCCGCCGATCACGAAGAGAAGTCCATTGGTCGTAAAACTGGCATGGTAGGCGCGGCCCAACGGGAGTTGCGTCGCGGGCGTCCAGCCAAACACAAGCGTGCCATCGCTGTTCACCCTCGCTACCTGCACCTCCGTCAGCGCCTGAAGCACGCCGCCGCTGTTTCGCTGGCCACCGCCCACGATATAAAGGGAGCTGTTCTGCACGATGACGGCGGCGTGTCCTTCGCGCGCCGAGGGCAACGGTTGACCCGTGAATTTCCAGGAACCGAGCGTGCCGTCCGCGCTGTTGAAACTCGCCATCTGGACGTCACCGAAATACTTGGTGCCATCGGTCCCGCCGATGACGTAGAGGACGCTGCCATTGCTCCCGTTCAAGACGGCGCTGGCGTGGCCGAACCGGGGGAGATCGAACCTGCTGGCGATCGTGGTCCACGCACCCAGCGTGCCATCCGCCTTAATGGTCGCGCTCTGAATGTCGGCCAATGCGGCGCCGCTCCCGGCGCGACCGCCTAACACATAGAGCCAGGCGTTGCTGCCGCTCGAGTAGATGGCGGCCGTGTGGCCGGCGCGCGCAGCAGGAAGCGCGCTGGTCGATTTCCAGGCGCCAACGGTGCCATTAGCGTTCAGCGGCGCGTAGAGCACATCGGACAAGAAGCTCGCGCCGTTTCCGGGGCCGGCCGAGGATCCGCCGGTGACGTAGAGAAATCCGTTGTAGGAGGCCGAGGCGTGCGCTGAGCGTTTCGTCGGCAATGAGCTCGTGACGCTCCACGGTCCGACGA
Source organism: Deltaproteobacteria bacterium (assembly GCA_023248955.1). Classification (GTDB taxonomy): domain Bacteria; phylum Myxococcota; class Myxococcia; order Myxococcales; family JAHFDP01; genus JAHFDP01. The sequence continues at coordinate 17,685 of JAHFDP010000004.1, forward strand.
GTACCGGCGGCGACACTGCGGAGGCGAGCGTCGCGGTGGTGAGCGGCGTCGGTTTGGCGCTACCATTGTTGCCCCAGCATCCCTGAATCAGTGCGCCAACGAGGAGGAGCGCGGTGCGCTCGGAACCAGCGTGCATGGTGGAAGAATAGTGGCGCACGCGGGGGTTAAGTCAAACTTCTGCAAGGCCCAAGCGCTTTAGGGGGTATGCGTACCCGCGTTCCCTGGATAAGAACCGCTCGTCCCGCCGGCCGCGGTGGGCGACGGCGACCCCGATCCCACACTCACGTAGACACGCCCGCCGCCGCCACCACCTGAGGCGCTGTTGTTCGAGTTCCCGCCTTTGGCTGTGATGGTGCCGGCACCCGAATAAGCCCCAGAAACAATCAGCCAGACCGAACCGCCGGAGCCGCCACCAGACCAGTCCGTCAACGCGTTTTGGCCGTCGGCAGAAATCCTCCCGCTGTTGCTTAGCGTTCCCGTCACGGTAAGCTTCAGCGCTCCTCCGCCGAGTCCACCCTCGTAAACGGTCGAGGAGCCAATGGCTGGTGGATCGTTGAGCGTGGGAGAGCTGACACTCGTGCCGCCACCTGAACCGAGATCAATCGGCGATGATGAGGATCCGTAGGTTGCTGAGGAGCTCCCTCCGTTTGAACCGTTGCCACCGGTCCCGCCGTAGCTTCCGCCGGCCTGCCCGCCGCCCCCGGAGGTGACACCGCCTCCCGGGCCAAGTCCTTCAAAAAAACCCTGCGCGTCGGCGTTGATACTGGACCCCGAAGCGACCGACACGTTGCCGCCGATTGAAAAGATTCCGCCCTTGCCCGCCCAGGAACCGCTCACTTTCGCCGTCGTCTGGAATCCCAAGGCGACGAGATTGGAGTTTGCGGTGACGGTCAGGTCTCCGGAGGTGGTCAGCATGGTCGAGGCGCTCCCGCCGATACCCAACGAAGCACCGTTGTTGATCGTCAGGCTGGCGATGCTGTTTTGGGTGACGTTCCAAGTCTGATCGCAAGAGACGGTTTGCGCTCCGGTTAGGGCGTTCGCCGTGCCCGACGCTGTGTCATCGACATAGCGCACGGTTCCGGCGGCCGCTGCTGTCGGGCCACCTTCCCGAATCACTCCCGCTGATGCCGTCGCATACCCCAGGTTGAAAACGGCGCAGGGCGAGCCGGCCAGCGCCGTGCTCGTATAATGAATAGCGACGCGTCCACCACCACCGGGCGCCCCTCCGTAGGGAGAGCTTACAAGCCCGCCGGTCGGGGTGCTTCCGCCATTCGCCGCGTAGGTTCCCGTTCCGGCAAGCGTTCCGGAAACGACGTAGACCGACCCGCCAGCGCCCGCGCCATCCCAGCCAAACCCGATCGACCCGGTGTCGGCAGGCACGGCACCGTTGGCGCTAATGGTTCCATTGTTGGTCAACGTTCCTGTCACGGTCAGATTGATGAGCCCACCGCCTGCACCACCACCTGGGTTGTTGTAGGCGCAAGCTCCGCCCGATCCGAGCGCTGAGGGCGCAAGGATGTTCGCCGCTTCCCTGGAGTAGGTTAATCCCCCCCAACTGGCGGTGTCCGCATTGCCGCCCCTGCCTCCCACTCCCGCGTAGCCTCCACCGCCGGCGCTGTTGTTGCCGCCGCCGCTTCCGGTGTTTCCGCCTCCGGGTCCATTGCCGAAACCCGCAGTCGCCGAGCAGGAGCCGCTCCCGCCGGTCCCCCCGCCCGTGTACCCCTGTCCATCGGCGTTAAGGGAGGATCCCGAGTCGATCTGCATCGTCACCCCGGTAATACTCGACCCAAGTCCAGACCAGGCTCCGCTTACCTTCGCCGTATTCTGGGTGCTCTGCATTTTGACGGTCGAGTTTGCCGTGATCAGAAAAGTCCCGGTCGAGCTCACCGTCGAATTGCCACCGATGGTCAACGTCGCGCCGCTGTTCACGGTAATGTTTCGGTAGGAGTTGGTGCTACCGGAGGCCCAGGTCGTGTTGGTTGAAATCGTGACGTCGGGGACCACCGTAAATGTCTGCGCGCCGCTCGTTCCGCCGCCCGGCGCCGGCGTATTTACCGTCACGCTTTGGGCGCCACCCGGGCTCAAGAGATCCGACGCCGGAATCGCTGCGGTCAGTTGGGTTGCGCTCACATAGGTGGTGGTTCGCGCAGCGCCGTTCCAATTGACCGTTGACGCGGCGAAGAAATTCGTTCCGTTGACCGTCAGCGTAAAGGCCGATCCATTCATCGCTGTCGACGTCGGACTGACGCTGGTCGTTGTCGGCGCCGGATAGATCTCCCCGAAAAAGACGTTCCCTGAAAGGTTTTTCGTGGTATCCTTGATGTAGTTCTGCGGGCTCGAGGTATAAACCCCCCGCGATACCCAGCCGCCGGGCTTTACCCGCTGGTTGAAGGCCCAGGCCGCGCCTGAGTTTGGGTCGTTTGCTGGCGTATAGTAAACATACGCCGAAATTCCCACTGCCGACTTGAAGGTCACTGCGTAGTTGTTACCCACCGTGAGCGCCGTGCCCGGCGTCATGGGAATCAGCACGCGGTACTTCGTGCCCGTCAGCGGCATCGCTACCGACGCGTCCACTGTGCCTGATGAAAAGGCATTTCCCGCTCCCTGATCGCTGATGGCGCCGGTTCCAGTGAGGCTATGGATCTCGGCGGTGATCAGTTGCCCGGCGCTTCCAGATACACGCTCCATGTCAAACGCAACGCCGGTAACCATCCCCTGGGTGTCGCCGCCAACGGGAGCGGAAGCCAAGAACGTCTGCGCGGCCTTGGCGAGTTTGCGCGCGCTGCTGGAAACCTCAAAACTTGCTAGGGTGTACACGCCATTGCTGCCTCCACCGTTGCTGAAGGCGTAGATGCCCTTGGAAACCGTAACGCTTGCGGTTCCTGTTGTGTTGCTAGCACCTGTGTCGGTGACGGTTACGGTATCGGTAGCGCCAGAAGAGCCGGGCGCGCCGGCGGTGTAGAGCCCCGCGCTGCTAATGGTACCGCCCGAGTTGTTCGTGGTGATGGCCCAGGTATAGGGGCCGGTGCCCGTCGGCGTGAACGTCTGCGTCGCGCCCTGCGCCAAGGTAACGTTAGCGGGCGACAGCGTCGGATTGACGGCAGAGCGGATGGTGCCGAAATGGACGCCGGGATGAACGGGCACCGCGCCCTCGCATCCCAATCCAGCCGCCAACACCAATCCAACGAACAGTGGAACCGATTTCCCGCAACAGAGAGGTGACATCCCCTGATTTTATACCTAACAGCCCAAGGTTCAAAATTGGATATCAGAGGGAACGGGGTGGTCAACTGTGGTGTTGTCCCCCAGTTGACCGAAAGCGTTTGAACCCCAGCACCTAACGTCTCCTTGGCTGGTAACAGCGCAGGAGTGTGCGCTACCGGCAGCGATCGCCGTTGCTGCGGTAACTCCGACTGCCGCCACTGGGATGAAGCTATTCGCCGTGGAGTTATCTCCAAGCTGTCCGCTCTCGTTTGCGCCCCAGCAACGGACCCTGCCACCCACTAGGACGCAGGCGTGGCTTGCCCCCATCACCAGCGCTGTTACCCCGGAGGTTAGCTCTGCGACGTCGACCGGAACGGCGCTTGGCGTGGTGGTGTTGTTGCCGAGTTCGCCCGCGCGATTTTCACCCCAACATTCGACGCCACGCGTGGTTGTCGCACAAGCCCGGTGGGATCCGAGCGGACTCATTGCCATGGCGGTGACGCCCGACAACAAACCAACGACATCGACCGGAACGGCGCTGCGAAGCGAGCTGTTGTTGCCCAGCTGTCCAAAGCCGTTTTCGCCCCAACACTTCGCGCCACCGTTCGCCACCGCACAGCTGTTCCACTCCCCCGCGGCCACCGAGGTGACCAAAGCGAGGCCCACGACATCGACGGGCACGTCGCGCTCCTGAGGTGTTCCGGGAGGAAAGTCAGCACCGCTGGTGCCATCGCCGATCTGGCCATCGTGATTGAAGCCCCAACATTTGACACCGCCGACGCTGGTAGTTGCACAGGTGTGGTTCTCGCCAGCGCTAATTTCCGTTGCTCCTGATAACCCAAGCAGCGAGACCGGCACGGCGTGGTCGGCCGTGGTGCTGTCGCCAAGCTTACCGGAGTCGCCCGCGCCCCAGCACAACAGCACCGACCCTTTTATCGCACAGGTGTGATTGTCGCCCGTTGCTACAGCGATGACGCCGGCGGTGAGGCCAATTACGTCGACCGGAAGATGGCGATCGGTCGTGCTGTTGTCACCAAGCTGACCGCGGTCGTTGAGCCCCCAGCACATCATACCGCCACCCGCGGTCAACCCGCAGGTGTGGCTGCCGCCCGCATAGACCGCCCTGAACTTCGGCGGCGGCAATGGTCCGCTGTCCGGCAACCCCGCATCGTTGATGTCGTTAGGGTGGACGACACCTCCGTCTGAAGTGTCGCCGCCATCGCCTGATGAGGGCACATCGTGCTTCGCGTCAGGCTGGCAACCAAGAAGCGCCGCAACGACCAGACCGGATCGCAGAAATTTTTTTCTGATCATTCTCGCGAGTGTATCGCAAGATGACGCGGCTGAGATCGCACACGTACACGTCGGGTTGAACTATAAATACATTCAATAGCTTGTATTGGCTATACAACAGGACACGTGTGCCGGTGGAGACAAGCTGCGTCACCTGTTCCAACAACCGGAATAATGGAGAACCAAAAGTCGACGGATTCATTTCGCGAGGTATAGAAGGTTCCCGTCCCAGTCGGACCAAGGCGCGGGGTCTACTCTTTACTTTGGCGTCGCTGGCATAAAGTCGCACGCCTGCTTGACACCCGACCTGGTCAAGTCGATCTCCGCGGCCAAACACCGGTCGTGCAGGATCTCCTTTCCGCGTGTGGAGAAGTAGCGGGCGACCATGTTGACGAGATAGTTGTTCATATCGAACGGGGCGGTGACGTTGGGAATGTCGAAGCCATGCTCGCCTTGCGTGCTCAGGTAGGGGAGTGACAACGCGCCTACGCCGCAGTTTAGGAAGGTCGCGGCTTGTGCATCGGTGCAGGTCTTGCGTTCGAGCTGTTTGCGCAGCGGAGGCGACAGGCGCGGCGCACCGAAGCCGTCGAAGCAGTCGGTGCCGTCGTCAGCGCACGAGTAGCCGGTCGGATCCAGCAGGGGATAGATCGTGGCTCCGTTGATAACAACCTTGTCGCAATGCGAGTTGGCACTGCACAACACGTCGCTAAATTTTGGCGCTCCGCCGGCGTAGCCCGGTTGGTTGGGTGCAAAGCGGGGCAGCCTGGAAAGGCCCTCGACAACATGGTGGCTGATGAGAATCTGGTTCGTGGCGTCGTCGATTACACCGGCGGCGCGGGCCATCTCGATGCCGGTGTTCACAGGCACGTTCATGTCGCCGACGGTGGCCATCACCATGACGTTGGCCGGCCGACCAGCGCGCGCGGGCAGAAGATTTTGAAAATAGTGCGGAGCATAGGATCCGGGATCGCCCGGCTCGAGAATCATCTGCGCGAGGCTCATGAAGCGGCGAAAATCCGGAGACTGCCGCTGCAGGCCAAACCCGCGTGCCACCGAAATGAGCGGCGACCCAACCGGAAATTCACGCCCCATGAACGTCGGTGGTTTCTGCAGCGCAGCGGAATCGAATTCGAAATCCATAAACTGGTTGATGACCTGTTTCGGAGACGAGGAGGTCGAGCAGTCACTCGCATCGGCGTTGGGCGTGCAGACGGTGATGCGGATGCTGTCGCCTTCGCGAAAATGGCCTGGGGTCAAGTCCCAAATGCCTTTTTCGTGCTTAGGGTCCTTGCTGTAATCGATCTTGTAGACGGGCCCATCCGCCGGAATGGGAATGCGGATATTGAGTCTAGGCCCCGCCACCTGCACGCGCGTCTGGCCGTTGGTCAGGTTCTCCACTTTGACCAGATCGCCAGGCGCCACGTTCATGTGGTCCTTGCGCGCAATAAGCATGGTGTGTTGCCCGTTGACGAGCTGCGCATCCCAAGCCAACGCGTCGTGTACAGGATCCCCGTCGGCACATTTCCCGTTGGTGGTGTCCCATTTGCACGAAAGAATGAAGGGCCCCATCACCTCGAGAAACACCGCCTCGACTACGCCGCCCTGAATGCTGCGGATACCGATGTCGCCCAACCCCGCGCCGCCGGAGACAGGCACTGCCGCGGAGATGGCAGGCTCGATCGCGGGCAGGAGGCCCGAGACAATTCCGCCCAGCGAAATACCCCAGACGAAAAAGTCGCTGGCGGGATTGTGGGTTCCGTCGGGGAGCAGATCGGGACCGCTGACGTCGACGATACCATCCCCGTTGAAGTCGCCGGCCGCCGTGGTTTTTGCTGGATCGAGCGCCGAAGGCATCTGCACTTTGCCGTCAAACGTGTGAAAAACCCGAATGAGCTGCATCCAGTCGACGATGGACTGACGGACCACGTCGCGTGTGTGGAAAGTATCGGCGGTCCAGAAGTCGCCGCCGGGGTTGACAAACCCGTCGTTGTCGAGGTCGCGCGCACGTCCGAGCGCAAGTGCGTCACCTAGCGGCGCCAGGCCGAGGTTGGGAAATTGGGCCTGAATGGTTTGGCGCGTCAAGGCGTCAATGCCGTGCCCAAAGGAGTCGATTCCGACCCAAGCAATACCTTGGCGTGCCATCGCGCCTGCGAAAGCCAGGCCTTCGGAGCGGTTGCCCGTGTAGCCGTGGCCATAAATCGAAACCGGAAAGGGCGGTTTGAATTTTTCGGTGGTCTTGGGAATCGTCATCCAATAATAGACTTTTTGAGTGGGGATCGTCTTCACCCCGTTGACCGTACCGGCCATCCGATCAACGTGAAAGATGGCGTCGTAGGTCGGCGACGAGTCCAAGAAGTTGGGCGTGTCGTAGCTTCCCATCACGAAGTAGTCGACGAACTTGAGCTCGTTCACCAGCCCGCCGAAACGTCCCGCGCAAGAGGGGTCGGCGATGGGATCGCACTGGAAATAGAGGGAGGCTAATTTAGTGAGCGCCGAGCGCGCCTGGTCGCCGGTTAAGATGTAAGTGTTGGGCTGTGTGGGAGATGCCTCCACCTGCGGCAAGAGTTTCATCGTCGACTGAAGAACGCCATCTTCGATGGCGGTCACCGGCACCGCATCCGCTAACCAAGAGAGCGTGCCGCGGCCGTAGAGGCCTTCACGAATCGCTTCCAGATCCGCGGTGGTCGATTGCGTGGTGAAGCTCCAGGTGAAGCGAACGTGCGACAGATCGATGCCCGCGGGAAGATGGCTTGGCAGCGTGCGCAGTGCCGGTGTCTGTGCCGCGTGGTTGATGCCGGGGAAGGGTGAATCGACAGCTTTTCCCGAAGGCCCCATGAGCTGGTCGGTCAGAATAATCGCGTAGCTGGTCTGCTGGTCGAGTGGACGCACCGGCCGAATGAGCAGCGTGTTGGTGGCGCGTTCCCAGAAAGTCATCAGATCGTCGTACATTTGCGGCGCGGTGTGTGTGGCTTCCCAGTTGGGATCGACCTCGTGAATGAAGTTTGGCTGGCCGCCCTTGGTTCCGAAGAGAATGTTCGACTGATCGAAGAGGGGATCGTTCGGAAAATAGTTGTCGGTTTTGGGGAGCCCGACGGGAAAGTTCCCGCCGTTGAAGTCAAGCGCTACCCGCTCGCCCGTCCGCAGATTGATAAGGTAGACGCCATCGTTAACCGGATTGGTGTCATTTTGGACGGCGTAGAGATGCTGGTAGTCGATCGGCGTATCGAAGTTCACCGAGATCGGCGACAACGTGCCCCACCCGTCCAGGGTGTCCATGTTGGCGCGCACGTTTCGCTCCAGCAGAGTCGGTGCGGCCAGCGAAGCGTTGACGCGCAGACCCGTTGGCGATCCCGGATCGGGCCGCGTGGCGATGTCGTTCGGAAACGGCACGGTGGGAAGCGGTCGCGTGGTTAGATCGAAGAGAATGCGCGGTCCGCCCGCGGGGACAGCCGGCGCGAGCGCAGCGAGTTGGTCGCCTCCACAACCGGCGAGGGGCATCAAAACGGCGAGCATCAAAACGGCGAGTGAACGATGCATGGGGCCTCCCGACTTTTGGGTGCGTTAGCTGTTGCGCCGACCTTGAACGATGTTTGGTAGCGCACTCTGGCGAGTGTGTCTAGAGTGTGTCCCAAAATTGAAAAGCGCCATTCTGTGAGCCTGTGAAAAATTCATTTTTCGCTCACAGCGACGCGGCGAAAGCTGCGGCGGCGGGTGGGGTGAATGCGCCGATTCACTCGGCGCAGAGGGGCGGGCGGCGGCCCGACCCTTCAAAACACAGAGGTTGTGAGGATTTTTCACAACCTCTGTGTCATTTACCGCGCGCGTCAACGGGATTGTGCGAGCCACCACCGATTGCTACTCGGAGTGCCTCAGTGACCGGGTTGTGCTGAGGGTCGGCATTCGGGGAGTAGTGGCCGTTAACGTCTAGATGGTTCAGCAAGAGTTGATCGATCAGCGTACCACCCGCCACTCCGGCTAGAACAGCGCCAGCGATCCCAACGGGTGCGGCGGCAATCAGGTCTACAACGCCCGCTGCTGATGTTGAAACCGAGGTTGTGGTTGTGCCGACGATCGTGGTTTCCCCCGCCACACCCCATGTTAGTCTTCCAATCGTTTCTACTGCGGGCACTGCGGCGAAGGTCGTCGTTGTTACCTCGGTTGTGACAACAAACGGGGGCAGTGCAGCATCAGCAATCATCGCGTTGATGCCAAGCGCAGTAGCTGCTCCCGAGCCAACGGCCAACTCAAACTCGTCGGTCTCTTTTTGAACCAGTTTTTCGTAGTCCACCTTCAGCCCGAACCTATCCAAGTGATTCACAGGATCCCCCCGAGCATACTCGTATAAATTGGTGCTCCCGCCGCCGAAGAGGATCGGATCCTTCGCGGTCCACCTTCCGGTCTCGGCATCATAATCGCGTGCGCCGAAGTGAACGAGCTTGGTATCTGCGTCATAGATCCCGCTCGCGAATCCAAATGGCTGAAAGCCGGGATTGGTATCGGAAAGAATGTTGCCTAATTCGTCATAATCGATCTGCTGCGCAACCGTTCCGTCCGAGGCATCGATGACGAGACGCACGCTGCCAACCTGGTCAGAGAGCATCCGGAACGTTTTGCCGTCCCGAACGATGTGGTCCGGAGCGGCGGACGTTCCGTAGACAAATCGGCTGACGATTGCACCGTTCGCGTCGAGCTCTGCCACGATACGCAGCGGGCCGCTGTACAGGAAGCCACGCTGGAGCGTTCCGCTACGCTTCTTTCCGATCCGGCGCCCGATCGCATCGACGACGTAATCGATCTTCGTGCCGTCTGGGAGCGCCACGCTTTTGAGATTGCTGCGTGCGTCGTAGGTGTAGGTCGTGAGCTGGCCGCCCACGCTCTTCGTCGAAAGTTCGCCGTTGGCGCTGTAGGTGTACGTATTGGATCCATATTGAATCAGCCGATCCTGATCGTCGTAATCCGCACCAACCGTTGTGCCGGACGCGGTTGTGCAGGGGTTGAGCCTCGGACAGCGATTGCCATTGGCGTCGTATGTAGACGTCGCCTGAGCCGCCCCTTTCGTGGCCTGCGTCAGCCGCCCAACGGCGTCGTACGCATAGGCGTAGGACGTGCTCGTTCCAGAAATCGTCTCCGTCTTGGACGTGATCCGCCCCAGCGCGTCGCGTGTGTCGTAGGAGACCGTATAGACGGGCTTGCCTGAGACGGTCGCCGTAACCTTCGACTTCTCGCCAAATCCGTTTCTCGTCACCTGCGTCACCGTGTTGGAAATCGCGGTCCCGGCGAGGAGCCCCGTTTGTGGATCAGGGACGATCGTCATCGCGCCGGTGGCTACGAGCAGGTCGTCCTTATCATGCACAAAGGTCACGCTCGATCCATTTACGCTCTCTGTTTGAATCCGCTGGCTGTTGTCGTAGCTCCACTGGACGCTGCCTGTGACCGACCCGCCGCTCCAACTCTCCGACAACGGAAGGCTGCCGTCGAACTGGTAGGAGATCAGCCCTGCGGCGCTCGAGAGCGTGGCCAATCGACCGGTGCTCGCGTTGTAGGTGAATCCGATGGTTTCGCCCGGAAAGCGCGTGCTCGAAAAGCGCCCGGTGCCGTCGTACGCGATGCTGACGGTAACCGCATCGGGTCTCGTTACGAGCGTCGGACGACCATCTTTGTCGTATGCAAACGTGGTCGGCCCTGTCCCCGTCACCGCCGGCGGTGTGAAGGAGGTCATGCGATTGTTGACGTCGTACGCGAAGGTGGAGGCCGGTCGCCCCGGTGGCGTGAGCGCGAGAAGATTTCCATTCGCGTCGTAGGCCATCTTCGTGACTTGACCATCTGGGCGCTTGGTCTGCGTCGTGCGGCCAGCGCCGTCGAAAGTCACTGTCACCGTCTGCCCGGCTGGATCGGTCAAGCTCGCGGGAAATCCGTCTTTGCCATAGGCGATACTGGCCGTGCGCGCACCCGTCCCGCTGCCAACGGATACGCTGCTGGTTCTGCCCTGCGGGTCGCGTTTCGTCGTCGTGGCGAAGAGATTTCCAAGCTGCGTTTGCAACGTCCGGCCGAATTGGTCGAGGGTAACGACGCTCCTACGACCTTCCGGGCTTATAGTGCTTCTCGTCAAGCTTGCCGCATCGAACGTTACCTTCGCGGTGCGTCCGTCGATCGTGATCGCGTCGACTTCGCTGGCAAGGCTCAGCGGATTCTTGGGATCAGAGAGCGTCACGGTGCGCGCGATCTGGCATGTGGTTTTCAACCCTTTCGGTGTGATCACCGTGCTGGATAACGGCAGCGGAACCTGCATTCCGAATCTCGGATCCGGTGTAGGAACCACCGTTTTAAGCACGCCATCGGCGAAGGAGGTCGACTCCTGGCCGTTCGCCAAGAAGCTGATCACCTCGCGCGTCTGGTCGGCGTAGGTCGTGGTGCGAAAGCTGTCGCCGCTCAAACTCGTTTCGACGCGGTAGTCGGAAGCCACGTTTTCCGCCGAGGTCTGGTGCAGGCTGAAGCTGTTGAACTCCGACGGGATGTCCGTGCGCACCCAGGTCTTCGAGGCGCCGGCGGCATCGGTTCCCGAGATCGGGCGCCCTTGGCTGTCGTAGCCGTATTTGCGAACGTTGCCTTTGGGATCGGTGATGCTCGTGAGGAGCCCCTGTGTCGACGACAGCTTCGTCGTCTCCGCGGCGGGATTGGTCACGCTCGCCAAAAAGCCATCTTGGTCGAGGGCGAGCGTGGTCGATTGCCCATAAGGCCCGACGATGGCCGTCGGATTTCCGGCGCCGTCACGCGCAATCGTGGTGACGTTTCCGTCGCCGTCCGTGACCGTGAGGAGGTTTCCCGCGACGTCATAGACGAACGAATAGATCACCGCGGCTGTCATCGCGTCGAGCGTGGCGAGGTGGCGGCCGCTCTCGTCGAATTTGAAGACCGCGGCGCCATCCCCAGAGGCGATGAGGAGCTCCCCGCCGTTGTAGCCGGGCAGAGGTGGCCTGATCTGCCGCAGCCGATTATTTTGAGTATCGGCAACGACGAGTGTGCCGTCGGGCGCTATGGCCACGCTGTCGGGCGCGCTCAACTGCGCCTGTGTTGCCGGGCCATCCTCGCCGCTAAATCCTCCCTGGTCGTTCCCGCCGACGCGGTTGACAGAGCCGTCCAGGCCACGGTGGTAGACGGCGGCGCCGAAAGATCCGACTGTAAAAAACAGACTCCCATCGCGCGCGACGGTAATGTTGGAAACGCCCTGGCCGAGGTTGGTCTTTCCCGTGTCGACCTTGTCCAATATTCCGTCGGGGCGAATGCGGAGCATTGGACTGCATCCAGGTTGGAAATAGACGCTGCCGTCGGGAGCAACGCCGACTGCGCTTGCTCCTGCGATGCGCGCGAGAGAAGCGGGCTTGCCTAGATCGCAGGTGGAGTTTGCTCCGCTTCCACAAAATTGACCGCAGTCACCGTGTCCGCCGACGATGGTGCTGATAATCCCATCGGTTCCTACACGCCGAATGCGGCTGTTGCCCGAATCCGCGATGTAGAGACTTCCATCGGGGCCGAACGAGATGCTCTTCGGTGAGCTCAGAAGCGCGGAGCTCGCTGGTCCTCCGTCGCCACCGAATCCACTCTTATCCTTGCTTCCGGCGATTGTCGTTACGATTCCGTCCTTCCCTATTTTGCGCACCCGATGTGTGGGGCAAGCGAGGCCTGTGCAGGTCGAGAAGTAGGTGGCGCCGTCGGGCCCCAAAATCACCTTGTTGATTTCGTCCAAGTTGGCGTTCGTGGCCAAGACCCCGTCGTCGCGACTCTGGCCGCCGCCGGCGATCGAGCTGATCGTTCCATCCGCTTGCACCTTGCGAACGAGCATCTTTCCATTGCCAGGCCGGTCGACGAAGACCATGGCGCCGTCGGGCGCGACGTTAATGCTCCGGGGCTGGCCGAGCTGCGCGCTCGTCGCAGGCCCGCCGTCGCCGCAACCTGGTGTGGTGCAGTTACCAACCCCGGTGCCCGCGGTGGACTTGATCACCTGGCTGAGCGTCTCGGCCGCAATGACATCGCCCGTGCCCAGGTAGAGAATTTTTCCGACCGGATCATAGGTATGATGTACCGAGAGTGACCAGCCACCGAGGGTGTGGGCCCGCGCGTCGAGTTGGCCGATCCGCAGATCCTCGTCCTGGGTAATTGTTTCCGGCTCTCGCGTTGCCACGACCGGCTGTCCGGAGGGACAAAAACGAGCGGTGCACGGAAGCGGGTCACAGGGAACGTGGCCACCGCATCCATTGTCTCCAAACTTCGATGTTGGAGCATAATTCGCGCCAAGGTTGTAACCGAGCCGAACTTTGAGCGGGAGACTACCCTGGACGGTGCGATCCCAGGAGTCTTTGCGGCTCCACGTAAAGAGATAGTGCGCGTTTGGAGACGGCAAGAGGTGGACGGTTTCCAAACGGCCGGCGATGAGCGTGGATAGGTCGATGCTCGAAAGTCCCGGATGCGGCTTATCGTCGAGGACGGTAATATCGATCGTGGGGAGTCGCCCGGGTACCCGATCGCTTCGGTAGTTCAGCGAGAAGGGCGTGCCGACGATCGGGAGCGACTGACGAACGGTCTGATTGTCGAGCTCGAAGTTGGGGTCGGTCGGAGGATCTTTGTTGGGATCGTCCCTTTTAAACTTGTCGGGGAAGTCGATAAATTTCTGCTGGGCCGTGGGGCCGAAGAAATTGAAGTCAGTCGCGGAGAAGTGCGCGACCGGCACACGCCATAAGTTCTGACCGTTCTTGTACAGCTTCGCCAGCTGCTCCTGCTCCTTTCCATCGCCCATTCCCAGCCCGGCAAGGGTCGCCGCGCTCGCCACGTTTCCGCTGCCGTCCACATCGAGATCCGCCGCATTGTTAGTCATGCTGACGATGCTTATCGCGAGGCCGTTCTGCTCCGCAGCCCAGACGGCGCGCTGCCGATCATAGAACCCGTTGGGAACCGTAGTTCCCGCGGGCACGCCGAGAAAATTCTCCAGGTAGACGAAGACCGGCTGGTTGAACTCAACACCCGTAGCGCCGGCGGCCACCGCCTCATCTGCCGAAAGCTCAACCGCGTAGGTATAGGAGCTGTTCGGCGGCAGATCTGCGGGCATCGCCTTTTTTCCGTCTGCCCCAACCGTGAACTCGGTGGCGCGCACATGGAGCGGAGAAACGAGCTGCGTCGAACCGTCCGGCATGCGCAACAGCGCCTGCGTTCCCGGCGGAAAGAGAATCGTCGCCTGGCGCGTGCCATCTTTGTCCGTGACCAGGCTGCCGCGAGCGACCTGGAAAACGGTCGAACGTGCCGTCACGTCGATCGGCGTAACCGCCGGATCCATCGCCACCATCACCAGATCCGGTAGCACCACAAAGTCCTGCCACGGAACGTCATCCGTGCGCTGCGCTGGGCAGTAGCCCGCCAGCGTGTAATCGACGGTGAGCTTGCCGCCGCCGCTCACCGCGAGATCGAACTGCCCATCTGCGCGCGTGAGCGTGTAGCCATATTCGGGATGGCCGAGAATCGTGATCGTCACTCCTGAAAGCGGCCCCGTACCGTCGCGCACGTTCCCGCGAAGCACCGCCACACGACGCTTCTCGATCGCGCCCGGCGCGACATTGAGCTGCACTGGATTGGGACCGCTGTAGAGAAACGCGGAGGCCGCGGCCATGTTGGTGGCCACCGTCGTGGAGAGCGGCGGTGCGACGGTGACCGGATCGGGCGGCAGTGGTGTCACCGTGGCGATTGGCCCGCCGGTGGAGATGTTCCCAGCAGCGTCCGTGGCTTCGATGCGAAACTTCACCGCCGCGCCGGGCGTTAGATTTACCAGCTGCGTCGTCAACACGTTTCCTAGCGTCGCGACCTGTGCGCCGTTCTGAAAAACGAGATAGCCGGTCACCGCCACGTCATCGATCGCAGCGCTCCAACTCAGCGTGGCGCTCGTCAGACCCAGATTTGAAACGGTGAGGGTGCTGCCGTTGGGCCAGGTCGGCGCTGCCTGGTCGGGCAGCGTTACCGTGAGCGTCGGTCCGCCGCTCGAAATATTTCCTGCCGCGTCGATGGCCTCGACACGGAAACGAAATGCAACGGCCGGTTTTAAATTTCCAACCACTGTTGTCAGCACGTTTCCGAGCGTCGCGATCTTCACGTCATCTTGAAAAACGAGATAGCTCGTGACAGCAACATCGTCGCTCGCGCTGCTCCAGGCCAGCGTCGCGCTCGTCGCGGTGACGTTCGTCGCGACGAGCGTGCTTCCTGAAGGCCACGTCGGCGCAGCCTGATCCGGAGGCGTCACCGTGAGCGTCGGTCCGCTGCTCGAAAGTATCCCCGCCGCGTCGATGGCCTCGACACGAAAATGAAATGGAACAGCGGGCCTTAGATTTCCGACCACAGTGGTCAGCACGTTCCCGAGCGTCGCGATCTTTACATCATTCTGAAAAATGAAATAGCCGGTCACCGCAACGTCGTCCGCCGCTGCGCTCCAAGTCAACGTCGCGCTCGTCGCCGTGACGCTCGTCGCGCTGAGCGTGCTTCCTACAGGCCATGTCGGCGCCGACTCATCCGGCGGCGTTACGGTGAGCGTCGGTCCAGCCGTCGAAATATTTCCTGCCGCGTCGATGGCCTCGACACGAAAATGAAATGGAACCGCGGGCCTTAAATTTCCGACAACTGTCGTCAGCACGTTTCCGAGCGTCGCGATCTTCACGTCATCTTGAAAAACGAGATAGCTCGTGACAGCAACGTCGTCGCTCGCGCTGCTCCAGGCCAGCGTTGCGTTCGTCGCTGTGACGTTGAAAGCGACCAGCGTGGCACCCGAATTCCAGCTCGGCGGCGTGGTGTCGGGGCCTTTTTTGTGCGGACATCCGACGGAGAGAAGAGCGAACGCGACCGCTCCCAGATTCATGACCCGTGCACGATCGCGCATCCAAAAGCCTCCTAAACCGCAATGTTGACGAGCGGACGATAGTGCGATCGGCCAGGGCCTTCAAGCGATAGCGGATGGTATTGCTGATGCGGTTGGAGCCTTCGCTCATGAGATCGGCCACGGCTTCGGGCTGCCGCACGGAGTGGATCGGACAGGCGCCGAGCTTGCAACGTGCAAAGACAAAACTCTGATGGACGTCTGGTGGGAGTATGGGCACGCCATCACGCTCTGCGAGCCCGATCGTAAAGATCTCGTGGCTTCCGGATTCTTCGCGGCGCCCTAGTGTCCTGGAACAGAGGTTCGCCGCATCAATGCGGCGGTCATTTCGAGGACACTAGCCGTCTGGAAGGGGCTCGCCGCCCCTCCCCGTCGATCGAAGCTCGCCGGGGACCCCTCCTGGCTTCGGCGCGACTCCGCGCCGCGGCCGCCTTTGGCGTCCGGAAGAATTAGCCTGAAAACCTCAGCTAGCAGGCTGTTGAAATTCGACGCCCGATGATTTGTCACGGATATGGGTATGGGTAAGGACAGGTGGGTCGATCACTTCTAGCCCAAACAAGTCTTGAGGCGTAGAATTTGGTCCTCTCCGTGAGCGCCGATCTTCCGATAAGCAGTCTCCTGTCGACGCGCTCGCGCCTTGCCGCACTCTGCAGTGCCGCCGCATGCATCGCTTGCGGCAAAGGAACCGGTGCGATCCATCCTACGAACGATGTTCCGGTCATTACGGGTCTCACACCGCCGAGCGTTTTGGTGGGCAAGCGCGCACTGACGCTCGCGGTGATTGGAAACAACTTCCTTCCCAGCTCGACCCTGCTCTGGAACGATACGCTTCGTCCGGCGACGTACATCAATCCGACGCAGGTTGCGATCGTACTTTCAGCCGCCGATCTCGCCAACGCCAACGATTTCAAGATCAACGTTGTCAATCCGCCTCCGGGCGGCGGTCCCTCAAAACCCGCCTTCTTTTCAGTCAACAACCCGCTGCCAACGCTCTCCGAGCTGATTCCAGATTTCGCCATCACAGGAGGAGCTGCCTTCACGTTGCTCGTGAACGGCGGCGATTTCGTAAGCGGTGCGCTTCTTCGATGGGGCGATACCACCTTCCCAACGACGGTCTCGAGCAGAAACCAACTCACGGCAACGATTCCCGGGAGCGCCATCGCCGCGGCTGGCGTTCTCCAGGTCGCTGTTAGCAATCCCGCTTCCGGCGAAGGGTCGGCGACGCCGCTCAGTTTCACGGTCAAGAACGACACGCCGTTCTTGAAAAATCTAAACCCGAGCTCCGTTTCAGCAGGTGGTTCTGCCTTTACGCTCACAGTGAGCGGCACCGGCTTTGGCAGCAATTCAACCGTGGAGTGGGCCAGTGCGAAGCGCACGACGCATTACCTGAGTGCCACAGCGCTCGCCGCTGAAATTTTGGTGAGCGATGTCGCGCTGGCGAACACGTTCAATATCACCGTTACCACCCCTGCGCCCGGGGGCGGAACATCGGCGCCGTTGACTTTGACGGTCAACAATCCCGCTCCAACGGTGACCAGCATCGGGCCAACGTCTGCCAACATCGACGACGCGGCGCTCACTTTGGCGGTCAATGGAACAAACTTCGTTCGGGGCTCGACGGTGAATTGGAACAACGACGGTCGGCCAACGACCTACGTGAGCAGCACGCAGCTGACCGTCCCGATCCAAACCTCCGACCTTTTGGTTGCAGGAGCGTCGAGTGTAACCGTAACGAATGGAGCGCCGGGCGGTGGAACGTCCACTGCGCAGTTCTTCACGGTGAACAATCTGGCGCCAACCACCCGCAGTCTGAACCCGGCCGTGGCCGCAGCCGGCGATCCTGCACTGTCGGTGAGAGTCACTGGATCGAACTTCGTGAGCGGGTCCGTGGTGAAGTGGAACGGATCGGCGCGGACCACGAGCTACGAGAGCGGCTCGCAGGTCACGGCAATGCTCACGCCTCTGGACTTGGCAACACCGGGCAAGTGCGACGTTACGGTGACGAATGGAGCGCCGGGCGGAGGCACCTCGCAGCCGCTGACGTTCACGGTGCAAAATCCAGCGCCGACGGTTTCAAGCTTGAGCCCGACCTTCGCTACCGTTGGCGATGCTCCTTTGACCGTCACGATCAAGGGAACGAATTTCGTGCCTGGTTCGACGGCGAAGTGGAGCGCTGCACCGCGCCCAACGAGCACCGTCAGCAGCACGCAGCTGATCACAACGCTCTCGACGTCTGATCTGACGACGGCCGGAAAATTCGATCTGGTCGTGACGAATGCGGTGCCGGGCGGCGGAACTTCAGCCCCGCTCACATTTACGGTGAATAACCCGGTACCAACGGTGAGCGACATCAATCCGAAGTTGGCGACGCTAGGTGATCCAGCGCCGCTTTTGACCGTGAGCGGGACGGGGTTCACCTTCGGCTCAACGGTGAACTGGGGAGGCAGTCCGCGAAAAACAGTTTACTTGAGTTCAACCCAGCTCACCGCCCAGCTCTTGGCAGCAGACTTCGCGACTCCGGGCACAGTTAGCGTGACGGCGACGACGCCTGGGCCGGGCGGTGGAACCTCTACCGAACAGACTTTTACGGTGAACAACCCGGTGCCAACGCTCTCGAGCATGGGACCTGCGACGGCCAACGTTGGTGATAACGACCAAACGCTGACGCTGACCGGAAAAAACTTCATCGCCAGCTCGACGGTGAAATGGAATGGCGTCGCGTTAACGACCACCTACGTTTCGGACACGCAGCTCTCCGCGCTGCTGCCCGCCGCGAATCTTGCGGTGGCGGGGAAGTTTGCTTGTTCGGTATTCAATGGAGTGCCGGGCGGTGGAAACTCGGCTGGACAAAGTTTCACGGTGAAGAATCTCTTGCCGGTCATCGGAAGTATGAGTCCCTTGTCGGCGAACGCCGGCGACCCCGCGCTGACCATCACGGTCAACGGTGCGGGTTTTGTGAACGGGTCGCTCGTAAGTTGGAACGGCAGTGTGCGGACCACGACCTATGTCACGAGCAGCCAGCTGACCGCGGCGCTTCTCCTGATGGATTTGGCCGCCGCTGGTACATTCAACGTATCGGTCACGACACCCGGTCCCGGCGGCGGGACAGCGCAGCCGCCACTCGAGTTCAAGGTCTACAACTTGGCGCCGATCACGCGTGGGTTCTCTCCGGCTTCGGCCAACGTGGGCGACGCGGTGACGCTCTCGGTGTTTGGACAAAATTTCGTGAATGGCGGCTCGACGGTGAATTGGAACAACAGCACCCGGCCGACGATCTTTGTGAGCACTACAGAGCTAAGAATCGACTTGACGAGTGCGGACCTCGCTCTAGCGGGGACGTTCAATGCGGCGGTCACCACGCTGGGTCCTGGCGGTGGCACGTCTAATCCGCCGCTGAAATTTACCGTCAACAACCTCGTGCCGATCGCAACGAGCCTCAGCGTGACCGCGGCGAATGTGGGTGATCCGCAGCTCACGTTGACGGTGATTGGAAAGAATTTTGTAAACGGCAACTCGACTGTGAATTGGAATAACAGCAGCTGGCCGACAAATTTCGTGAGCAGCACGCGGCTGACAATCCTGCTCACGGCGGCTGATTTCGCCACGGCGGGGACGTCGAACGTCACGGTCACTACATCGGGTCCAGGAGGAGGCACATCGGATCCGCCGCTGAATTTTACCGTGAACAATCTGCTGCCGACGGTCACGAGCATTGGTCCGGCGTCGGCGAACGTGGGCGACACGCCGCCGACGTTGACGGTGAACGGAACGAATTTCGTTAGCGGCAGCTCGACGGTGACGTTCGGCGGAACGGCGCGAACGACGACTTATCTCGGTCCTACGCAGCTCTCGATAAAGCTCACGTCGACGGATCTGGCGACGGCCGGAACAGCGAGCGTCACGGTCACGACGACAGGACCTGGCGGCGGTACCTCGGGCCAGCTGGTCACGTTTACCGTGAACAACCTCGTGCCGACGGTCACGAGCATTGGTCCGGCGTCGGCGAACGTGGGCGACACGCCGCCGACGTTGACGGTGAACGGAACGAATTTCGTGAGCGGCAGCTCGACGGTGACGTTCGGCGGGACGGCGCGAACGACGACTTATCTCGGCCCTACGCAGCTCTCGATAAAGCTCACGTCGACTGATCTAGCGACGGCAGCGGCGATCCTGGTCACCGTAACGACGACGGGGCCCGGCGGGGGATCATCGGGCGCTCAGACGTTCAATGTGAAAAACCCGGCGCCAGCCACCGCAAGCGTCAGCCCGACCTGTTCTTCCTCCGGCGGATCATCGCCGCTCCTCTTGACCGTGAATGGTTCCGGTTTCGTGGCCACGTCGATCGTCAATTGGGCAGGAAAGGCGCAGGCAACGACCTACTTCAGTGGAACGCGGCTCACCGCCTCCATTGGTACTGCCGATCTCGCAATGCCGGGAACGTTCAACGTGACCGTGACCAATACTAGCCCGGGCGGCGGAACGTCGACAGCAGCACAGGGGGTTAACCTCTGGGCCGATTTTTCTGCAACGACCGGATCAGCGAACCTGCCAGCGGGTCCGTTTGGAAAAATCAACCTTAGCGGTGGTGCGATATTAAATATTGCTGGTGGTTCAACGGTCACCGTGTGCGACACGGTCTCGGTTATCGGCAATTCAACGCTCCTCTTACAAAGCATCAATACTTCGGGACAAGTAAACGGGGCGTGGGCGGGACAAGGCGTAACGATGAATGCCGCCAATATCAACGTCGAGAATGGTTCCAAGATCAGCGCGGATGGTCAGGGCTATGGCGGAGGGACCGGGAGCGTCTCGGGTCCCGGTGTTGGTCCGGGAGGTGGAATGTCCGGTAGCGATGGCGCTAACACCGGAGCGGGCGGCGGCAGTTATGGAGGGCTTGGCGGCCATGCAGGCGATAATGCGCCCAGCGGCGTTTCGGGAGTTCAGTATGGAAGAGACGCAGCGACTATTTTAGGGCCAACGCTGCTTGGGTCTGGAGGCGGGGCGAGTGGTTCAGGATCTAAGGTAACCGGGAAAGCGGGCGGCGGTGCCATTCGCCTCGTCGTGAGCAATACGTTGACAAACAATGGAACCATTAGCGCCAATGGTTTATCGGGTGGACAATCGCAGGAAGGAGCAGGTGCTGGGGGATCGCTCTATATTACGGCAGGCACGCTCGCTGGTTCAGGAACGGGAATCTATCAAGCCAGCGGTGGAAATAATACCTATATTGTCAGCAGTATCTATGGTGGTGGCGCCGGCGGTGGAGGACGCATCGCCATCTATTATGGTGTCGCGTCAACCCCCAATCAAGACAACTGCGGAATGCAGCAAGCTTATGCCTCCGCGGCTGGAGGCTCTACCGCCGCAACCAGTGATGCAAATGCCCATGCAGATATGGTCGGACACCCGGGAACGATTCGTTTCATTAATACAAGCGTAGCGACAGATTCGAATCCCGATCTAACCATCTTGTGTGACACAACCTGGAACGTGTCCTACAATTTTAATGGTCTTTCCATTCCAAGTGGCGTCACGCTTTCCCTGGGCGGTGGGACGACACTCACGGTTGCAGGTCTTCTGAATATAACCGGGGGTACCCTTCAGTCGCTCGGGACAAATTTGGACTTGGCAACGGGGGGACAAGGAGCAACGGTGGTAGCTGGAAATATCACCCTTGATTCCAACTCCCGGATCAGCGCCGACGCGCAAGGTTATTCGCAAGGGCAGGGACCGAAACCAGGTCTCAGCAAGAACTCAAATTGGGGTTATGGCGGTGGAGGCTATGGTGGTTCGGGTGGCAATGGATCTAATGGTTTTGGAGGCGGGACCTACGGGCTCCAGGATACACCTGTGGACCTGGGGTCTGGCGGGGGCGCCGTTACCAGCGTCGGAGGGAGCGGAAGCTTTGACAATGGAACTCGTCCGGCTGGCGCTGGAGGCGGCGCCATCAAACTCGTTGTCAGCGGTACACTTACAAACGGTGGTACGATCTCCGCCAACGGCGAAGCCGCAAGGGGGCGCTACAGCGGCGGCGGCGCGGGCGGCTCGGTTTGGGTTTCGACCGCGACGATTGCTGGAGGCGGTGTCTATCAGGGCCTGGGTGGCAGCGCGATAGCAACCTATGGCGGTGGTGGCGGCGGTGGCGGTCGCGTGAAGGGTTCCTATACCAGCACGGGAAGCGGGTTTGTTGCGCCCACCGCGCCAGCGGCTGTTGCTGGCGGCTCGGGGGACTTCCCGGGAAGCCAGGGATCGCTGAAGTAGTTAAGTTACGCGCGTACGTTTTCGAGCATAGCCACGCGTCGCTTGATTCTAAGAGCAGATTCTCAACACCGTTCAAAACAAGCCAAGTGGCCGATTGTCGGTCGTGCGCCCATTGCAAGCAGGGCCGACCGCGCCTAAAAACAATCATGGTCCGTGGATACACCCTCTCTCTTCTTTTCGTGTTCACCGCCTGCCAAGGCGCCGACACGCTTGGCGTTGCACGCGCATCCGAAGAGGCAGCCGACAACCAACCAACCGAAGACAGCATCGCTCAGGCATCGTCGCTCGTCATTTCCGGCGGTTCAGGAACGGACGAAGATCTGCCGCTCGTTGCCGTGGAGTTGGCCAAGTTTGGTCCTGCCATCTTGCGAACCCTCGCAAATGAGAACCAGAAAATCGTGGTGTGCCACGACTCGGTGACGGACTATCTGACGGACCTGCGCGGAGTACACCCCGGCGGCTGGCCGGCGGACGCCACCTGGGATCGGGTGCCAGGCACTTTCGACTTTGCCAGGCGCGAGACGGTTATCGCCTTGCGGCTCTCCCCGGAAGGCTACCGAATGCCCCATTACGGGCAGGGCCACCGTTCCCACAATCTCACCCTGCATGAGACTGCACATGCCCTCGACTGGAATGCGCTTCACGGACGCCATTCGACCTCTGACTTGGCGTTTGCTGACGCACGGACCGCTGACTTGGCCTCGCTCAGCACGTATGAGTTGCAATGGGGGAACACGGGGCTGCAGGAAACCTACGCAGAGAGCGCCGCTCGCTACTTTGGGAACGACTCAATGGATGCCGTTCTGCATCCCCATCTCCATGCGTACTGGGATGGGCCAGGACAAGCACGTTTGGTAGAGGACGGGATGGCAACGGTTGGTCCTGTTTCACCAATTTTTTAGATCGCATTGACCGGTGTGACACACGTGGTGTGTTGTCACCGAGCTGTCCGTAATTATGGTTCTCCTAAATGCCTCGTCGAGGCCGACGACGAGGAGGTCATCGAGACGCCGCTTGTCGATGTTTCGCGCGACGAATCGCTCGATGATGGTGCCCAAGGTAGGCCACGAGATCTTGGCCAGCGCGGCGACCGCCGTCTTGTTCATCTCGCGGGCGAGCCAGGCAACCAGGCTCTCGAAATCGAGGGTGAACAGCGACTCCGGCGCCGCCCACGGCACTGCCTCGTTGATGACGCCGTGTTCGGGGCACGTGACGCGGTGCCGATGCGTTTCCATTGCTTGGATCAGTTCATGAGCCCGCACCCGCTCTGAAAACCGCCCTCGGTGACCCACGAGGGCTTTAGGAGCACCACATTTCTGCCGGCTGCCGATATGTTTTAAGGATGGAATATTACCCACCACCCCTGGTTCGCAACCGTGTGTTGTACGGCACCTGTAACAGTATTCACCTCCGATGTCACGATGTCCGTCGCGGCCCTGACGTTGGTATTGAGAATTGAGGCGACGTTCTGCGCGAGACCATTGGACAACCGCCCTCCTCCACAACTAAGAAGCTGAATATCGGTCCCCGGCGTCCAACCAGAAGCGCGAATAAGATTCGCCACCTCGCCAGCGCCGACGGATGCCCAGCGGCCATTCTGTAAGACCATGCCTTCCATTCCAACCGTTTTGTTCGATCCATGAATAACAAAGTTGAACATGCCATTTTCGGTCTTTGGAAGTGCGTCTATCAATCGCTTAACAGCAGCGTCTCCGCCCGGGTGACCAGCCGCCAAATCAGCAGCGATTTTGGCAGCAGCTCTTCGGGCCGCCTCCTTAGCAAGAGCGTTTTTAACCGCCCCACTAACGCCCTGGGTCAAAGCCAATGCTATTCCCATTTGTTTACCGTGATAATAAGCAGGGGAGTGGTGTTGGCCGGTATCTAACCCCGTATATCCATCGAAAAGACCTTCTTCCATGTCCTTTTCGGCTTGCTGGGGATCGTATTTCAGCCCGGAGAGATCATCAAAATTTATTGGATCGTTTCCAGCATAAACATAGAAATTGGTGCCTCCGCCAAATCCGATCGGATCCTTGCTTATCCATCGCCCAATCTTCGAATCGTACTCGCGCGCACCAAACTGAATGAGCCCCGTATCACGATCATAAAGTCCACCCGAAAATCCGAGTGGGATCGTTCGAAAGTCGGGGCTTATCCTCTCCTTTATAACATTACCAAACTCGTCATAGTCCGTCTGCTGTTTGATATCGCCACTGTCCGTGTCAACGACCAACCTGACGTTCCCTTGGTGGTCGGTGATGATGGAATAGCTCTTGCCGCCCTGAATCACATAACCAGAGACGAAGCGGCTGACGACTACGCCATTGGCGTCGAGCTCGGCCGCCGGGGTCATGGCATTGCTGTATAAAAAGCCCTGCGTCAGTTTCCCATTGACCTTTTTTCCGATTCTGCGTCCCAGCGCATCAAGGAGGTAATCGATGGTGGTGCCGTTTGACAGCGCAACGCTCGTTAGATTGCTGCGTGCGTCGAACGTGTAGCTGGTTACCTGATCGCCCAGCGACGTGTGTTCCGTTTTGTGGGAAAGCTCACCGTTGGCATTATAGAGATAATCTGTATTGCCATATTGCAGTAGTCGATCCTGATTGTCATACTTTCCTTGGATCGTTGTATTGCTGATATCGGTGTAGGTTAGGCGGTTCCCATTCGGATCATAAGTGTAAATCGCCTGAAGAGTCCCGTTTAGTTTAACCTTGGTGAGCCGCCCAACGAGATCGTAGGTGTATTCCGTGGTATTCGTCGCGCTTCTATTGAGGCTTTCCTGCAAGGAGAGAACGCGGCCTAGCGCGTCTCGCGCATAAGTCGCCGTCTGCAAAGGCCCGCTGGGACCGGCAGCGCTTAGAGTAATCACCTCACCGAATCCGTTGCGCGAGATACTTGTGGAGATGTTCTTCAGCGAGTTACCATTCATGAGCCCGCTCTGAGAATCGAGCTTGAATACGAGGTCTCCGGCTCTCGTGAGCAGGTTGTCCTTGTCAAACTGATAGACAATAGGACTTTGCCCGTCGACGGTCTCCGAGTGTAGCCTCATATTGGCGTCATAACTCCACTCGACGGAGCCCACGACGAGCCCACCGCTCCAGGTTTCCGACAAGACCTGAGCCCCATCATACGTGTAAGCAATCCGCCCACTGATACTGCTAGTAATGCTGCTGAGCTGTCCGGTGGGCGGATTTCCCGGCGTGTTCGGATTGGGCAACAGCTTGGCGTCGTACGCGTAGCTGATGCGCTCTCCCGGCAAAATCGTCGTGGACAAGCGTCCTGCGGAATCGTAAGCCTTTTGAATGGTCGTTGCATCCGGACGCGTGATCTGCTGAACTCGACCATCTTGGTCGTAGCTGGTGTTGATCGACCCTGTGCCCGCGATTGCTGGCGGTGTGTATACCGTGAGCTGGTTGTCGCCATCGTAGGAATAGAGATGCGCCGGTTGACCGGGCGGCGTGATCGATGTCACGCTCCCGTTCTTATCGTACGCAAACCTTATCGTTTGCCCATCCGCCCGTGTGGCCTCTATTACCCGTCCCGCGAGATCATAGACGCTGCTTGAGGTCTGTCCCAAGGGATTAGTCGTGCTCGCTACATACCCGTCCAAACCATAGGTCAGAACCGCGTTACGCGCATCCGTACCGGAACCAGTCGTGACACTTTTAACCCTGCCGTGATCATCGCGCGTTGTGGTTATGGGTAAAATGCCTGCTGATTCTATCTGCACCGCACGACCCAGTTTGTCCAAGATGGACGTGACCTTGCGACTCTCCGGAGTTAGGGTTGTCGAAGTAAGGCTCTTGGCATCGAAACTAAGTATCGACGTGCGGGCATCTACCGTAACCTTGTCGATCTGGCTGACGAGGCTCAGTGGATCTTTGGGATTGGCCAACAAGACTGTGCGGAGATGCTGAGTCGCAGACTTAAGGCCTCGAGGCGAATTCACCGTAGCGTTCGCGAGAAGCGGGGCTTGCATTCCGAACCGAGGATCTGGGCCAAAGGTACTTGTCGAGATCGTTCCATTGGGCTCAGTGGAAAAGTCCGCGTCGGTCCCCATGAAAAGCGCCTGGCGTGTCCCATCGGGATAGACCGTGAGCCGCTGGCTCTTGCCGTCGTCAAACTCGGCGACGTCGTATTCCGATTGAACGCCCGCGGGGCTCGTAAAATGGAGGCTGAAGCTGTCGGCACCAGATGGGAGATCAGTCCGCGTAATCGTCGAAGACGCGCCCAAGGCATCCGTTGCCCCCGCTGGCCGGCCCTGGCCGTCGTAACGAAACGTGCTCGTGTTGCCGTTGGGATCCGTGATGCTGGTAATAAGACCTTTTTTAGAGGTGAACTCGACTTTGCTACCGGCGGGGTCGCTGGCGCTTGCCAAAAACCCGTCACCGTCGACGGTTAACTTCGTCCTTTGCCCATAGGGACCAACAATGGCCGTGGGGTTGCCTGTGTTGTCGCGCTCAATCGTGGTTACGTCGCCATCGCCATCGGTGATGGTTTTCAGATTTCCGGACGAGTCGTAGGCAAAGGTGGAGAGCGCCGCTCCGGTCAGCGCATGGAGGGTGGCGAGGTGGCGGCCATTCTTATCGAAACGATAGACGGCGTTGCCATCCTCGGAAGCGATAAGGATGTCCTGCGTGTTGTAGCCCGGGAGCGGCGTTCCAACTTTTCGAACGCGAAAGTTTAGATGGTCAGCAATAAGCAGACTTCCGTCGGGATGAAGAGCGATGCTCCGAGCACTTGCCAGGGATGCCTGCGTCGCCGGTCCTGCGTCTCCAGCGAACAACCCCGAAGTTCCATTTCCCGCGACGCGATTGACGATGCCATTCGTCAGGACATGGTACGCAAAGGGCGCGCCGAACCCCTCGAGGCCGAAATACCAGCTGCCGTCCGGCGCGAACTTGATGTCCGCGACGCCTTGGCGAACGTCGAAGTGGATGATGTCGCTACCGTCTGCGCTGTTGCGGGGGCTAAGGCCGGCCACGGTTTCTGTCGTGCCATCTAACTTGATTCGGCCAACATAGAAGTTGGAGTTGAAATAGACGCTTCCGTCTGGCGCACAAGCCACTAAATTCACGTCCGGGAGCGGAGCGACGATCGCAGGCGCGCCATCCCAAGGAGGCGGGCTATGGAAATCGAAATCGCTACCATTTCCAGCGGCCGTCGAAATGATCCCGTCGGTGCCCACCCGCCGGATTCGGCGGTTTAGACGATCGGCAATGTAGAGGCTGCCGTCCTTGGCAAAGCAGATGCTGCGCGGATCGGAAAGCTGCGCGGCAATTGCCGGTCCGCCGTCGCCGGAAAATCCCTGCACACCGTTGCCGGCGACGGTCTCCACCGTCCCGTCCGTTTTCACATGCCGAATCTTGTTGTCGGCAATAACGTACAGGGTGTCGTCCGAACCCACGGCGATAGGGCCGATGAGCATTCTGGTCCGGGCGGCCGGGTGCCCATCGTCGCTCGGAAATGTAGTATCGTTACTTCCCGCGACGTAGTGAATGATCCCCTTGGGATCGACTTTATGCACGGTGTATGCGGTAGAAATAAAAAGGCTCCCATCCCGGGCCACGTCGATATTTCCAACGCCGTTGGTAAGCGTCGTCTCCGTCGCCGGCACCTCATCGACGAGGGTGTGGCCATCACCGCCTCCTCCCGCGACAGTTTTGATGATCTGCAAAAGATTCTCTGCCGCGCGCACCTCTCCGGTACCGAGGTAGAGAACCTTCCCCACCGGGTCGTAGATGTGGTGTACCGAAATTGTCCAGCCGCCGAGACCACCCTGCGAGCGTCCGTCGAGCTGACCTATTTGCATTTCGCTATCCTCAAGAAAGCTTATCTGGTTGCGTCCCGTCTCAAAGGCGACGACTTTGGGAGGGGCTTTGCAACTGGTATCACCGGGGCTACATGCGTTCGGAGGGTCACCGAATTTAGACGTGGCCACAAAAGTGGCGTCGAAGTTGAGCTGACGCCTCACACCGAGGCGCTGCCGACCAGCCACCGTGCGGCCGTAGGCGTCCTTGCGGTCCCAGGTGAAGAGCTCATTTTGAGCCTGCGCAACAGGCCCAGGCACGAAGTGCTTCTTTTCTGTCCGACCCGCAATGGAGATGGTCAGATCGATGCTTTTAAGACCCGGATGCGAGGTGCCATCAATAACCGGGATATTGAGTGTCGGCAAGAGTCCCGGAACGCGGTCGCTGCGGTAATTCAGTGAAAATGGCGTACCCACTATGCCCACCGACCTCCGCAGAGCATGGTTATCAAAATCGAAACTTGGATCGGGAGGATCGATGTGGATGAAGGTGCCCGTAAAAGGATTAAATTTGTCTCCCGGATTGACCGCCGTTACCGTGGGATAATTCACGTCACTTGTGGCGAGCGAGAACGGCTCTCCGGGGTTAATAAATCCCTGGTGGATTTGCGAGATGGGTACGCGAAACAGGCTTTGACCAGATTTGTAAAGGTTGGCGAGTTGCGCGCGTTCTTGCGGGGTGACGCCCAAGGTCGCTAGCGTGGCCGCGTCGTCGGCCTTGCCATCACCGTGGGTATCGATATCCGCCGCACCTGCCGTGATGCTCACGATGGTGAGCACAAAGCCGCTTTGGTCAGCGACCCAGACCGCGCGCTTGGAATCATAGTGGCCGTTGGGCGCTGGGGTGCCTGCTGGGAACCTCAAAAAATTTTCCACGTAAAGAAAAACCGGTTGCGAAAACTCCACGCCCGTCGCGCCAACCGTGGCCTCTTCCTCGGCATTGATCTCCACATCATAAGTGTAGGCGCTCGACGCGGGCAGGTCGGCGGGCATCGCTT
Organism: Deltaproteobacteria bacterium; assembly: GCA_023248955.1. Taxonomy (GTDB): domain Bacteria; phylum Myxococcota; class Myxococcia; order Myxococcales; family JAHFDP01; genus JAHFDP01. The sequence continues at coordinate 46,156 of JAHFDP010000004.1, forward strand.
GGGGGCCGTTCGCGCCAACAGTGAACTCCGTAGCATGGATGTGGAGCATGCTCGCCGGCTTGGTAGATCCATCGGGCATGCGCAAAACCGCCCGCGTCTTAGGCGGAATAAAGATCGTCGCCTGACGCGTTCCGTCCGCGTCTTTGACGGGGCTCCCGCGGGCAACTTGAATCGCACCCGAATTTCCACTCACGTCGATACTGGAAACGGCAGGATCCTGCTGCACCATCACGATCTCTGGAACGGCGACGTAATCTAACCAGGGCACATCGAGCGTTCGATTCGCAGCGTGATAATCGGTTTTTACAAAGACGACCGTTAGCCGCCCACCACCGCTCACCGCGATATCAAACTGTCCATCCTTCCGGGTGAGCGTCTGGCCGTATTCAGGATGTCCCAGAATCGTAATGCTCACCTCTGAAATATCCGTTCCGCTTTGGTCGCGCACATGGCCGCGCAAGACCGCCACGCGGTGTTTTTCGATCGCCCCCGGCGTTACCCCCACCTGTAGCGGATTGGGACCTTCGTAAATAAACGACGTGGCGTCGGCCATGTTCGTTGCCACCGTGGTCTCCAGCACAGGAGCGACCTTGGCCGGATCGGGCGGCAGGCAACGGGGACAGCTTCCACCGCAATCGAGCCCAGTCTCGTCCCCATTTTTGATACCGTCCGTGCAGCTCGGCGCCTGGCAGACCGAATTTTTGCACACGCCACCGGCGCAATCGCTGGCAACGATGCACGCCAGACCGTCCTTGCATGCCAAACAGACGCCGCCACCACAGTCGACATCGGTCTCCTTGCCATCCTTCGTTTTATCGCTGCACGTCGAAAGCGCCTCGCAAACGGAATTCGTACAGAGACCGCTGGCGCAATCTGCGGTCTTCGCGCACGCCTTGCCCGGCGAGCAGGGACCGCATCCGCCGCCGCAGTCGACGTCCGTCTCCATGCCGTTCTTGAAACCGTCGTTGCAACTCGGCCCTGAGGAGGCTTTTTTGCAGCCGGTCATCAGCGAAGTGGCAAAAATGGCGACGAGAAATGCAAGTTTCGGTTCGATGCGCATGTAGGGTACTAAACATTGAATAGAAAGGCGGTCAAGTTGAACTCTGCTCGAAGGCGAGGTCGTAGAAGTCGATAGTCGCGGTTGGACGCGCTGTCCGAAGCAGTTAGCCAATGCCGCACATCGAGGCGCCGACGATGATGCGCTCGCCGACGATGGGCGGCCGCCGCGCGACGTTTGGGCGGTTAAGTGAAGAACCAGGTGACCAAACATAACGTCAAGGTTTTCAATGGCGGCGAGATCAGCTTCAAAGTGGAGGCTAACGATTCGGGAGACACATGCCATGGTGATTCCGGTGGACCTGCGTTTGTCACCGAGAACGGGCAGGAAGCTATCTTGGGAATCACCTCTCGTGGTAACGGCGAAACACCCATTACGCTAAACGGCTTCCCATCCAGCACTTGCCGTGTGGAAACGATCGACACGCTCGTCGAGTCCTACATCGACTTCCTCGAGAGCTTCGCCAAGGCACACGGCGATCAGCTGGTCGCACGCGTGCCCTCGACGCCAACCTGCACGGCATGCACCTCTGCTGCGAACTGCATCGGCGGGTTCTGCGTCTCGGACCGCAACGGCGGATCCTATTGCGCCGCGGCGTTCGAAGCAGGCATCGCTTGCGGCCCCGGCGAACGGTCCGTGGCGATCAATTCGGGCACCACGGCCATCGGCACTGGCTGCTACCCGGACAGCTGCGCAGCGCGCCCGCCCGCTCCGACTCCAACGCAGACTCCGGATCCCACGACAGTTCCGGGAGCAGCTGGTGACTCTTCGCGTGGCGCCTGTTCGAGCACGGGCGCGTCCAGCCTCGCTCTGCTTCTGCTGGCCGGGCTCGGTGGCTCCCGACGCCGGTCGAGAAACGGCTAGCTCCCCGGCTGTCCAAGGGATCAAGGGAACATCCCCTTGACTCCTTTTTACGCGTGTGCCCAGCACGGGCAGGGATAGGAGGCGAAAGTGCTCTGGGCGAGCAGGTCGTAGCGACCCCGAGCAAATCGCAAGGCGACAAGCCGGTGAGAGCCGGTCCGAGCGTGAGTTCGGCGCTGAAAGAAGCGATAGCGAAATCGCGAGTCGACGAACAGAAACTGGATATGAGGCGATGCCAACCAGGGCGATCACTTTTTCTTCTTGGAGTGGCGGAGCGAGAAGTCAGCAGAGGCCGTAGTAGCGCAGGGCACCGACCCTAAGGAGGCGGCAACCGGGAGCGGATGTTGGGACTGATTCGCCGCTATCTCGAAGATGGCATGATGGCGAACGGGGTGGTGATGGAGCGGTACGAAGGAACGCCGCAAGGCGGACCGTTGTCGTGGACAAGGAACTGGAGAAACGCGGGCATTTCTTCGTGCGCTATGCGGACGACCTGAATGTGTACGTCGGGTCCAAGCGGGCGGGCGAAGAGGCCATGCAGACGCTTGTGCGTTTGTACGAACGACTCCGGTTACGAATCAACGAGGCGAAGAGCGCGGTGGCGCGGCCGAAAGACCGGAAATACTAAGTAATTTTCGAATCTTATTATATGGTTCAACATCGCGTATAATAAACTTATGCACCGCGCGCTTCCTGTTCTGGCACTGGGCGCGCTTGTCACCTATGGATGTAGCTCGGCAACCACTCGACGATCTCGCGCCGTCATCACCTTTGCCCCGTTAGCAGTCGAATTCGGATCGCAAATCGTCGGTACCACAGCAACGCAAGAACTGGTTCTTTCCAACGGCGGTAGCTTTGTCCTCCTGCTCTCCCTTCCAAGGATTCTGGGAGATACACGCACCGTCTTTCGTACGAGCCCGATCCCATCCCAAATCGAGGCGGGAGCCAGTGTTCACTTGAAGGTGATCTACCTCCCCACCGCCGAGGGAGCCGACGGCGCGTCGCTGGTTCTCGAAAGCAACGCCGACAACGCGCCAGAAGTCCGTATCCCGTTGGCCGGCCATGCCGCCGCCGCGACCTGCACGGATGGTGTGCTGGATGGGAGGGAGACGGACGTCGACTGCGGAGGCAAGACCTGCTCGGGCTGCGGTGATGGCAAAAAGTGCGGGACGCTCGCCGACTGCGCCGCCGGCCTAAGCTGCATCGTCGGCAGGTGCGCACCATGTATTACAAACGATCAGTGCCTAGCCAATTTCACCTGCCGCGCGGGCCGATGCACCCCGTGCGACATCCAGAACGATGTCGATAACTGCGGCGCTTGCGACCACGTCTGTCCCACGCCGGTTCATGCGATCGCGCGTTGCGTGCAAGGTGTTTGCGGTCGAGGACCTTGCGCGCAGGGGAGCTTCGACCTAGGCGACGGCGCGGGTTGCGACTGGAGCTGCGTGGGGCGCCTCTGCACAAACGGCGCGGGCAAGACAATCCCCGTAAGCAATCCGGTCTTGCCGGAAACGGGCACCGCCTTCCAAACGGTGGCGGCGGGCAGTTCGTATGGGGCGCGCAAGCAGGTCGGTCGATCCTTCGTCAACATCGGCGTGCTCGCCGAGCCGACGCCGCCCAACGCCCAGGGCGCCAGCGAACAGACCGGAACGCACTTTGTGAACGTGGGCGGAGTCAATGCTTCGCGGCCGCCGTAGCGGGGGGATTCCTAAATGTATTGCAAACAGTATCGTTTGAAATACGTCATCCTGGGCGCTGTTTTCTTCGCAAACGCAGCCCTGGCACAGGTTCCCGAGAAGCTCGGCTACCAGGGCCGGCTGCTCAATGCCAAAGATGGAACGCCGCTCGAAGGCACCACGGCCATCACGTTTCGTCTCTTCGACAGCGAGACCGGCGGCAACAATTTGTGGGAAGAAAAGCAGCCAACGGTCGTGCTTACGGACGGTTTCTACGAGACTTTTCTCGGCGAGGTCACCCCATTTGGGGGAGGCGTGATTGATGGCCACGATCGCTACCTCGAAGTCCAGATCGGCAGCGATCCGCCGCTCGTTCCGCGGCAGCCAATCGGAAGCGTCCCCTACGCGGTGCGCGCGGGCAACGCGGTCAACGTCGTTGGCGGAACGGTCAACACCACGAGCCTCACCATGGGAGGCAAAAGCATCACCGCGCTCTACTCCGCCGGAAGCGGCATCACCATCGATAGCAATGAAACGATTTCGCTCTTCGCCGGATGCGCGCGTGGCGAGATTCTCAAGTGGAGTGGAAGCGCGTGGGCCTGCGGGCCCGATCTCACTTCCGGCGGCACCGTCACAACCATCAACACCGGACCGGGGTTGACCGGCGGGCCCATCAGTGGCAACGGCACGATCGGCATCGCCGCCGGCGGAGTTGCCAACGAGATGCTGACCCACTCCACGCTCACGGTTACGGCAGGTCCCGGACTCCAGGGTGGCGGCCAGATTTCGCTGGGCGGCGCAACGACGCTTTCGGTGGTAAATCCGGGCGGAGATCTGTCGGGATTCGCGCCGTCGACAGTGGTGGGAATTCAGGGCGCGCCGCTTGCGCCGACGCCGCCCAAGGATGGACAGGTGCTCAAGTTTGACGCGAACAAAGGCATGTGGATTCCCGCCGAGAAGCTCGCTGCAGGGGATGTGACGAACAACCTGCTCGCGAATAGCACGATCACGGTGAAGGCTGGCGCGGGGCTCACCGGAGGTGGATCGGTTGCACTCGGTGCTTCGACCACATTGGCGGTTGGACCCGAGGGCGGCGATCTTTCGGGCACCTACGGAAGTACAACGTTGGCGAAAATTCAGGGAAAGCAGCTCGCAGCGGCTGCGCCGGCCGATGGCCAAGTGCTGAAGTTCGACGCGACGAACAGCCAGTGGGCGCCCAGCGTGGACAACAACTCCGGCGGTACGGTGACCAGCATCGCCACTGGAGCTGGATTGGCCGGTGGGCCAATCACGGGCAGCGGGACGATTAGTATTCCCAATGGTGCTGTAACGAACGCGATGCTCGTCAACAGCGCAGTTACGCTGACTGCCGGCACAGGACTCTCCGGCGGCGGCACGACCGCACTTGGGAGCGGCGGCGTGACGTTAAACAACACCGGCATTCTGACGCTTGCGGCGATCGCGCCGCTGTCGGTGTCGGGCGGCCAGACCGCGCTCGTTGCGCTATCCGGAACCGTGCCGATTGCCAATGGTGGAACCGGGATCACGGCGGCTCCAAGCGCGAGCGGGCAGTATTTGCGCAGCGGCGGCAGCGGAACGTGGGGAGTGGGCCGGATATCGGCGGGCGACTTGCCGAATCCAGGTGGCGACCTGTCTGGCTACGCTCCCGCAACGGTGGTGGGCGTCCAGGGCGTCGCGGTTTCGACGATCGCGCCAGCGTCCGGACAGGTTCTGAAGTTCGACGCGACGAACGCGCAGTGGACGCCGAGTACGGACAACAACTCCGGCGGTACGGTAACCAGCATCGCCACAGGAGCTGGATTGGCCGGCGGGCCAATCACGGGCAGCGGGACGATTAGTATTCCCAATAGTGCTGTAACGAACGCGATGCTCGTCAACAGCACAGTTACGCTGACTGCCGGCACAGGACTCTCCGGCGGCGGCACGACCGCACTTGGGAGCGGCGGCGTGACGTTAAACAACACCGGCATTCTGACGCTTGCGGCGATCGCGCCGCTGTCGGTGTCGGGCGGCCAGGCCGCGCTCGTTGCGCTTTCCGGAACCGTTCCGATCGCCAATGGCGGAACCGGCATTACCGCGGCACCGACGGCCAGCGGGCAGTATCTGCGCAGCGGCGCCGCCGGGGCCTGGGGAGTGGGCACGATCACGGCGGGCGACATGCCGCCGGAAGGTGGCGATCTCTCGGGCGCTTACGGAAGCGCAACGTTGGCAAAAATTCAGGGGAAGCTACTTGCGGCGGCCGCCCCTGGCGACGGACAGGTTTTGAAATTCGACGCAGTTGGCGGCAAATGGCAGCCGAGCGTGGACAACAACTCCGGCGGTACGGTGACCAGCATCGCCACAGGAGCTGGATTGGCCGGCGGACCGATCACGGGCAGCGGGACGATTAGTATTCCCAATAGTGCTGTAACGAACGCGATGCTCGTCAACAGCGCGGTCACGCTGACCGCGGGCACAGGGCTCTCCGGCGGTGGAACGACGTCGCTCGGCAGTGGTGGTGTGACGTTGAGCAACACGGGTATTTTGTCGCTTGCGGCGACGGGGCCGCTGTCTGTGTCGGGCGGCCAGGCCGCGCTCGTTGCGCTTTCCGGAACCGTGCCGATTGCCAACGGCGGCACCGGCATCACAGCGGCACCAACGGCCAGCGGGCAATACCTGCGCAGCAGCGGCAGCGGCGCCTGGGCCGTCGGCACGATCTCCGCGGGCGACCTGCCGGCGGAAGGCGGGGACGTGACTGGTGCCTACGGAAATAGCACCGTAGCGAAGATTCAGAACCAGCCGGTTGTTTCGACGACACCGACGGATGGTCAAATTCTGAAGTACAATGGGACAAATAAGAACTGGGCTCTTGTTTCGGATCCGGTTCCGGCGGGTGCCGTGATGTCGTTCAACTTGGCTGCATGTCCCGCTGGCTGGTCGGAGCTCGTGGCCGCGCGCGGGCGCTATCTTGTTGGGCTTCCCTCTGGTGGGACGCTTGGAAACCCGGTGGGGCAACCACTAAGCGATGGTGAGAACCGTGCAGTTGGAAAACATAACCATACGCTAACGGATCCAGGCCACACGCACCCCGTGCCAATAACGAATGCTGGGACCGCCGGCTCAATTCAGCCGGCTTTCGGAAATCCGCCAGCGGCCGGAAGCGGCTCGACAGATTCCCAGAAAACAGGAATTACACTTGCGGAAGCCGGGACTGTGGCGGGCACGAACGCGCCTTATCTCGAGCTTCTGGTGTGTCAAAAGAATTAAACAGACCGACAGCGGAAAGAGAGCCTCGAGTGAAAATTTTTTCGTGGGTTGTGCTGGCCGGTGCAGCTGTGGCGTGCACTCCGAGTAGTAGTGGCGGCGGCAACGCTGGTACGACGCCAGACACGAACGGCGGTGGAAACGACGCTAGTGTCACGGACGGCGGCAACGTCTCCGGCGATGGCGGAACATCAGGTGGTGGCGGTAGTACGACGGACGCTGGCGGTGCCGACGGCGGCGTTGCTAGCGATGCCGGGACCGTTGGGAATGGGACCGTTGGCGCCGCATGTACCGCCGACGGTCAGTGCACCGCAAGCGGCCAATCTTCGCGTTGTCTCACGGACGGATTCCCCGGAGGCGCCTGCACCGCGACCTGCAAAGCCGCTGCCGATTGCCCCGGCGGCAACGCAAGCTGCATGATGGTGAACGCGGCAACAGGGAAGACCTGTGTGTCCAAGTGCGCCACATCCGCCGATTGCCGGCAGGGCTACTTTTGTAGCACCTCTGCTGCTGTCCCGGGTTGCATTCCGCGGTGCGACGTCGAGGCCGATCCTGAACAAACATGCAAGGATCGCTACGGCAGCGCCACGACGTGCAAGGGAACGACCGATGGGGATTGCAACTTTACACCAGGCACGCGCAACGAGGGCGAAAGCTGCGATGCTTCACTTACCTTGACGGCCTTGCACTGCGGATCGCTATTCTCCTGCCTGTTCACGAGGCGTGATGCACAAACGCAACTCTTAGTCGGTTTCTGCTCGAAGATTCCTTGCAAGGACGGCGACTGCGGAAACCCAAGTGGCACGAGCGGCAAGTGCGTCACGAAAAACGGAAACAGCGGCTGCTTCTACCACTGCACAACAAATTGCCCCAACGGAACAACCTGCACGCAGCCCACGGCAAACCGAGCGGACGACGTTTGTATGCCTTGAGCCGCTCGCCCGCCTCGGTTCCCGCCGTGTTAAGGGACAGGCTCTTAGCCTTAGCAGGCTGTTGAGAGGACGAGACCAGCGGCAGCGGGCACCGCTGGTCTCGCCGCAAGCGTCGCGTGCCATGCGCTACGGTATGCCTGGGGTTTCGCTTCTCCCCCACACGGAGGGCGATGGACCCATCTCGAAATGCAGCGCTCCGCCCGGCCGAATATCGCCATGCCGCAAGATCGGCGCGGTGAGGGGCTGGCCATTGAGCGTAACCGACTGCACGAAGATGTTCGCACCGGACGCTTTGGGTGCCTCCACCAAAAATTCACCGCCAGAAATCGCTATCCGTGCACGCGGGAAAAGTGGCGCGCCGATCAGATAACGGTCCGTTCCCGGCATGGGAAAAAAGCCGAGCGCGCTAAAAACGTACCAAGCGGACATCGTTCCACCATCGTCGTTTCCCGGCAGCCCGTCGGCGCCCGATCCATACCAGCGCGTCATTGCCCAGCGCACCCAACGTTGCGTTAGATCCGGTCGCCCCGCGGCGGCGAAAAGATACGGGGCATGAATGTCGGGCTCATTGCCAGCGAAATAGTAAGGACGCGGCAAAGAGCGCTTTAAATCGTCTGGATTTAATCCAATTAATGAATCCGCATCGGTAACAGCTTGTTCGAAAAAAGATTCCAACTTGGCGATAAATGCATCCCGACTTCCAAAAAGTCCGACGAGCCCGACGATGTCGTTCGAAGGCATCCAGACGCTCTGCCACGCATTGGATTCAACGTAGTCGTCATGGGCTTTATCGTCCCAGGCAATGGGATCGAATGCTCCCGGTGCCAGCGTTCCGTCTTCCAAATGGCCGCGCAAAAATCCGGTCGTGGGATCGAATAATTTTCGATACCCTTTCGACCGCGCCAGGAGCCGATCTGCATCGGCTGTCTCTCCCAAGAGCGTCGCCAATTGCGCGAGTGCGTAATCGTCGCGCGCATATTCGGTGGTAATCGAAACGGAACCGCCCGCGGGCGCCGGAATATAGCCGAGGCGATCGTAGTCGTCGAAATGCATGCTGCGTCCACCTCGCCCCCCCGGCGGCGGCGTTGCGGAAAGCGCACCGGCGCGCAAAAGCGCATAGACGCCCTTCAAATCGAAACCGGTTACACCTTTCAGCGCGGCCTCGGCGATCACGATATCGGGGCTGGCCCCAGGCATTGTTGCTGCGTCACCTGTTCCAACCGGCCAGGTAGGAAACACGCCGCCGTTGGCCTGCGCCATGGCGTAGAGGCTCCGCACGGTGTCGAGCAATCCGTCCGGAGCAATCACTGCGTAGAGTGGATCAAGCGTCCGGTAGGTGTCCCAGAGCGACATATCGGTGCAATAGCGAAATCCATCGGCCTTGCGAATTTGGCCGTCCATCGCGCGATAGGAACTATCGACGTCGCTTACCACCGTCGGCATTAAAAAAGCGTGGTAGAGCATCGAATAAAAAGTATGTCGCTCCTCTTCGCTTCCCCCGCTGATGCGCACGGTGGAAAGCAGCGTCCGCCACGCGTTTTCGGTCGCGCGGCGAACATCGTCGAATCCGCGCCCTTCCACCTCCGCATCAAGGTTGGCGCGCGCGCCGGCCAGTGAAACCATCGAGAGCCCAACCGCAATCTCAAGCGGCGTCGCCGGCGTATTGTCGAACGCCAACGCAAGACCACCCCCCACACCCGTAACCGAACTTCCCTCCGTAGGAGCCACACCACTGCTCCACACCTGGGCGCTCTTCCACGGCCGCCGCGCACGTAGCTCGAAAAAGACATCATACCCCGTGCCGCCCGACATTTGTCCGATGTGGTGCAGCTTCCCGCTTACCCGCTGCGCTGCGGTATCAACCTGCGCCTCGGCCGCGGTGACCTTTCCCTGAAAAAGATGGTGATCGAGATCGACAATCACCGTTCCCGTCTTGAGCCCCGCCGGAAAGGAGAAGCGATGAATCGCCGCGTGCGGCGATGCGGTCAATTCGACGTGCACCAAACCATTAGTAAGTATCACATCGTAATACCCTGGCCGCGCATGCTCACTGCGCTTCTGAAACGTCGACGCGGCGCTCGCCACCGGTGCCATGGCATCAAACGCGGAGACCGGCATCAACGCGAGAATCCCGTAATCGGTATTGCCGGTCCCATGCAGGTGCATGTGTGAAAACCCGCGAATGGTATCGTCGCCATACCAATAACCGGAATAATGGAGAAAATTGATATCTCCATAAGGGCCCGTTGTATCCGGCCCCACCTTGACGAGCCCCTGCGGCGCCAACGCGCCGGGAAACGCGCTGCCGGCGGCGAATCCGAATCCACCGCTGCCAACAAACGGATCGGCGTAGTCAACCGGATCGACAACTTCGGAGGGACCACTCGCCGGTTTGTGGCAGCAGACGAGAACGAGGGATGCGCTGAGGGCCGAAAAAGGTCGCATTTTATTTTTTAAACGCTGCAGCATGAACCAAGGTAGCCCAACCAAGCGTGGCCCACAATTTCATCTTTTGGACAGTCTTAAAGTACACTTGGGTTGGACACCGTTGAGCGACTCTCGAGACCGGCGGATGGTGGTGGTCGGCCCGACCCCGCCGTGCCTGGAAAATGTGAAGCGTACGCTGCCCGTGCATGTGCCAAATTGAAGGCGCGGATTGGCCAAGAGGGACCGCAAGAGTAGAAGCGCCTCCTTATTTTGATGGTACGACTCGTACACGCCATGCTGACGATGAACGCGATCGGCTGTGTCTTCTACGCGGTGACCTACCGAAGCGGAATGCTGTCGATGGTGCTGGAAACGCTCCGCGCTGGCCCCGAGTAGCGCCAAATACGCACGCCGTAACCGGGCAGATCAACCAGCTCGGTCGGCGCAAATGGTATGCGAACGCGCGCGCCTTCCGGTTGATAGCTGACGAGAACAAGAAGGTCACCGAGCCGCCACGCCAAAGCGCGCGTGCCTTCGATCGTGATCACTTCGGGCGGTGAATTGAGTCCGTGCGGAATTGCGCTTCGTCGTAGCTTCAAAAGCGTGCGATGCCACTCGAGCAGCGTCGCGTGTGGCTCACGCCATTTCTCTTCGTGCAGCACCTTGCTTTTTTCGAACGTCTCCGGTGATTGTGGATCGGGCACGCCATCGCCCCAAGCGAATTTTTCAAACTCGCGCCGCCGTCCTTCGGTCACCGCGCACGCGAGCACTGGATCGCCATGATCTGTGAAGTAGAGAAACGGTGTCGTCGCGCCCCATTCCTCGCCCATGAAGAGCATCGGCGTGTTGCCCGACAGGAGAACCGTCGCGGCGACAGCCTTTTGCGCTTCGAGCGGAAGCAGCGTGCTCAGACGATCACCTTTGGCGCGATTGCCAACTTGATCGTGATTTTGCGCAAATACGAGAAAACGATGCGGTGGCACGCTCGCGGGATTTTTTCCGTGCGGCGATCCACGAAACACACTCTGCTGGCCGACGTACACAAAGCCGCGCGACATGGCCGTGGCCAGATCTTCGAGACGACCAAAGTCCGCGTAGTAGCCCTGTCGCTCGCCGGTGAGTAGCGCGTGAAGCGCGTGGTGAAAATCATCCGACCACTGCGCATCGCAGCCCCATCCGCTTTCTGTGCGCGGCAACACCACCAGTGGATCGTTGAGATCGCTCTCGGCGATGATGCGCCCACGTTCTGCAAGTTCGGCAACAAGATGCCGAGGCGATCGATCCGTGATCGCGTGCACCGCATCGAGACGAATCGCATCGACGCGGTAACTTCGAAAAAAACGATCTGCGTGATCGATCGCCCAACGACGCACCGCGACATTGCCGTAATCGAGTGCGTCGCCCCATGGTGTCTGCACGTCGCGTGTGAAGTAGGGACCGAATTCGGAAACGTAATTCCCCTCGGGGCCGAGGTGATTGAGCACCAAATCGATCACCACCGAAATTCCAAGCGCGTGCGCGACGTCAACGAATGCGGCGAGCGCTTGCGGACCACCGTAAGACGCTTGCACACTTCCCGGCGCGACTCCGTCGTAACCCCAATTGCGACGACCCGGAAATGACGAGAGCGGCATCAGCTCGATCGCCGTAATTCCCAAATCGGCGAGCTCGCCGAGACGCTCGGACGCGCCGATCAGATCTCCGCGTCCCGTAAATGTTCCAACGTGCAGCTCGTAAATGATCTCGTCACGCACCGCGCGACCGGGACCTTCGCGAATAGAAAAAGCGCGCGGGTCAACAATTTCGCTCGGGCCATGCACACCCTCGGGCTGCAACCACGTCGCCGGATCGGGCCGCCCGCGTGCATCGCCCAAATCAAATGCGTAGCGTTGCCCCGCTCGCGCACCCGCCACGAACGTGTGGTGGTACCCATCCTCGATCGGCGTGAGGATTTTTTTCTTGCCGTCCAACAGGAGCGTCACCGTCGGCAAGCGCGGCGCCCAGAGGAGAAACTCGACGCCATCCGCGCGCACCATGGCTCCGAGCGGAACTGCTTGCGATAGGGGTTTCACGAACGCGTTTCCATGAATAGAAAACGAGTAAGCGCGTCTGAACAACAACCGGGAGACTTCATGCGCATCGTGTCGCTGGCCCTTCTCGTGCCGATTTTTGCTTGGGCACAACCCTCTGTCGACGTCGCTTCGCACATCGACGCAGTCACCGTTTACCAGGGATCGGCGCGGGTGACGCGAATCGCGCGCGTGACGCTCCCGCGAGGCGATGTTCGCGCGGTGATCAGCGGAATCTCTGCGCAACTAGGGGACGAAACGGTGCGCGTCTCCGGTCGCGGCGTTCCCGCGAAGATTTTCGGCGTGTCGGTCGAACGCACAACGCACGGCGACGCCACCAGCACCGAAGTCCGCAACGCGCGCGAAGCGGTTTTGCATCTCGAAAATCAGGACCGCGCGCTGCTCGATGCACAGCACGCGCTCGAGGTAAAAAAGAATTTCATCGAATCGCTCAAGTCGACTTACGCCGAAGAGCGCACCAAGAATTTGCCGTCGCATCCGCTGGACACGCGCGAGTTGGCCAACATGGCCGACTTCATCGCGCGCGAGGATGAACGAATCGCCGAGGCGCGGCGCAAGCTGGATGCGCAGCGACGCGATCTTGCGAAGTCGCTCACAGCGGCACGCGACACGCTTACAAAAATCGAAGCGAAGAGCGGCCAGACCTCGAAGACGGTGGTGGTCGATCTCTCCTCTGAGAAGTCGGGCGAATTCAATCTCGAAATTTCCTACACGGTTCCGATGGCACAGTGGACGCCGCAGTGGGACGTGCGGCTCGACACAGACAAGAGGCTCCTCTCGCTCACGCTGCTCTCGTCGATCGAACAGCACACCGGCGAAGATTGGCGCGACGTTGCGCTGACTGTTTCGACCGCAGCGCAAGCGGCACTGGTCTTGCCGGATCTCGGATCACAATATCTTGAGTATCGTCGACAACTTTTCCGCGGCGCGATGTCGCCCCAAGAAGCGCCATCGGGGATGGCGTTGAATGGCGCAGCCAGGCACGCAGAAGAGGACGTTTCCGAATCCGCTCTCGAGGAGGCGCAAACGGTATCCGCGACGTTTGCGCAGGGTCTTCTCTCGGCGACGTACACAGCACCGCGACGCGAAACGGTGGACGGCGCGGGCAATCCTCATCGCGCTTTTCTAGCGACCTACCTACTCCCCACCAAAATCGGCCGCACGGCCGCACCCTCGGTAACCGGACAGGTGCTCCTGTTCGCCAAGACGAAAAATGAAACCGGTGCGGAGCTGCTCGCGGGGCCAGCGTCGATTTACCTCGGCAACGAATTTTCCGGACGTGGCCTGATGCAGCTCGTCCCCGCGGGCGACGATCTCAAGCTCGGATTCGGTGCGGATGATCGGGTGAAGATCGAGCGCACCATCGTCGAGCGGAGACACGAAACAGCCGGCGTTTTTTCGAAAGAAGAGCTCCTTCGCTACGACATTCGCACGCGCTTGAGGAATCTTCGCGACGAAGCCATCGACGTGCTTGTCGTCGATCGCATCCCCGTTTCGCGGGACCAGACGATTGCGGTCAAAGTGCTCGACGGAACGACACCGACCAACCAACCCGACGATCCCGAAAAACCGGGTGTGCGCAAAACGCTCGTTCATCTCGAGCCGCAATCGGAGCAGGTGCTGGAGCTGCGTTACGAGGTGCGCTGGCCACCTGGACGGCAGCCGAATGGACTCGAGTGACACAAGGAAGCCACTCACCGAGCGCTGATGTCCGAGGGTGTAGGACGAAGTTGAGGTGTCAAGCGGTGGAGAGCGAAGCAATTTCCGTTCGACCCGAGTAGCGGCCGCAAGAGCCCGCCGCCTCAACTTCGTCCTACGCCCGACGTCCGAGCTCTGATGTCCGAGCGCTGATTGACACCCTTGCGTGGGTGGCATAAAAACACGGCCCCACGTTGTTTAATCCGTGGTCGGCGGCGCTTTTCGGGGAGTGGCTCAGCCTGGTAGAGCACCTGGTTCGGGACCAGGGGGTCGCAGGTTCAAATCCTGTCTCCCCGACCAATTTAACCTCCGTAATTTACGAGAGAATTTAGTGGGGGTAGATCCCCCAATCTCGGGCGATCCACCTCTTTGGGCTACAGGTGGGCTAAATGGCTGCGGCGGCGCCATCCAAGGTAGCGCCGGAACCCCAAGCCTGTTCAGTCCGGCTCAGCCTAAACCCGAGCCGCATCGCTCGGTCGTTCGAGAGCGTATTTCCGGCGGTGCAGTACTTCGAGATGGAAGCGCGCTATCCGAAATCGTGGCTGCACGGGTCGGGCACTTTGCAGTCGCTGATGTCGATCTGCTTCTCGGACATGAAAGCGCAGCAGCGTGCGGGTCGCGGCTCAAATGGCCAATGTGCCGCGTTGGAAGGCCAGCTGGACATGCGAGAGACGCAGCTTCTGCTCACGAATACGTTCGGGGTCGCGCGCGAGAAACAGATCGCGGCGGTCGACGAAGAGTCGGCACGCGCGTTCGTGGCGAGTCAGAGCGCGTTGCAGCGAAGTAGCATCACCTCCGCGCAAGCGCACGTGCTGGCCGAGGCGTGCGAAGACGGCGGAGAGGCTGCGGAATGTCAGGCGGCAGCGAATGCCGCCGCGGTTGCTCAGCTCGACGAAGCCGCGCAGATGAATGGTCAGATGGCGCTGGCGAATCGGCTGCAGACGATTCGTATCGAGCAGGAAAACGCCAAGATGCGCCGCGAAGAGGCCGATTCAACGTACCGCGAAAACCAGATTCAGCACGGCGTCGAGCAACTCGCCGCGCCGCCGCCGCGCATGAAAGCCGACGGATTTCTCCTCGACGACGCGCAGGTGCAGCCATGACGCCGCTTTTGGATCTGACGAACGGCGCCACTTCAGAGATGCTTCTCGACGCCGCGCATCAGCGGCATCGGATCGAAATGGTTCGGCCATTTCGTTACGGTGGCCAGCTGGCCGATATTTAGTGGATTGCTACTCGCGATTACGCTCCAACTCGGCGTGAACGGTCTCGTCGGCCAAGAAGCGTTTGGCGCCATCGCGGCTTCGCTGGTGATGATCCTCACGGCGATCGCCACGCCGGTGCTCGCCGGCAAACTGATCGGCGGATCGCCGAGCGTGGTTGGGCACGGACACGCGATGGCGAAGCGGGCGTTCCAAGGTAGCGTTGGTCTGGCGAGGCATTTTGCGGGTGGCAACGAATCCCGCACCACAACCGCAGCAGCTTCGGGATCTCGCGAAGCCGAGGCGCAGTAACGATGGCCATCGCCAACACGCAACCGCTGCGTCTTGCCAAGGTCGGTGGACCGCCAGCGATCTGGGCGGCGTTCTCACGACAGAGCGCGTGGAAGAGTTGGGTCATCGCAGCGCAGCTCGTCGTTATCGTGCTTCTCGTTTTCGTTGCGCTGGCGCTTGCCAAGAAACGCGAGCCCGATGTCGTCGTCGTGCAGCCAGATGGAAAGAGCCAGGGGACCCCTTCTGGCTTCGGCGCGACTCCGCGCCGCGGCCGCCTTTGGCGTCCGGAAGAATGAGTGCAAAAATCATTGACTCAGGAGACTGAGATGGTTGGACCTGTCAAGAGCTAGAACGTTTTTCATTTTTTCGGTTCACCATATTTTTCGTTTCGAGCGGCGGAAGCGACGGACGATGAGGAGCTTGTTGCGACGATTGATCAGCCTGAGATTCGCGGGTTGGTTACCGCATGACAATTCATTCGTCGAGGGCTGCCTCTGTCTAGTGGCGAGCGTGGGCGGTGAAGCCTGCTCATAGTCTCCTCGAGGATTCCCCTTGATCGCGCTCTTCGTCGTCCGCCTCCTCCGCCGTTCGAGTCTTCAAGTTAGTTGGTTGCTTTAATCGGTACTTCGCTCGCAATGGCCCAAACGAATCCGGCGAGCTCGCGCGCAATGGCGGTCACCGTTTTCTGCTTGCTCATGCCGCGCCCCATCATCCGCGCGTAGCGTTTGTGCAGGCGTTCCTGCGCCTTCCACGCAATGCGCTGGACCCCCACTGGTGCCTCTTGATTGCGCAAACGGATCTCGCGACTCATCGTCGGTCGAAATCGGTAGCTCCACGCTGATTCCACCAGCGCACGCCGCACGTGGGCGTTGCCGGTTTTTGTGATCCTCCCGCGCCTCTTGCTTTCGCCGCTCGAGTGCTCGGAGGGCACCAGTCCCAGATACGCCATCAGCTGCGGCGCTTTCGCGAAGCGGCGCATGTCGCCGAGTTCGGCCGCGATCACGACCGTGATAATCTGCGCGCGGAGACGCGCATGAAAAATCATTCTCGAATAATCCCTTTGTTTCTTGCCTTCGCCTTGGGCGCTTGCCCCAAGCCCGATAGTCCGCCGACATCCAATGATGGCGGGACGACAAACAGTGCCGACGCGGGCGATCAGGAGGAGTGCCACTCCTCAACGGATTGGGCGATTGTCAATTCCAGCGAACTTTCCGGCAAGATCGGTGATGATTTGCATTACCTCCTCACTAGATTGGACGGCCGCGGTGGTGGCGTGACGCAGGAAACAGCCGGCGACAACACCATCGCCTTTGTCCCTGGCGATCCCAACAATGGCTGGGCGGTTGGACACTCGGGCGAGGTGGTGCGCATCCAGCGAAAGTCGAATGGAAACGCCGACGCGACGCTTTCCTCTTTTGATTTATCGACCGGTGAATTAGCGAGCGTCGCACCCGTAGACGCCAATCAAGTCTGGATTGCGGGAAAGGACAGCCAGAACGGCGGCGCGTCGATATTCGTCACAGACAACGGCGGTCAAAATTGGACCGCGAGCACCACGACTGCCATTACCTTTCCCTCGGACAACCGAACCGACACCGCGTCCGATCGCATCAATGCGCTGGTGGCCGCAGCCGATGGCCTGCACGTCTTGGCTGTCGGCCGTCTCGGGTATGGAACAGCGCTCATTCTTCGCACCGCCGACGGCGGCAAGAATTGGGCGTCGGACACGCTCGATACTTTGGCCTTACCGGCCGATAGCCAACTCGAAAGCGTCACCTTTGCCGATATGCAAACCGGTTATGCCTCCGGTTATCACGGCACGATTCTCAAGACTGTCGACGGCGGCGAACACTGGTCCAAGCTTTCGCCCAATGTCAGCGGCAGCATTCATGCCATTCGCTGCAAGGATTCCCAAAACTGCATCGCAGTCGGTGATAGCAACGTGCTTTTAAAGACCATCGACGGCGGTGCAAATTGGACGAGCATTCATCCGCCCTCTGGAAAATCCATTGATTGGGCCGCGCTTTTTATTGCCGACCAAGAGGTGTGGATCGGGGGATCGGACGCCACCATCGCCCACTCCGCCGACTTTGGCGCGAATTGGATCACGCAAACCGTTGGGCGCGCGAGGAAAGAGAGCGGCCAGTGCGTCACCTTCACCCTCAGCGCGCAGGTGCGATCCATCGTCATGCTGGATGCACACTACGGCTGGGCAGTCTGCGCGAATTCATCGAGTAACACCGGCGCGGTTTTAAGAAAGTTCTAGGAGGCTGTCGGGAAATTGTCCACGAAACGAGGCGAGTGATCGCGGTTCAGAGCCGAGGCGGACCGAGGACCGCCCGGAGGCGCACTTTTCGGTGCGTCGAGGACGGACCGCAAGGGCTTGGCCTTCCACTACGCGTGTCAGCGCGAGCCGTGCCGTGGCCACAGGGGCTACGGCCAACGAAGGATATGGGCCGCGATCGCTCGCCGCAGTCGAGACAATTTCCCGACAGTCTCCTAGAATCGCCTCGATGCTCCGCGCCACATTGGACATGTACGTCGCCACCGCGACACGCGCGGCTCGTCTCACCGCGCGCGGCTGGCCGGCGGCGTTCGTCATCGTCGTCTACACGGCCATCGTTTTCGCCGCCGGATTTTTCCTCGGCCATTTGGGAATCGTCGGCGGCTTTCTGATGGGCTTCGTGGAATGCGCGGTGGTGAGCTCCTTTTTGGCGATGGTCGAACAGGTCGCCAACGTCGGCCGCCTTACCCGCGACGATTTCACACGCAGCTTCGGCGCCTATTTTTGGGACGTCATGGGCGTCTTGTTTCTCTTCTGGATGATTTCAATGGCCCAAAACGCCATCGCTGCCGCGCTTCCTCCAAGCGGACAGTTGGCCGTTGGTTTGGCCGTGGCCATTGGCGAATTCGTTTTCTTAAATGCCTGTCCGGAAATCATTTACAAACGCCGCCTCGGCTCGAGCTTGCAGGGCAGCCTCGCCGTGGTCTCCGAATCGGCGAAATTCGTTCAAGCCAATTGGATCGAATGGTTTGTTCCGAATTTCGCGCTCGCTTTTTTAGCGATCCTGGCCACGCCACTTTTTTGGGCCCACGGCATTTCCGGTATTGCCTATCTGATTCCATCGCTCATGAATCCATTGCAAGCGCCCATTCTTTTGGCGGGCCCACTTCTCGCGGGCGGTCTGGGACTTTCGCTGTTTCTATTGCCGCCGTTTCTTCTCGCACTGCTTTACGCCATGGTCTTTCGCGGACTGCTCTTTGATGAGCTGTCGCGTGGATCGCGCCGTCTGCGTGCGTTTCGCGCGCGATTTTAAAACCAAATTTCCCGAACAAGTTGCTTGCGCGTTCGCGTGCAGATGCGGCCCCCACGCGAGCGGAATTTTGCCGCGGATTGGGGTTGTGCCTTTGACGGCCCCGTCGACCTTCACCGCTGCGCCCAGCTCGGCCGAGGCTAGGATGAGAAAGCCCTGCCGCTCGGTGAGCACCTTGCCGACCAGCACCCTCACGTTGCGCTTGACGGCCGCGATGAGAACCTCCTCTTTGCCCTTCACATTTTCCGTGACGCGCCCCTCGACCGAGCCGTCGCTCGCGCTGGCGAGCGTCAGATTCAGCACCCAGGTGTCGCTGAGCTTTCCGAGCGAGCCGGCCACTGAGTTGCGGCCGACACAGCTAGCGGTTGCCCACCCGCGCCCGCCGGCCGAAGGGCCTAGACCGCAACGAGACAGGCTTAACTTCCAGGCTCCTAGCCGAGCAACGTCGATGTCAGACCCGCGCGCTACACCTGTCCGCGGGGGCAGGGTATCAGACGGGCGGGGCGGTGCGCGGCGAAGGCGCGGGGGACTGTGTACGAGCGACAGCCGGGTGCGGCTGCTCGGCCGTTGCCTGCCGCCTGGCAGCGGCGTGAGCCAGAGAAGACCGTGTTGCACGTGGTCGTTCGGGACCACCTGCGCACCTTTCTCGACGAGGCGCGGGAGACCCGGACCCGTCGCATGTGTCGCTCCGTGATTCCAGCAATCACTCCCGCCTCGGCCACGGTCAGCAACCCTCTATCGAGCCGCTTCACCAAGTCCAACCTCTTCCATTGCTGCTCGCTTATCTTGTCCATTCCCTTTGGTCTCACGACCTTCGAGAGCGGACATTTTCCCTGAGCTGTTAGGCGGACATTATCGCTGACCTACAACAGCCTGTGATAAGACGAATTGATGGGACGTTCACGAGCCTTCCGCATCGCGTTGGCCTCCTTTGGAATGGCAACGCCCGCCCTTGCCGCGGAAACATTGCCGGTCGGTCGGCCGGGACTTTCACTCGAGCAATTCGTTCCGCCAATCGGCAGCGGTGTCGCGGCCATTCCCACCGCGCGTACGCTGGATATGCTCGATTATTCGCTCGATTTCTTTTTGGATTATGCCAAGTCGCCATTAACGGTCATGGGCGGGAAAGCCATTGTTGCGCATCAGGTCACCGGTCAATTAAGGGCGGCATTGGGCTTGGGGCCGGTGGAAGTTGGCCTCGGGCTCCCGATGACGCTGTTTCAGCGAACCGATTTCGCGGACGCGCAGCACACCTTTAACGCCGTAGCGCTGGGCGATTTACGCCTTGGCGTCAAGGGCCGAATGACGCCGGCCGATTCGATGATCGGTGCCGCGCTGGATCTAGAATCTTCCTTTCCGACGGGCGGCGGCGATCATTTCTCGAGTGAACCGGGCGCGGACCTTTTGGGCCGATTGGTTTTCGACCTCAATGCCGGCGCTTTTTCCTTGGATACTTTCGGCGGATATCGTTACCGAACCACCGCGGTTCGTTATGTGAATCTTTATTTATTTGACGAGCTCGTAGCGGGCGGCGGTGTTTCTTATGCCGTGCTTCCGGAGCGACTAAGCCTCTTCGCGCAAACGTGGCTGGCGTGGGGGCTGCACGGCGATCCCGCCGTTCCCGGAAAGGAACCGACCCGGAATGAAATGCCGTTCGAAGCGCTTTTCGGCGCGCGGGTCGATTTGCCGCAGGGTTTTCGCGCCACACTCGGGGCGGGGCCGGGATTGACCATCGGTTACGGAACGCCAACGTTTCGCGCGGTCTTGGCCCTTGGCTACACGTCGCCGCATCGCTCTGCTCCAGTTCCGCCAGAAATGGCGCCGCGGCCTGAGCGGGAGGCGCAGCCGAAACGGCTTCCACCGCCGCCGCTGCCGCCTCCTCCTGCGGTTCCCAAGCTGGAGGCACCCGCGCCGCGCGAGAATATTGTCCAGCGCGTGACGGTCACCAAAGAGCGCGTGGAAATCGAAGAGAAGATTCAATTCGATACTGACAGCGCGAAAATAAAGACCGAGTCTTACGCCCTGCTGAAGCGGCTCGCCGAAGTGATGAATGAACATTCCGAATTGAAGAAGGTCCTTATTGCCGGCCATACCGACGAACGTGGCGGCGCAGGGTACAATCGCGAGCTGTCGCTTGAGCGAGCAAAGAGTGTGAAACGGTTCCTGACGAATTACGGCGTCGAGTCCGATCGGTTGGCCGCGCGGGGATTTGGATTCGACATGCCGCTGGTTCCGGACGCCAAAACGGACGATGAGCATGAGAAAAATCGGCGCGTGGAGTTTGAGATCCTGCAGCGGAGGTAGTGGATGCGAGCTTCGCGATTCGTCCTCGTTTGTCTTCTGTTCGGCACGGCGCGGCTGGCGCAAGCGGGGAGCTACACCACGCCGTCCATTTCGTGGCGGGACAACTATTGCGGGCCTGATATTTGTGGATCGACGACGGCCTCCTCAAGCAGCAACGGGGTCATTTGCGGTGCGAGCGGAATCGCGGACAAAGTCTTTACCGATAAAACGCCGCCCGGAACCATTGTTACCGACGTTCAGGTCAAGATTTTCGGAACAGGCGATAAAACGTCCACGGCGACCGTTTCGATTAACAACACGGTGATTGAAGCGGCAAGGGTTCTGGCGAACGGTACTGGCGCGACGTGCGATACCACCACGTTTAGTTTGTCCAATGCCGTTGGTATTCCCAATTGGAAATATCAGGCCGATAATACGGTTCATATCGATATTACGAGTGGTGCGAACGGCTACTATTACGTCGTTTCCGGCACTGTTACCGCAACCTATCCTGCGCCGCCGTCCGCGGATTTGAGCGTGGCGCCCAACCCGGTGGCTTTTGGCAATCAACGGGTCGGGATCACCAGTGCCGCGAAGACAGTGACGATTACCAGCACCGGCCTTTTGCCGCTGACGGTGACGGCAATCTCGGCGCCCACGGATGCCAATGCCGGCGACTTCGTGTTGGGAAACCTTCCCGTGATGCCGTTCACGCTTGCGACGAATCAGACCGCCACGTTCAACGCGACCTTCACGCCGGCCGGTCCGGGCACGCGTCTAGCGACCTTCACGATCACGAGCAACGCGCCGACGAGTCCAACCACGGTCGCGCTGTCGGGGACGGGCATTCAGCCCGCGATCGCGGTCGCCTCCAGTCCCGTTGCGTTTGGCGATCAGCGCGTCGGTATTTCGAGCGCGGCCAAGACCGTCACCATTACCAATACGGGCGACGATTCACTTTCGATTTCTGACCTTTCGCTCGGCGGCGCCAATGCCGGCGATTTTTCGATAGGCGGAAATCCCGCACCGGTCACGCTCGTGGCGCACGGGACGGCGACGTTCACAGTCCTCTTCACGCCGACAGCGGCGGGGGCGCGTGCGGCGTCGGTGACCATCAAAAGCAATGCGCCCACCAGCCCGACCGTTGTTCCGCTGACCGGCAATGGTTTGCAGCAGGCCATCACGGTCGCGCCGCTGGTGATCGATTTTGGTGCCGTGCGGCCGAGCGCAACCGCGGGGCCGAAGACCGTCACCATCACCAACAGCGGAACCGCACCGTTGACGGTGCAGGCCATCACGCTCGGTGGGACCAATCCCGGCGATTTTGCGCTGACCACCTTGCCCTCACTGCCGGCGACGCTGGCGCCGAAAGATTCGCAAACGTTCGCTGCTACCTTCACGCCCACGGTCATTGGCGCGCGCAGTGCGACGGTGACCATCACCAGCGATGCGCCGGACAGTCCGGCGATCGTGCAGCTTCAAGGCAACGGTGCGTCGCCAGTGGTTTCGGTGGTGCCAACTGCGCTCGACTTCGGACCGGTGCAGATCGGCACGCATCCGAACAAGTCGGTGACACTGAGCAACCAGGGCCCGGGCAGCATCACCGTGACCGCGCTGGCCATGGCGGGATCGAAAAATTTTGGTCTCGTTGCGTCGCCGACGTTGCCGCTTCCGGTGGCGCAGGGCGCGGCGCTTTCGTTGGTAGTCTCGTATGCGCCCACGGCGATCGCCGCGGACTCAGGCAGTCTCGTCATCACCACCGACAGCACGCCGGACATCGTGGTGCCGCTGACCGGATCGGGCGTGACCGGGAAACTCGTCGTCACGCCATTGAGTATCGACTTTGGCAGTGTGCTGCTCGGTGCGACTTCCGAAGCGAAGGACGTCACCGTGTCCAACACCGGCAGCGGGCCCTTGCGGATCATGACCGGCGAGATGGTGGGCGACGGGAAGGCAGCGTTCGCCGTTCAAAATGCGCCGCCGCTGCCCGCCGTGATGAATGCGGGAGATTCGCAGGTGCTGCACTTGACATTTTCGCCGACGGTCATGGACGCGCAGTCGGCGTCGCTGCGGCTGACCACGGATCTTCCGGATGGCGCGTCGGCGGAGGTGAAGCTAACCGGCACTGGGCGGCAGACCATCGGTGGCGGTGGATGCAGCTGCCGGTCCGGCGACGGAGCGACGTGGGTAGTTGTGGTGCTGGCGATGGTGCTTTGGGTACGGCGGCGTCGGGCTTAAGCAGCACTCCAAAATAATGGCGCTCCTAAATCCCTCGTGGGTCACCGAGAGCGGATTTCAGAGCGGTGGCGTGGTTTCATAACCTGATCCAAGCAATGGAAACGCATCGGGCTTCCGATGGTAATTCGGGTTTGCGGACTCGAAAGCCAAAGGAGACCCGATGCGCATGCGCGAGCGGCGAGACGCAAATTCCGTCGGGGCAGGCGCTGCTGCTCGACGCCGGTGAGGGATTCGAGGTTTTTGTTATGAAAGCATTCCGATCTGAGTCGCGTTATGATAAAATATCATGATTTGATAAAATATCGATTCGGCACCATCCTTGGCTTATGACCTCTGCCGAGGTCCTCAAGCTCGTTCGCGAGTGGTCCGGCCTCGGTCGGTGCGTCATCACGCAGCATGCTGCTGCGCGGATGTACCAGCGGCACGTCACGCACCGCGACGTTTTGAATGCCTTGAAAAATGCGAAGACGTGCCAGAAAGCTGACGGAGAGAAATGGAAGGTTGGAGGACCAGACTTCGACGGAGATGATCTCACGGTTGTTGTTGCTCTGGAAAGCGGCTTGGTTGTCGTAACGGTCTATTGAAGGAGGTTCGGAATGGGCGGCAAGGGTTTCAAAATGGTTCGCTGTGTTTCGTGCGGCAAATCGGCCCTGGCGGATACACGTCAGGAGCAGGACCTAACCGTAGCCGGCCACACTTTTACGTCGACGCTACCGGCGCAGCGCTGTCGGAGCTGCGGCGAGATTTATTTCAGCGCCAGCTCGTTGGAAGCGTTCGAGCTACAAGTTGCTGCCTCGCTGGCCAAGGCTGGCGAGCGGTCCGGCAGCGCACTGAAGTTTATGCGCAAGGCCTCTGACCTTCGCGCAAACGAGCTCGCCGAGCTGCTCGATTTGGCGCCGGAGACGATCTACCGGTGGGAGAGCGGAAAACTTTCAATTGAACGCCGCGCGCTGGCGCTCCTCGCGTCGATGGTTCTCGAGAAGAGCGAAGGGCGAACGAATACGTTGGATGAGTTGCGGGTATTGAGGAAGCCCAAGAGGTTGCCACGGCGGCTCCGTCTTAAGGTTGCCGTTTAGACTTCGCCTTCGTCATCCGGCAGCTCCGCGTGCTTTGGATGACAGCTTCATCATGGTGCGCTGGTGGTGCGGAAGCGGGCCCAGAGGGCTACGGCGAAGGGCATCATCAACGGCGCTACTCCAGCTTGGGCCATTCGCCGAGGATTGACCACCCGCGCCCGCGGGTTTCGAAATCCACCGCAACGAGGTTTCCGGGGCGAGCAACCTTATTTAGCCCGACGCAGCGAACACCCGCGACTTCGGCGTCAAGGCGGGTGTGATGGTGACCAAAGAAGCAGACCCGGGGACGAACACGGGAGAGGAGATCGTCAAGTCCGGCCGCCTCGCTAACGAACCCCGCGCCGCGCCGATGTCTTTCGAACGTCACTCCTGCGGGAGCGTCATGCACGAGCAGGATGTCGATGTCCGAGCGATGCGAGAGCCTGTCGATCTCGTCCTTTGTATAGTGCCGCCTCGCATAGCCTGCGAGATCCCTTGATTGGCGCTCGTAGTCGGATGGCCCGAAACAGCCGCCGACACCACCCACGCGAATGGCCTCGCGACCTTCGCCGAGCGCCATCACCTGACCATTTGGAAGGTAGAATAAACCGGGCAGGACCTCGTTATTGGGCTGTGCATCGAGCCAGACGAAGTCTTCGTGGTTTCCCTTGATGAATACGGTCCGTCGAGGGGCCGCACGGTTTTCGGCGATCCAGGAGGGGAAATCGCCGGCACCATGGTTCCTCGTGGCCTTGTCGATGCGATTGGGATTCGGCCAGATGCCGAAGTCTCCAACGTGCAGCACCCAGTCGAAGCGGACACCGAGCATTGCCTCGAGTGCGAGGACGTCATCGTAGAGGCGATTGAGCGATCCATGGATATCGCCGGCGGCGCAGAGCAGCATGCGTTATCGCTCCTTTCCTCGAATTCGCTTCCGCGACGTTCTCAATGTCCTCTTTTTATCCCGAAATTCTTTTCTGTTGCTCGCTCCTATCGAAGCTTCGATGAGCGCTTGCGTGATGTGAGTTCCATACCCCATTGCCATTTTACGGAGCCGGGTGCGGTTAAAATTTCTTCGGCCAAGTGCGCGGCTAAGTGCCGCTGCGAGATCCGCGTGGGTCGCGCCGGCCTGATCTGCATTTTCAAAAAGATCGACGACGAACCACTCGGGCGGAGGTTTGGCAGGGAACGCCACCCGCCGCAAGACGAAGGTCCGTTCGCCTAGGTTGAAGGTGCCCGAGCGCTTCGTGTTGTAAACGAGAGACGAAGCAAAAACGGCGGTGGCTCCGAGTCCAAGGGCGTTCCAGCGTTCGGGGCCGGTGAAAACGAAGGAGCCACCGTCGAGAAACGCTCGCATGAGTTCTTCGTCGCTCGGAGGAAGGACGCCAAATCGCCCGTACCGCGGATGAGAAAAGAGACCATGAGCGAGTCGCACGAGAACGCCTTCGCGAACAAGGCGCTCGGCAAGCCGCGGAGCGTTAGCTCCCCACACGGAAAGATCTCTCGTGCGGTAGACGTGTCCGGGGAGAAGGTCTGGATGGGTTGGTGCTGGCATGGAATCGTATTTTTATTTCTGAAGAAAAGATACAATATATTCATGATGGGCACAATGCCGCCAGCCAACGGCGATCGTCGCCACCGGCGGTGCGATCGTCTCCTCCCTTCGGTAAGCGTGTAGGGGCTGCTCCATTTCAGGCGCCGCTCGAACAGTTTCGCAGGCGCCGACTGCGAAATGGGGGCGAAACGGCAAAGGGTGAGGTGTTTCGTTAGAGATCGGGATGCGTTGTACGCCTTGCCGAGATGACGTATGAGCGCTCGGTGTGGAATGTCCGAAAAGACGTGTCACCGAAGCACGAACGCTTGACGGAAATACTCGCCGACGGCGAGTCAAAAACGCTCGAGTTTAAGCGCACGACCGGCGAGCTACGTGAGGCGATGGTGAAGTGGCTACCGCCGCACGGCTTCACGGGCAAGGTTCACCACATCAAGGCTGAGGTCGGCGGCACCTACAAGATGTCCTTCACGAACCTCACGACGGGACACAGCCACTCGTTCGGCGGCGAGTTCCTCGAGTTCGTACCCAACGAGCGCATTCGCCACACCGACAAATTCGATGACCCGAACTTAGCCGGTCAGATGCAGACGACGATCTCCCTGAAGAAGGTGTCCATCGGCACGGAGCTGACCGTCGTGCAGGAGGGCATCCCCAGCGCGATCCCCGTTGAAGCCTGCTATCTGGGGTGGCAAGAGTCTTTGACGTTGCTGACTCAGCTCGTTGAGCCCGAGATCAAGGAATAGGCGGTCGTCGAAACGACGGCATCGCTCGCTTCGGGATTATGGCCAGTGGTTCGATTCGATCAATCGTCGGCCTCGACGCCAAGCTGGTTGGCCCGCGCCACGCGGTCCTTCATGGACTGGATCGCCTGCGGTGGGTGCCCCGGCCAGTCCGTAATCTCTCCCGTGACCCGCAGCGGTTCGCGCGAGCGAAATGACTTCGTGGGGTTCCCGCGGAACTTCTTGTCCGTGAGGTTGGGGTCGTCTTCGATCGGTCCGGTCGGCTCGACGATGTAGATTCGGCCGTGTCCTTCGCCAGCGGCAAGCTCCGCGCCCCACGCCGCGGCGTCGAGCGTGCGAGTGAAGTAGACGTGATTGGCTGTCCTGGCGATCGCGCCGAAGTTTGAAACGTGGCCCGGCTTGAGCAAGTCGCCAGGTCGAAGGTCGACGCGTGTACCGTGGTAATGGAGCCACTCGATGACTTCGCCTCTGACGCGAAGTCGCTCCTGCGAGCACCAGGACATGGAGGGATGTCTCGGCGCGTTGTAGCCCGGCTGTTCCGAGACGCGTGCGATCGCGCCGAGTGGTTCCACCATGTAGACCCTAGGTGGGGTACCGCCGGCTGCGAGCTCAGCGGACCAGATCGCTTCGTCGATATTCGGGGTGAGGAGCACGTAGGCGCTTGCCCCGGAGTGATCGCCGGCAGCCGGCGGGGTTGTGGTAGCAATCAAGTCGCCGGGCGACAGCGCGGTGCGGGTGCCATGGTAGTAGCTATTCGCCATGTTCCGGATCAGTACTCCCCCTTGATCACGAAGAACGAGCCGCGGATCGTGCCCGCGAGCTTCGACTTCTGCTTCGCAAATTTGAAGCGCGACGCGAGTTCGGGCGGGACTTCCATTCCATCGGAGAGCTTGAAGCCGACGGCGCGCTTCTTCTTGTCATCGAGCGTGTAGAGCACGTTGATCGCGAGGCCGCTCTCATAGAACACGAAGGTCCAGCGGATGTTCTCGACGTGAAGTTCCGTCGCCTCGAGCGGGCGCGACTCGATTACGATGTCGCGCTCCTGTTTCAGGATCCTGTGCACGTAGTCGACGAGCTTCTTCGCCTTCCTCGCCGGCTCGACGACGAAGGCTTGGCCGTACTTGTTCTTGAAGTAGCGGGCCTCGTTGGCGCGTAGCCCCGCGAGCGCTGCCGCCACCGGCGACGACTCGAGCCCAACGGTCGACACGTTAGTGAAATCCACTTCGTAGGCCATGGACCGAATCTATATCGTGTCTTGGCTCCCGGAGAGGACTGGAACGACCACGTTTTCCGGCTCAGGCGGCGTGCCGACCGGGGCGCGTGATCGGGGCGACGCTCAGCTTCAACCGGAACGCCTTTAGGAGCCGGGTGAGCGTCGCCTGCGTCGGATTGTGATGTGGATTGATCGCTCGCTGAATGTTCGAACTCGCGATCCCCACCTTGGCCGCGAATTCGGTAACGCCCATTGTGCGGATCACCTTGGCGAGCGCTTGCTGGAGGGGAATCCCTTCCTCGACGGCGCTCATCAAGAACGCTCGCGCAAACTCCGGATCCCGAAGGTCACGCGCCAGGCCCTCGTTCCAGTCCTTACTTCGCTTGGCCATGTTTCGTCTCCTCTAGAAAATGCGCCCAGTGCCGCTTTGCCTTGCGGATGTTCCGTGCTTGAGATCCCTTGTCGCCTCCGAGTAGGAGCAGGACGACCGCGGTGCCGACCAATCCAAAATAAACTCGGTAACCCGGCCCAAAATCGAGCCGCGCCTCGAGAACACCGTCCCCAACCGATTTGTAATCCCCGAGATTGCCCAGCTCGAACCGAAAAATTCGAGCCTGGATTCGTGCGCGGACCTGAACATCAAGCGTGTCGAGCCACCTCCGATAGGGGCTTTCTCCTTCGGTAGTCAGGAACTCCCGAACACTGAACTTCGCCATAAATTTGTATCGTATGTGTTACTAATGTCAAGACGCTGGCGTGTTCCTAACGATGAGTCCCTACGAATCGTTGAAGCTCCCTCGGTTCGATTCGCAAGGATCCAGAGACCCGGACGCGCCACAGCTTTGCAAAGCTGGAAAGACCTCGATGGTCACCCCTTGGCATCGGTCTTGTCGCTGAGCAGCGCCAGCTGTGTAGCCCGACATCGAGGTCCATCGTGCCAACGTGCGCCTCGGTGCCCTCGGGCAACGTGGCCTGATCTACGATCAGCGATGGCACGAGCCCACCGACGATGACGAGGTCGTCCATCATGTCGCCGAGATTCGTGGCTACGTACAGACACGTCGCGCGGACGAGCTCGCTCTGCGCGCTCACATATTCGGACGCTCGTTTCGGTTTTTCAGACATCGCGTCTCCAGTGGAGCATTTCGGCGCGCAGGTGGTCTGCTGCTTCCGTGGCGCGCTCCGGGTGTTCCTTCAGGTCTAAGTACGCCTGTATCGGGTGAACGCACCGGATGCCATCTCGAAGCTCCGCGCCGTGGAACACTCCGGTGTCATTGGGCACAACGAGCCAGAGGTTCGCGCCGCGGCTGCCTGCACGGAAGCCGAGTTTAACCTTTAGCTCATCAGAGGGCTCGCTCGTCACGAAGAACGTGGCGATGCGGAAGGCGGCGAAATGGGTCATCTGCCACGCCGCTGCGATCCCGGTGGCGGCGTGCTCCACCTTCTCGGCGATGAACGCGTCGCTGACGTAGCGCGCAAGGGCGTCGCCGGAGCGCGCCGCGACGTGACCCGGGAGGAGTGTGTGCTTACCGAACTGGTATTCCTCCCGCCAAGCGTCGAGGAGCAGAGCGGCGTCGCGCACGCGAATCGGTCCCTTGCCTTGGCGAGTTTCACCAGAACCCTCGCCATCGCCAGCACCCGAGAGATCGACACGAGAGATGTAGCTGTCAGCTTCGAGCCGCCCGACGATGCGGCTTACAAAGCCTTCTGTCATTTCAGTCGCTCGCGCGATCTCTCGCTGAGTGAAAGCATGCTCGGGGTGCATGAGGAGCCAGCGAACGACGCGTGCACTTTTAGGCGCGAAGATGCTCGCGGGTCGTCCTGCCCGCCGAAACCGGTTGGGCCGACCATCGACGATGATGCGGATTCCAGGCGCGACGATATGCGCGTTTCCGCTGAGATCGAACCAGGGCACTCGCGCCGCTTCGCAAGCCCGCCTCCCTCCTTCACTCATGAAGGGAACGACAACCAGAGGAATGGCGCGTCGTCGGAACTTCTTCGCAGCCTCGGCGACGCTCTGGGCGTGGGCGGCGACCGGACCGGCTGCGGCCGTCGCAAGAGCCTCCACGAAAAACGTCTGACCCGCGGCCGAAACAACCAGGTCGGCGCCTGCTTCCTTGCGGTGGTGCGACTTGACGGCCTTCTTGGGGATTTCGAGAAGGGAGGCGAGCGCGGAAGTCCCCCGCGCGGCGACCTGCTTTTCCGATAGTCTCGCGCCCATACTTAACTAAATATCACTACTTCACTAAAATATGAAGCTGGTTAGTTTAGTGAAGTAATAAGGCCTCCTTTTACTGCCCAAAGGCCGTAAGATCAGTCGGCCGAAGGACGACGACTAGGACGACAGGAGGAGGCTATTTCCTTGGGGAGAACCCAGCCAGAAATGCGCTCAACAGAGCATCCAGCTCGACCTCGTCGTCCTTGTTTCGCCAGCGCACGGGGCCCAAGCGAAGAAGGCGAGCGCGCGTGGTGTACGCCGCAGAACCCCGAGCCAATCCAATGAATCGATCCACCACTGCGCGTTCGGTCGCATTGACCAGCGCACCGAGATCCGCCCCAAAGAGAAACGAGGGCCGTCGCTCCAGCTCGATTTCGCTCGGGATGTTCTCGCCGTAAACGCGCTCGTCAGAGTGGACTACATATTCCTCCAACACGTGCGCGAGATCGGCCAAGTCACGCTCACGTTCGTGCGGCCGGTCGAGGTAGGCCACCATTTTCAGCAACGCGAGCGAACAAAGACTCGGAACGGCGATCCGCAAATCCTTTGCTATAGGCGTGTCGGCGGCGGTTTCGAACGCGAGGCGCATTCCAACAAGGCTCATGCGGTGGCCACTTTTCCAAAGCACCTCGCCCGCTTTGAGGAGGTCGTCTCCGGCGGGCAGAACGTCGATCTGAACGCCGCCTGGCCCGTGCCATTCGTGTTCTCTTGTCCGATGCCGTTTCCAGCCCACCAGCCGATCAAGACCAGCAGGAAAAGCGTTCATCGCCACGGAGAGCGTGAAGTCGATGTCGTTGGTCTTGCGCCACGTTCGGTCAAGATGAAAACCAAGCGCGGTCGCCCCGATGAGACAAAACCTGATGTCCTTCCAAAGCGCGCGGAGCTGCCGAATGGCGCTGACCTGATCGGGAGAGAAGACGCTCACGCGAACTCCGCCAAGTAACGCTCGCGCACGCGTTCCGCCGCTTCGCCGGCGCGTTCTCCGCCAGCCGCCAGCAATTCTGCGTAGACGAGCGCGGCAGGCGCCACTCCAGCCTTGGGCGCAGCGTCGAACGCAATTGGTCCGGGAGCAAGGAGCATCGTCAGGGAACCCTCTGGGGTTGGAGCCAGTCGTAGCTCGCGCACGAGCTCTGGTACCGGACGCTCGAGATGAACGACCGTCGTTTCACCTCGATAATGTTTGGTCAGCCGCTCGGCACCTGCGCCGCCCGAGAAGGCCCACTTGACGCGCTTGCGTCGCAGTGTGTCCTCAATGCGCCTTATCAGTGCCGCGGGATCCGGATCCGCCGGCTGATACCGCGCAATGAAGAGCGCCGGACGAAGCTGGTCGGCATATCCAGCAACCCAACGATCGAGCAGGTTGTTGCCCAGAAGGACGCGGCCACTACTTGTGGAATGAAGGAGCCCCAGCCGCTCGAGCGCCTTGACAGCCTCGGCGGCCGTGCTCTTTCCTACGCCTGCCGCGCTCGCGAGCTCCCGGACGGTTGCATCGCCGAGGCCCGGCTTCGCGAGGAGAGCGTGGAGGACGCGATAACCGTTTGAGCTAAGTCCGGTGCGTGGTTCCCTGGGCTGTTTGCCTCGGCCGACGATGTGAATCAGAGAAGAGGGACCGAGCTCCAAGTGGCAATTGCCGGCCAGGTCGACGAAGTTGACGTGCAATTCCGCCAACCTTTCGGCAAGCCGAGGAGTGACGTAAGGGGCGAAGAGCATCCACTTGCCGGCTCCGTGCCGAGAGAGGAGCGAGAGCACGCGCTCCTCCATTGCGGCGTTGAGGACGCCATTCTTCACCTCGACAAGAAAATCGTGACGCCCACTTGGCGTCACGATTTTTAGTCGGGCCTCCCCGCTTGCTTTCGCTCGGCGGGCACCTGTTTCCTCGAGGCTCGCCGAGCGCACGCTTGGCACCCGCTGCAGAGTATTCAGGTACGAACGAAGGGCGTGGTCACGCTTCATGTCCTAAATTATGTCATGTCCGAGTCACTAGGACAAATTGATTACGTGGACATCCTTCACGCTACTGCGGCGAGTTGCCCTTCCACGTTGCGACCAAGCACCAGATCGGCCGCTCGCTGCGCCTGTGCAGCCGCGGTGATGACGAGCCGCGTGTCACCCTCAAGCACCTTGATCCAGTTGGCGAGATACGCAGTGGAGTCCCGCAATGCAAAATGGCGCGGCTCGACCGCGGCGCCCGTGGACTCGAAAACATCTTCCCGCACGAGCAACGGGAGGATGTCGGCCGTGAACGCGGTGTCGCCAAGCTTCGCCGAGATGTTCGCCTCGAATTCGGCGCGGGAGACACGTCGTCCGTCGTGAGACAAGTACCGCGTAAAGCAATCAACGACCTTCGCTGAATCCAACGAGGGGATCTGTTCAAGCGCCGCGGCGAGGTCGAAGAGATCTCGGCCCTTCTTGCACTGGTAGAGCGCCCGCAGCTTCGTTCCAAGAATTTCTTCCGGGTGGTAGGTCGCGATTTCGGCCTGTCCGGAAAACCATGGGTTGTCGACGACGAACCGTTTGCGGAAAACGGCATTGGTTGCCCAGGGCGCTTTCGAGCGCCACGCGGTGATGTGTGGCCGTTGGATCATTGATCGGCCTCCACGTTCTCGTTGATCACGATCTGCCAGCGCTCGTTTTTGGCGGCGTCTTTCGATGATCGCCCCGGCCTGAGGAGGACCGCGCGCGGACGCTGAACGCCGAGCCACGTCGCCAGTGACGCAGCAACCTGCTTCGCTCCGACAACGCACGCGCCGGTGCATTCGGACAGGAGTGGCTGCTGGTCCCGTTTAGAGACCGACACGCGCAGTGCCCAATTCACGGAACGAGGCGGCGAAAAAGCGTCCTGCTCAACATTCCATGCGAGCTCCCTACTCCAAAGTGGCGCATGCCCGCGCTTCTGTCTGTGGCCATCGACAACGTGAAAACCTGAAATTCCGCCGACCGTCGCGCAACCGAAGGCATCAGGGGACGACAACGTTGACCGGCTCGCTTGGACTTCTGGAGTTTGAGCAGCCGCCAAATTGATCGTTCAAGAACGGGTCGTAATACCGCCCGAAGCAATCGATCGCTCCCCGTTGATCGACGATGCAGGTTGTGTCGTTATGCCCTGCCGTGATGAACGTCGCTCCAGAGTGGAATCCGTAGACATCGGCAACGTCCTGCTCCGATCCGTCGAGGTTGGCAACACCGCTACCGGGTCCTTTACGACACTGGACTTCGCCTCCGATGGTCAAAAGGCAGCCCCCGGCAAGTGAGACGACACCTGGTGCCGTTCCCCGAAGAGTGATCGGTGGGAACCCCTGGGGGTTCAATGAGGCATTCACTAACTTCACCGAACCATCGTTGAGTGCCACCAGAACCGCGCCGGGGAGACTGCTAATTGCCGTTACACCAGTGAGACCTGCCACATCGGTCGGTGTCTTCGTGGTATTCCACGCTGGTCCCCAACACTTCGCCGTTCCCGAATGGCTCAGGGCACAGGTCGCCTGGTATCGGCAGGAGACCGCCGAATAGCCCGAGGTCAGTCCGGTCGCAACGACTGGGGTGGTTCGGTCCACCGTTGTTCCATCACCGAGTTGGCCACCAAAATTGGAGCCCCAACATTGCACCGCACCAGCCGCGTCTACTGCGCAGTATCCGGTGGAGGTGTCATACTCCTGGGCGCAAATACTCTGGACGCCGGAGCTCAGGCCGGAGACCGCAACGGGAACGCTACTGTTGTGGATCCCGTTGCCCAGAGGGCCTTCGCCCCAACAGACAACGCCCGTGCTGGTCACCGCACAGGTGCTGGTTTCCGCGCTGGCG
Organism: Deltaproteobacteria bacterium; assembly: GCA_023248955.1. GTDB lineage: Bacteria > Myxococcota > Myxococcia > Myxococcales > JAHFDP01 > JAHFDP01. The sequence continues at coordinate 80,071 of JAHFDP010000004.1, forward strand.
AGGTGGGTTACCCCTGCGGAGAGCCCCTTCACGTCGATCAGACCGACCCGGTTTTGCGTCGTTCCGTCGCCGAGCTGTCCTGAGGTGTTGCTCTCCCCCCAACATTGGACGGCGCCAGCCTTGGTGACAAGACAGCCGCCGTCGCTGCGGATCGCCACCTGCGCGGCGTTGGCGGAGGCCGCAATCTTGAGAGGAACGGGCAGCGGCTTCGCAGCAGGTCTGCCATCGCCGAGCTGACCATACTGGTCGAATCCCCAACACTTGACCTGCCCAGCGACGACTACACAACAGTGGGTGGACCCGCACGAAAGCTGCGAAGCTCCGCTGATTCCCGAGATAGCTGAAACGCCGGAGGCTTGCCCGCCCGAGAAGTTGAAGCAGGAAACCGTTCCGGAAGCGGTTCGCACGCATCCTGTCTGGTCATAGCCACCCAATGCCATCGAAACGATGTCGCTCGGCAACCCGGTGGCTGTAGAAGGCGGTGGTCCAAATGGCCCCCAACAGCTGACGCTTCCAGGGCTCATGAGGGCGCAGCCATCAACGACGCCGCCCGATGGCGATACCGAGATCACTCCCGAAGTGAGGCCAGCAACATCCTCGGGAGCAGGAGCTGTAGCGCCCGGTTTCCACCCTCCCCAGCATTTTGCTGCACCCGATTGGGTGACCGCGCAGGTGGCCGAAAATGGTCCGTCCAAGGAAGTAGAAACCGAAACAGCATCGGTGAGGTTCACCACGTCCAGTGGCGCGGCCGAAGATCCACCAATCGTTCCATTTCCCAGTTCGCCCCCGTTGTTGTCACCCCAACACTTGACCGTATGGGCCCTGGTCACCACGCAGGTGTGCGATGCGCCAGCAGAGAGCGAGAGCGCGTTGTTCCCGAGCCCCGAAACGAGCACCGGGCCACTCCGAGCACTCCTCGTTCCATCGCCCAACAACGGAATGCCCGCTACCCCACCCCAGCACCAGACGCTCCCCGTGGAGGTCAACGCACAGGCGTGGGACTTTCCCACCGAGACCGAAACTGCGTCCGTTACCGCAGGTACATCGACGGGCATCGACTGCGGCGTGCTCATCGGTGAGCCAAGGAGCCTACCTTGACCCCAGTTGTCGCCAGGCCATCCCCAACACTTGACGCCTCCCGCGCTGGTCACTGCGCAGGTGGAGGTGGCTCCGGCGGAAACCGCGATGATTCCAGTCAACGGTTTTCGCGTGTCGCTGCACATGACAGTGCACGTCTGGTTGCTACAGACAGCCGAACCGTCGTCCGCTCCGGGACATGGTGTGCAGGAGCTCCCGCAGCTGAGCGGACTCGAATTGAGGACGCAGGTTCCACCGCAGATGTGCGCACCGACGTCCGCGACGCAACTTGTACCATCGGCGCTAACCACGCAGGGCCAATTGCACGACGCGGGCCGGCAATCGCTCTGGCGTGTTCCCGCGCAAGCGCCGTTCGTGCAGACGTCGCCCTTGGTGCAGACATCGCCGTCGTCACAGGCGGTGCCAGCGGCTTTGGGTTGGTAGCTGCAGACACCGGCCGTGCAGGTGCCTTGAGCCTCAAAACAGGAGCCGGCGGGGGAGTGGCAGCCGGTTTGGCTACAGTCGGCTTTGGCGTTGCCCAGCAGATCGATCGTCAATTCGGGGGCACTGTGAACGAGCAGGCGCGCCTGATGCGATCCCTCGGTTGTGGCAAGGTAGACCACGCTCACCTCGAGAGACGCACCAGCGCCGATCGTGGCAGTGGCAACCTTGGTCGTGAAAAGGCTTTTTTGCACGCCGTCGATCTTGATCTCGACGAGGAGCGACGCGCCCCCGCTGTTGCTGAGCTTGGTGGTTCGCGAGACGGTGGACCCGACTGGAGTGGTGCCGAAATCCAGCGTTGCCGGATTCGCCGTCAGGCCTTTCGCGATGGAGGTAACCCCAGAGGAGTTCCGGCAGGCCTCCCCGAGAAAGAGGAGGAGGCACAATTTTATAGAATTGGGCATGCGCCGACGGGCATTTTATCACGCTTAGCTACCCACCTGGTAAGCCGTCATCGGAATGGCCGCGGTCATTCGCTTTGTAGAGCTGTCGAGCCGTGGCAGGATACTCCCACTCCCCTCATTTCAAAGGTGGGCGGCATGTTGTTTCGTTTACTCGTTTGGGTTTGCGCGTTTCAGGCCATCGGTTGCCGCGCCCCCAATCTGAAACACATCGAGAGGCCGCTCGTTCCTCCCGAGATCTGCGCGAAAGGTTCCGACAGCGGCAAGATTGCCCGCGTCGCAGCGGGCTGGGATTTCACCTGCACTCTGACCTGTGGGGGTAGTGTCCGCTGCTGGGGGGGCAACGATTGCGGACAGCTCGGCGATGGAACCGGCGCTAGCCACTTGACGCCGATGGAGGTTCTGGGGCTCGGACCCGGAGTGAGAGAGATCGCTGCGGGGTCCGGCTACGGTTGTGCGCTCAACGACCGGGGCGGCGTCAAATGCTGGGGTACGCAGGGATGTTATGCGAGAAAGGACCTTCCCGACCATCTGCGTCCGCTTCCAACGGACGTCGTCGGTCTCTCTTCGGGCGTTGTTGCGATACGCCAAGGTGAAGATTCCACTTGTGTTCTCACGAATGTCGGTGGAGTAAAATGTTGGAACAACTATGACGGAGAGGAGCCCGTTCGGGGAGGAAATGAGGTAAGGGACGGTCCGCCGGTTGATCAGGTCGGCCTTACCTCCGGGGTGCTCGATCTTGCTTTGAGCGGAACCCTCTGTGCCGTCACCAGCGAAGGCAAGGTCATCTGCTGGGGCAACAACTTAGCGCGGCAGATCGCTGACGACGATAATGGCATAATAGCTAGACCCGTTGAGCTCGTCGGTCTGACCTCCCTTGCTGAAAAGATCGCCGTTGGTTGGGGTTTTATCTGCATCCTGAACCGTGACGGCAACGTGGAGTGTCGGGGTCGCTTCTACAATTCTCAAGGTTCGGTTGTATCAGGACTGGATCTGCTCGCTTTGTCCAGCTTCGACGTTGTCGCCATGAGCGCGGGGGGCGCACATGCCTGTGTTCTGACCTCGGACGGCGCTATCAAATGCTGGGGAGATAACAGTGAGGGTCGGCTCGGAGATGGTACTACCACGAGCCGGACCGTTCCCGTCGATGTGCTTGGCCTCTCCTCTGGGGTAGTGGCGCTCTCGACCAACTTCAAATCCTCCTGTGCCGTCACCAACGCGGGTAGGGTCTGGTGCTGGGGAGATAACTCATCGGGCCAGCTCGGGGACGGCACCACAACGGATCGCGCTGCCCCCGTAGAGGTTCGGTTCTAAAATGGGTGCGCATCGTCTGCTCGCGGTCCTCGCTCTTTTCGGAGTTGGTTGCCGCAACGGCAACCTGAGAGTTGTTCGCGTGACGCTCACGGCCGATCCTCAGTCGCTCGACTTCGGCAGCACGGCGCCCGGCACCGCCGTCGCGCGCAGCGTGACGGTTAACAACCTTGGCCGCGATTCGGCCCATCTTCGCGAGCTACTTCTCGAGGGTGGACAAGCTGCCTTTTTTTCCGCAAGCCCTGCCGCACCGATAACCATCGAGGGCAACGCCTCCGCGACGTTGACCGTTACCTACAGGCCCCTGCTCGACGGGAGCCACAGCGCTCGACTGCTCATTCACAGCGATGCCAGCAATAACGAGCTGCCGATTCTACTCACCGGCCGTTCGGATGTCTGCGGCGGCGAATCCAGCGAAAAATCGCTGCGCGTGGTCAGCGCGGGTGGGGATTTTACCTGCGCGCTGGAGAGCTCCGGCCACGTCAAGTGCTGGGGACGAAATAAATTCGGCCAACTTGGCGATGGAACGACGAACAACCGCGCTACTCCCATCGATGTTCTAGGACTTCCCTCCGACATCAAGACGGTCTCCGCCGGCTACGGCCAGGCGTGCGTGCTGAGACAAAGCGGTCGCGTTCTCTGCTGGGGAACCCAGGGCGACAACTTTTCGGGCAGTCGGCCGCATCCGACGCCCACCGATATCCCTGGCCTCGCGAACGTCACTGCCATCGCCGTCGGAGAGGAGCACACCTGCGTTTTGACGACTGCAGGTGGTGTCAAATGCTGGGGGACAGGCGAGGATGGGTTGGAGCCGCTTGGCGATGGGCTTCCGGCCAACCACGGTGACGCGGACAACCCGGAACCCATCGATGTGGTCGGCCTCAGCTCGGGCGCTGTTGCCCTGGCGTCGAGCGAAACCAACTGTGTCTTGACCAACACCGGCGCTGTTTTTTGCTGGAGTGGCCGAAACGCGGGCTCTCCGAGAGGCATCCCCCCCACGCCCATCGATGTTTTTGGCCCGACCTCCGGCGTGGTAGCGCTCTCCGTTGGCGACGTGCAAACTTGTGTTCTGACCAGCGGCGGCGGCGTCAAATGTTGGGGGCAAAATTTCAGTGGCCAACTGGGAAACAATTCCACTGTTGACGTTCTGAGCGGCTCCGTCGACGTCGTTGGTCTCTCGGACGCGGTGGCGGTGAGTGTGGGAGGCGTCCATGCGTGCGCGCTGACCAGTGCCGGCAGGGTCCGCTGTTGGGGAGCGAATGGTTCAGGCCAACTCGGCGACGGGACGAGCAGCGATCGCCTGACGCCCGTTGACGTTCTTGGTCTTACCTCGACTGTTCGCGCCATCAGCGCGGGCTACGGTCACACCTGCGCATTGACCTGCGACAATCGCATCCAATGTTGGGGCAAAAATGATGAGGGTGGCCTTGGTGATGGCAGCATGACCAATCGCCTGACACCCGTTGACGTGAGGTTCTGACGAGGTTGTCGACCGGAGGAAACAGCATGCTCTTCCCGACCGGAAATGCGCACCTCCCCGCACTCCTCGGTCTCCTGCTCGTCGTGGGTTGTCGGAACGGCAACGTGAAGCAGTTGCCCATCCATCTCCATGAAGACGCCTGCGCCGGAGGTGTCGACAACAACAAGATAAGGCTCGTGTCGGTAGGCTCCGATTCAGCCTGCGCCGTCACTTGCAGTGGCGCAATAAAATGTTGGGGAAGAAACAGTTGCGGCCAACTTGGCGACGGGACCACTACCGACCGCACGGTGCCCGTCGAGGTTCAGAACCCTGGATCGGGCGTCAAGGCCATCGCTGTGGGGGGAGGCTACGCCTGCGCGGTGAGCAGCGCCGGCGGCGTCAGGTGCTGGGGCGCGCAAGGTTGCATGTTCGGCGATCGTGGTGTGAGCCCGCTCCCGACCGACATCGTTGGACTGGAGTCGGGGGTTACCGCAATAGCGATCGGTGAGGAGCACACCTGTGTTCTGCTCAACGTTGGGGTCAAATGCTGGAACAACACGGAAGACGACGAAGAGCCTATCGGCGACGGGAGCACCACTCAGGCCTATCTGTCTCCGGTCGATGAACCCGGCCTTGGCCCCGGGGTGATCGACATCGACGCGTGGGGGACCAGCTGCGCCGTGACCAGTACTGGTGGCGTGAAGTGTTGGGGAAACAATATGTCTGGCCAGGTTGGAAATGGCGAGTCGGCTTTGGCGGTCCCCACTCCAGTCGACGTTATTGGCCTGGGGTCGGGCGTTTCGCGCATCGGAGTATCCCACTCCTTCGTTTGCGCCCTCACCGACGCAGGCACCGTCAAATGTTGGGGCAACAACCAGGCGGGTAGCTTGGGCGATGGCACAACGGAGTCTCACTTCACGCCCGTCGATGTCGTGGGCCTTTCGGGCGTTGCGGCGATGGACGTAGGGACTTCCACGTGTGTCATCGGCGCGGAGGGAGGCCTGAAGTGCTGGGGCGCTAATTTTTGGGGCACCCTGGGCGATGGCACCACCACAGACCGTTCGACACCCGGCGACGTCGTTGGCCTCGCTTCGGGGGTTACCGCAATCTCATCCGGTTGGGGCCAGGTTTGCGCCATCACCGGTGCTGGTGTTCTCAAATGCTGGGGTCGCAGTTTTTGGGGCGAGAAGGGAACGAACACCCTTACGCCCGTCGAAGTAGAGATGAAACCCTGATGGATTACGCGTCGGCGAAGGGGGGGGGGTCGAAAGACCGCCTATCTGGCGCCGAGAATGGAAAACGTCGCCGGGCCCCTAGCAGGCTGTTGAAAAACAAAACCGAAGCGAGAACATGTGGTTGAGTTATTGTAGAGTTTTGATATATTATACTTGACATACGATAGTAAGTAGCGTACGAATGATTGATGCGCGGACGCGAAAAGCAACAGCGGGTTTTGTTCTCAGGCTTGCGCCTTGAAGCGACGGAGCGGGTGCTCAGCCGGCAGTCGCCGATCGACGAGTGATTCAATGGTTGCTTTATGCACCCAGCACCTTGCAGTACGCGCATTTAAGAAGGCTTCCCGGAAAGCAGCCTCGAGTCCGGGTAATCCGTCCATTATTCCGAGTTTGACCGCTGACGCGTCCAGGCCCCGTTCCTTCAGCTGTGCGAACACCATCTCCCACGCGGCTCGGCTATCCTTGTCACCCTGGACCATTGCCAATACGCTCTTGCGGTTGGTTTCATCGACACCGATAACCACAAGCGTTGGTTCTCTTTCTACTGTTGTTCGACGAACGTGAAAGTTTGTTCCGTCAATGAACAGGTATTGAAACTTCCGACTTCCAAGCGGCCGTTCTATCCTAAATAAAATATGCCAGCTCGGCTGAAGGCAATCGCGCGTGCGTTGAAGATGCGCGCTAAGCCGTTTGATGCCGTGGAGCTCGATCTCGCGCGCTGGTGGCCGGACCCGGAACCGCCGAAGAAGAAGCGGAGCGCGGTGCGGACGCGAAAGACGAAGCGGTAACGTTGTTTGCAGAAGTCCTGGCACTGCGACTACCCAACCTCCGTTTTTCTCAAAAACGCCGCCGCCTCCTCTGGCGACGTCGGGTTAATAAAAAATCCGCTTCCCCATTCGAATCCCGCCACGCCCGTCAACCGCGGCACGATTTCGAAATGCCAGTGGTAGTAGCTGCTCGGCTTATCGCGCAGCGGTGCGGTGTGCAGCATGTAGTTGAGCGGTGGCCGTTCCAGCGCCACGTCGAGTTTGCGCAACACCACACGCATCACTTCCGCCACACCGCTGCGCAACGCATCGGGCGCCTCTTCGTAACTGGCGGCGTGCGTCTTCGGCAGCACCCATGTTTCGAACGGACTCTTCGGCGCCCACGGCGCGAGCGCGATGGCGTGTTCGTTTTCGAAAATAAGCCGCACGCTGTCTTTGCGCTCCTGCGCGATGATGTCGCAGTAGGGACAGCGCTCTTTGTGCGTGAAGTAGGCCTCGGCACCGCGAAGCTCTTCGATCACGTTGCGCGGAACGATCGGCAGCGCGATGAGTTGCGAATGCGCGTGCTCGAGCGTTGCGCCCGCGGCGCGCCCCTGGTTTTTGAAAACGAGAATGTGCCGAAACCGCTCGTCGCGTTTTAGATCGCGAATGCGATCGCGATAAGCGGCCAGCACGCTCTCCACTTCCGCGCGACTCAGATCGCCCATCGACGTTTCGTGCCGCGGCGTCTCGATGATCACTTCGTGCGCGCCGATGCCGCTCATCTTGTCGAAGATGCCGACGCCTTCGCGCAGTAGCGCGCCCTCGATGGTGAGCGCGGGAAAGCGGTTGGGCACCACGCGCAGATACCAGCCGCGTGCATTGGGCGAGCGTCCCGGCGCCGCGTAGGCCATCGTCTCGGATGGCGTGAGCGTTTCTTGGCCGTCGTCGAAGGGGCAGCGTCCACCGTGGTGCAGGGTGCGCTCGGAGAAGTCGTTCGGCCGGCCCGCGCGATCGGCGGCGATGATCACCCAGCGGCCGACGACGGGATCTTTTCGCAATTCGCTCATCGCGCGGCTCCATCCGTTCGCAAGGTCATGCGCGATCCCGCTCCGCCGGTTCCCACGTGCTCACGTCGAGGAGAACGCTGAACTGCTCCGCCGCGCCCGGCGCGAGCTTGAGCGGAATGCCGAGCAGTACACACGATCCTTGCCAGGTCCGTTCGAAGCCTTCTTCGGATTGGCTCACCGTTTCGATCGGGTAGCGCCAGAAAATTCGCGCGCGTTCGGACGTCAGCAATACGCGCAGCTTGCTCCAGCAATCGGCCAGCACGAGCGTGTTTCCGTCACTCTGTCCGCGCGTGTTGAGCCGTGCGCGGACGCCGCCCGGTAGCTCGTAAAAACGCTCCGCGTCATCGCCCGCAAGCAGCGACAAATTGAACTCCACTGCGAACGTGCCGTCGATCGGTTCAACGCCGCCGTTCGTCACGGTGTATGCCGCTTCGAGATGCGCACCGGCGCGCTGAAGCGTGAACGTTTTTTCCACGCGAAGTGAGCGCCCGCCAAACGTCGCGGAGGTGCGCGAAAGCGTCGCTTGCGCGCCGGCCGAGGTCAGTTGCACCGGTCCCAATGCCCAGCGTGCGGCGGCAAATCCGGCGAGATCGTTTTCGTTCCCGCCGCTTTCGCCCGGGCCAGTTCCCGCCGTGTAAAAGCGCTCCAAGAAACTTCCGCGACGATAGCCGTCGATGGCCAAGAGGCGCGAAAGTCCCTTCTCCTTCGCTTTGGCTTCGCCGTGAATGGTCGATGGCGAATCATTCGCGCCGCCGCCGTGATCGCCCTTGGCATCGATCGCACGAACTTTGTCGTGGAACGCTTCGTCATTGCGGCCAAGTACATTCGAAAGATTGAACGCCGACGGACGATGATCGATTTCCAACACGCTGCCACCGCTCGCCGGATCGATGCACGCCCAGAGCCGCGCGTTTTCCAAAACCGATTCGTCGGAGAGATCGCGATCGACATCCGCGCGCGTGGCAAGCAGAAACTCCTCGCCGTGGCGCGCCCGCGCTGCTTGGGCATCGGCGCGAATCAGTGATGAATAGACGCCGTGCCGCAAGTAGTTCAAATAAAGCCCGCCGAAGAGGCCGTGCCAGTACGCGCAATTGCATTGGCCTCGGTAGAGCTCGCGCTTTGCGTCTAAGAGGGGGTTCTGTCCTCCTGAGGGCGCAGCCTCGGCGGCCGCTTCCACTGCATCCGAAACCTGCAGCATCCGTTTGTGCATCGAATCGGCTTCCGGATATTTGGCAAGAAAGCCCTGCCAGATTCCGCCGCGTACGAACGGTTTGTACTGTTCGTACGTACGTCGATCTTGCAGCTCGTGAACGAGCGATTCGTAAATGCGCGTCGACGCCGCGGGAAGCGACCACTCTCCCATCTCCGCGTAGCTCGCGGTCGGCAGGTAGACGCGTCCCTGCGCCGGGCGCGACAGCATTTCGCTCGGGTGGCGGGTGGTCAGCCAATCGCCGCTTTCCTCGATGCGCGTGAGAAAACGATCCAGCCAGCCTTTGCCGAAAACCCAGTCGTTCGTCCCCGGCCACAGTCCAAATTTCTCGCCGTCATCTCCGTAAGTCAGGGCGAGCTCGCGCCCCTCTCCGGCTGTTTTCAGCTCGGCCATCGCCGCGTCGACATCCTGAAAGGGAATCGCGTAACGCAGTGCTTGATCGATCGGAAAAATCGCCAGCGGTGATCCAGCTTTCTCAGTGACGTAGTGGCCGGAAAGCCGCCCCGTGAGCCCCGCCGCGAAAAAATGGCTGTCGTCGAGCAGCGTGTAGCGCATGCCCGTCGGCGCGATGACGCGAGGCAAATCGGGATCCCACACGCGCTCGGCCAGCCACATGCCTTGCGGCCGCGCGCCGAGGCGCCGCTGACAAAAGTCCGCCATCATCTTGATCTGTCCGCGCGCGTCGCGGTCCGGCAGCACCGCCAACATCGGCTCGTAAAATCCGCCGCCCACGAGCTCCACCTGTCCGCGCTCCGCCAAGCTGCGCAGATCGTCGAGGTAGCTCTTGCGCTCGCTCTCCATCCATTCCAAGAGCGGGCCGGTGTGGTGCAGCGCGACTTTCACGCGCGGATGCGCGGCCAGCCGATCGAGCAGCGGGCGGTAGCATTGTTCGTACGCGCGCGCGAAGACGTGCCCGAAGTTTCCGACAGGCTGATGGTTGTGCAGAACCAGAACGAGATCAACGGCCATGGGAGCTCCCGGGGGGGCGCGCAGAATAGGCTGGCGTTCAGCAAGGTGGCAACGCACGAAAGCTCGAAGGGGATGCGCGCGTGCCAGCTAAACGATTCTGTTCCGCCCCTCTTTTTTCGCTCGGTAAAGCCGTTCATCGGCCGCTTTGATGAAGTCGAGCGGACTGGTCATCTGCGTTGTGAGTTGCGCCACGCCGCCCGAGATGGTCACCGCGATCGTCTTCCCTTCGAACTTCAGCGTCGTCTCTGCCACGAGCGCACGAATTCGTTCCGCGACCAGCTGCGCGCCCTCGGCCGTTGCTTCGGGCATGGCCAGCGCGAACTCCTCGCCGCCGTAGCGCGCGAAGCACTCTTCTTTGCGGACACGGGATTTGATGAGGCCCGCGATCTCCCGCAAGACCATATCGCCGGCGAGATGGCCGTTCTCGTCGTTGATCTTTTTGAAGTGATCGAGATCGATCATCAGCAGCGCGAACGGCCGGCTGTAGCGCAGCGCGCGGCCCATTTCGCGCTCGAGGTATTCGATCAGGTAACGCTTGTTGCTGATCTGCGTCAGCGCGTCGGCAATGGTGAGTTGATAAATCGCTTCGTGGTAGGCGGTTTCCACTTCGTCGCCGAAAAGAAATTTGAAAATGGCGCTGCCGACTTTGATGGTGGATCCCGATCGCAGTGGCTGAACGCCGTGCGTTTCCACGCCGTCGACGAACGTTCCGTTCTTGCTGCCCAGATCGGTGATGGCGAAATCGTCTTCGCGGCAGAGAATCGAACAGTGACGGCGCGAGACGTTGTCGAGATCGTCGAGCGCGATGTCACATGTGGGATCGCGGCCGACCACTGTCTCGTCCTTGTCCAAGACGAAGCGCTTCCCCATTTGCGGCCCGTGCGGATAGAGCATCACCACGCACGCGGAACTTCCCGCCATGTGGTGAGCACCGGACGAAGGATCGGTGACGCGCGTGATTTTGGTTTCCATGGGTGGCTGACCTTTTGGTCATTAAACCATCCATTGGACCCGTTCGAAATCAGAATCTGGAACGTCGAGCGCAATGAAGCCGACGCGGGGCAACCGCTCGATTTCGACGTCGCCACGAAGCACGCGCACCGCGAGCTTAATCCCGGTTCGGGGCTTCGCATTCAGGAGCGAAAACGGAATAGCCAGCTCGATGATCTTGTCCAGTGCGAGCTCAATGAACTCCGGCGTCGGTGCCGATCCGTCGAGCGCCAGTGTCGTCGACCATTCGCGATCCCCTGCTGCGGTAATGAAAATATTCAGCGTCTGTGCGACGTCGCGAACATGGCTGGCTTCGGATGCCGGATCGAGTCGCAGGTACAGGCGCTCCAGATCGAAACCGAAATGGAGCGCGGAAAACGCCGCGGGTCCGCCATGCATCGATCCGTGATCGGCGTCGGCCGTATAGCAGCCCGCGCCGCGCCATTCAAAATAGGCGCGCAGTTTGCCGTCGATGCGTGGATGGATGAGCGCCGTCGGTTCGCGAATCGCGCGGCGGGCCGCCGAAATCGCGGCGATGGGGTGGGCCAGCTGCGCGGGTGGCGCCTCTCCGAGGAGGCGCCAAACTTTTTCGAGATGACGTCGAAAGAGCGCGTCGAATTCCACTTTGGTCTCGGTGGCGAAATCGTCGCCATACCACCAAAACCAGTCGCTGCCTTCGGCAATGAGGATCAGATCCAGTGCTGCGTTTGCTATTTCTGCGGACATCGTTCCTTCCAGCCGTCGCGCCTCGAGGCGAAGACGCGCGCGGCGGATCTCCTCCCACGCGGCATTGTCTTCGGGATGGCCGATCCAGATGCGATAGTTTGCGTCGATCCAACTTCCCGAATGAATCGCCGTAATGCGGGAGGTCGGCGCCGTTTCCGCAATGGCGTCACTGACGGTGGTCGTGCGAATCGATTCGCCATTCGACGAAAGTTTGTCGTAAAGCGCGCGAAAAAAATCACGGCCCGAATTGGGGTAGTGCTCCCACGCATTTTCGCCATCGAGAATTACGCTGACGAGCGAGCCATCTGGTGTCGCGGCGACGCGCCCTACGAAATCTTGCACGGCCTGTGCGGGATCGTTTTTCGAATAAGTAAAGCCGACCAGATCGGAGAGCGCGTGATCGCGAAAGATCATGGCGATGTCGCGATCGCCCGCGGCCACGCGCCACGGTTGAAAGCGCGCGTTCGGTGCCCCCGTTAGATCGGCCGGCGCACTCTGCGCCAAGACGCCTTCGTCAGACGCGGCCCACTGCACGCCTTCGGAAGCCAGCATCGCCAGCGCCTCGGGTGACACACTCCCCTCGGCGGGCCACATCCCGCGCGGCAACGCGCCGAACACGCGCGCATGTTGCGCCAGTGCGCGCCGGACCTGCTCGCGCGCGTCATCGGGAGCCGTGAACCGCAATGGCAAGCGCGCCTGCGGCATCGCGCGCCGTCCCGCGTCGGTATCGATGACCAGCGGTAAAATGGGATGGTTGAACGGCGTCGTCGAAAGCTCGACCTGTCCGCGCTCCGACAGCTTCCTCCAGAGCGGAAGAATGCGCGCCACGATTCCTGTCTGCGCCGCGAGTAGCGCCGCTTTGTCGAGCTCCGAAAAAGCTCGCCCCTTTTTGAGCAGAGCGGCCACGGTTTCGTCTTCTTCGCGCGCCGAAAATCCCATCCACGCCAAGTTGAAGAGCACTTGAAGATCGCGAAGCTCCTCCTCGGAAAACGCGGTCGCCGCCTCCGCCAAATTCACGCGGCTTAAATCGCGGCCACGTTTTTCCAACAGCTCGCCGTAGCGCGGAATGGGCCACACACCGGTGTCCCAATTCACCATGAAAAAGTGGCGCACGATCTGCTGGCGATCGGTGGCCGAAAGATCGGACGGCGGCAGTGACGAGAGTGTGAGGAAACGATCTTTGGCCGATTCATCCACAAAGGCTTCGAGCTGTTTCACCAAGCAGGGCGTGAAGTTCACCGTCGCGCGCACGTCGCCAAAGGTCTCGAGGGCGCGGCCCATGTCGTAGTAGGCCCGCGTGGCGTGCAAGCGCACCCACGGCAAGATCGATTCGCCGGTAAGCGGATCGACGTAAACCGGTTGGTGCATGTGCCAGAGAAAAGCGAGGCGACGCATGGGAGCCCCTATTCGATCTTCATTCCCTTCGGAATGATGACGATGCCTTCGCGAATGTGAAAACGCCGCGCGTCTTCTTCGGCGTTGAATCCGATCTCGGTGCCTGCCGGAATTTCCACGTTCTTGTCGATGATGCAGCGGCGTAAGCGCACGCGCCGGCCAACGCGCACGCCTTCGAAGAGAATCGATTCGTCGATCTCCGAGTAGCTGTTGACGCGCACGTCGGGCGATAAGATTGATCGGTGCACATGTCCGCCGGAGACGATGCAGCCGTCGCACACGATCGAATCGGTGGCGTAACCAACGCGGCCCTCGTCGCGGTTGTTGAAAACGAATTTCACCGGTGGGCTGTTGGACTGCGCAGTGTAGAGCGGCCAGCGGTCATTGTAGAGCGAAAAAACGGGATCGACGTCGATGAGATCCATGTTGGAGCTGAAGTAGGAACCGACCGATCCGACGTCGCGCCAGTAGCCGCGTTCGCGCTCCGTCTGACCAGGCACGTTGTTTTTTGCGAAGTCGTAGACGAAGACTTTGGCGCGTTTGTGCATCTCGCTGATGATCGATTTTCCGAAGTCGTGCGCGCTGTCGGTGCCCGCGTCGCGCACGATTTCATGGACCAGCGCTTCGGTGGTGAAGATGTAGTTGCCCATCGACGCAAGGCAGCGCGTCGGATCGGTGGGCATGGGCTTGGGCGTCGCGGGCTTTTCAGCGAACGAGATCATGCGACCGCTTTCGTCAATCTCGATGATGCCGAATTCACTTGCCGCCGCAAGCGGGACGGGGATCGCGGCGACGGTGCAGTCGGCGCCTTTCTGTTCATGAAAGTCGAGCATCTGCCGCACGTCCATGCGGTAGACGTGGTCGGCGCCGAAGACGCAAACCTGATCGGGATCTTCGTCGGTGACCAGGTTTAGGTTTTGATAAATCGCATCGGCCGATCCCTTGAACCACTCAGGCCCCGTGCGCATTTGCGCGGGAACGGCTTCGACGTACTGCCCGAGAAACGCGGAAAGTCGCCACGCGCGCGACAGATGCGTGTTGAGCGAATCTGATTTGTACTGCGTGAGCACTTTGATCTTGAGCAGCCCCGAATTCGCAAAATTCGAGAGCACGAAATCGATGATGCGGTAGCGCCCGCCAAACGGCACCGCGGGTTTGGCGCGGTCGCGCGTGAGCGGATCCATGCGCCGGCCTTCGCCGCCCGCCAACACCATGCAGATGACTTTTGACATGGCGCGCTAAACCGCGGTCAGCCCGGTTTTGCGCTCTTGCTTGGCGAATTTCGCAAACGTCTCGTCCATCTCTTTGGTCACGCGTCGCAGAAGTTCCGCGCGATCGTGAAAGGGCAAGAAGGCGCTCTTGAATCCGTGAATGAGCAAGTTGCGAATGTCGACCGCGTTGAGTTTTAGCGCGCGCGCCACGGTGACCAGTTCTTTGGTCACGGTGGTGTCGGTGATGAGCCGGTTGTCGGTGTTGATGGTCACGCGGCAGCCGAAGTCCAAATAAAATTTCAGTGGGTGGCTCGACATGTCGGCGACGGCACCGGTCTGCACGTTGGAGGTCGGGCAGCACTCGAGCGGGATGCGGTGATCGTTGACGTAGTTGAGCAGATCGCCATCTTCGCGTAGCCGAACGGCGTGGCCAATGCGGTGCGCACCGCAAAAGTGAATCGCCTGCGCGATCGACGCAGGACCGTACGCCTCACCGGCGTGCGCGGTGCAATTGACGTTGTTGTCGAGGATGAGCTGAAAAGCTTCTTTGTGATTTTTCGCTGGGAAATCCTGCTCGGCGCCGGCGAGATCGAATCCGAGCACGCCCTTGTTTTTGTAGGCGACGGACAGCTCCGCGAGTCTCAAGCTGACATCCGGGCTCATGTTGCGAATGCTGCACACCAGCGCGCCGGCGCGGATGCCGGTTTCCCGTTCGCCCGCGCGCAAGCCTTCGAGGACCGCTTCGACGATGGCCGTGAGCTTGAGCCCGCGCTTCTGGTGAAGCACCGGCGAGTAGCGCACCTCCAGGAGTCGGCAATTTTCCGCGGCCGCATCGGCGCACAACTCATAGGCGGTGCGGTACAGCGCTTCCTCCGTTTGCATCACCGAGAGCGTGATGTCGAAGGCTTTGAGAAATTCCTCGAGTGAACCGACATTTTCGCCCATGTGAATGGCGCGCGCGAGGCCGGCTTCGTCTTTGGCGGGGAGCCGCACGCCTTGCGCTTCGGCCAGCTCGAGAATCGTTTTGAGGCGGAGCGATCCGTCGAGGTGGCAGTGCAGATCGGTTTTCGGAAGCGCCGCGAGAAGCTCGTCAGTCACCACAAGGTCGGAAAGGGGCATAGGCGTCGGAGCTTATGCCTCCCCTCGCGCGTTGGCCACTGCGGTGCTACTTTCCGCCGCCCTTCGAGGAGAAATTCATGCGCAAGTTGCTCGTGGTGTTGATTTTCGCGACCGTTGCATGCACCGGAAAATACATTCGGCCCGTCGCCAGCGGAACGGTCAAGGCGACCCCGGACCTACTCAAGCGTGGCCAGTATCTCGTCGATCAAGTCACCGCTTGCGGCGTTTGTCACAGCACGCGCGAGGGCGGAGACATCGTTCACGAGTCGGAGCGCACGGACGGTTATCTTGCCGGCGGCAACCTGCTGATTGACAAGGCGCTTGGCGTCAAACTGTGGGTTCCCAACATCACCAGCGACGCCAAGAGCGGCCTCGGCACCTGGAACGATGACGAGATCATGCGCGCCATTCGCGACGGCGTTCACAAGGATGGGCACTTCCTCGTTCCGCTGATGCCCTACACCGCATTCCGCGTCATGAGCGACGAAGACGTGCGCGCCATGGTGGCCTACTTGCGCAGCGTTCCGATCGTCGAGCAGTTGCGTCCGCGGCCGCAAAACGAGATTCCGTTCTTCTTCAAGACGGCGGTTCGCCTGGGAGCAGCGGCGCATCTTCCCGCACGCGATGTCCACGCGCCCGACCGCAAGGACAAGCTCGCGTACGGCGGTTACCTCGCGCACATCGCCGAGTGCATCGATTGCCACAACCTCGGCACGCGCGCGCCGCGAGGCGAGGACGACAGGTTCATGGCCGGCAGCGATCGACCGTTTCCCGAGGGCGGCAAGGTCTGGTCCGCCAACTTGACCGGCGACGTGGAGACCGGGCTTGGCCGTTACAGCGAAGCGCAGATCAAAGAGGCGCTGCAAAGGGGACGCAGGCTCGACGGCAAGAAGATGGCGCCGCCGATGAACATGTTGATTCCGCACGCGTCCGGACTGACGGACGACGACATGAACGCGCTGGTGGCGTGGGTGAAGGCGCTGCCGCCCGTAACGTACGTCGTTCCTCCGAGGGAACTCGATGAGGCGACCAAAAAAGAACTCGGTGAAGAGTGATGCAGTTTATTGCACTTAATAAGAGATATTAATGCACTTTATAGCATGGCTCATGATGAAGTGGATCGCCGCAGCGCTGGTGCTGATGGCGGCGGTGGCCATCGTTGCGCCGAGCAACCCACGCAACACGCTTACGCGTGGGCTCGTCTCGAGCGCAGTGATCGCACTCATCGCCACTCCGCTTGCTCATCTCTGGTGGATTCTTTTCATTCCATTGTTCGCGTCGATGATCGTCTGGTTTGCCGTGATCGGAAGTTACGGACTCGGATTCTTCCGAGCGATTGCGGTGGGGATCATCGGCAGCGTGATCGGCTACGGCGTTGATCTCCTGATGCACAACTACCGAGGTTTTCCATGACCCAACGTGACTGGACAGCACCCTCCACGCGAACGCTCGTCGATTACCGATTGGAAGGCGGCGTCGCCGTCCTGACGTTCACGGATCCGCCTGCCAACACCTACAGCTACGCCATGATGCGGCAGCTCGATGATGCGGTTTTGCGTGCCCGCTTCGACCCTTCGGTGCACGTGATTGTGTTGACCGGCGCGGGGGAAAAGTTTTTCTGCGCCGGCGCCAACATCGAGATGCTTCGCGAGGTGGACCCGACCTTCAAATATTTTTTCTGCCTGCACGCCAACGAAACGCTGCTGCGCCTGGAGCAGACGCCGAAGCTCGTGATTGCTGCCATCAACGGTCACTGTGTCGGCGGCGGGCTGGAGATCGCGCTGGCGGCGGATTTGCGCATCGCCAAAGAGAACGCCGGAAAGGTTGGTTTGCCAGAAGTTGCGCTCGGCGTCTTGCCCGGCACCGGTGGTACGCAGCGGTTGGCGCGGCTCATCGGAAAGTCGCGCGCGCTCGAAATAATGGTCGAAGGGAAAACGATGAGCGTCGCTGAAGCGCAGGGCGCAGGTTTGATCAACAAGACGCTCGCCGCACAAAACTTTCTCGATGAAGTCCTCGCCTACGCTCGTCAATTCGTCCCTCCGTCGAAGGCCTCCCTGGCCGTGGGGCGCATCAAGCGTGGCGTGCAGTCCGGCCTCGACGTTGGTCTCGCCGAAGGTTTGGCGCTCGAGCGCGAGTTGCAGCAATTTCTCTTCGAGAGCGACGATGCGCGCGAAGGGCTGGCCGCCTATCTCGAAAAGCGCGCACCCCAGTTTGCGGGAAAATGATCGGAAGCATCGCCGACACCGCGCGCTGGGTCGCGCACCATCGCATTGCGGAGGATCCATTCGCTGCGCGGCTTGCGGGCGAGCGGGGCGCGGCGGTGGCGCGCGAGCTCCACACCGGAGACGCGCTCGAACGAACGTTGCGCGCGCGGACGCGGGCGATCGATTCGCTGCTGCTCGAAGCGATTCGCGCCCACGACATCGATTGTGTCATCAACCTCGCCGCCGGACTCGATGCACGACCTTATCGGCTCGATCTGCCGCGTCCGCTGCGCTGGGTGGAGATCGATCTTCCCGCGCTTCTCGAGGAGAAATCGCGTCTTCTCGACCGAGATTCTGCATTCTGCGCCTTGGAGAGCGTCTCGCTCGATCTCACCGATCGCCCCGCTCGCCGCGCGTTTCTTTCGCGGATTGCGACGTCTGCTCGTCGCTCGCTCGTCCTCACGGAAGGTTTGCTCGTCTATTTCGATCGCGGTGCCGTAGCCGATCTGGCGCGCGATCTGAGCGCTCAACCAACGATCGGCTTTTGGATCACCGATCTGGTCGGCCCAGTTCTGCTCCGCGGAATGCGCCGCGCTTGGAAGCGGAAGCTCGCCGGCGCGGGTGCCGACCTGCAATTCGGTCCCGTCGAAGGTGCGGAATTTTTTCGTACGTACGGATGGTCGAAGTCGTACGTACGTGTGTCAGGACCTCGGCCGTCGCGCGAAGCTTCGTTCGTCCTGCTCGAGCGCCGCTAAGCCGGAAAACCACAATTGCCGTTACCTACGACGGCCGATCGCGGGCCGTCTACTTCGGTGCTCCTCCGGTGCCTCCTCAGCGCACCGAAAAGTGCGCTTCCGGGGGCTCCTCGTCCGCGCCTCGCAGCCGACCCACGCTCGACCGTCTCGGTTCCACGGCAACTGTGGATTTCCGGCTAATGCCGCAAAATTGGCAACAGCGCCGGCTTCTTTCCGGTTCCGCTCGTATTCGCAGCCGCTTCTCGAGCCGCTCGCTTCTCGTCGCTGACCATCGGCTGAATCGTCGACAGATCCAGCGCCGGCCCCTCCGCACCTTCGATGCCGCCAACCACGTCGTAATCGCCGGCCTGTTCGACGATGACGCGCACGATCTCGCCGGGACTCGCGGTGCCGCGATTGATGTAGACCTTGCCGTCGATCTCCGGCGCCTGGCCTGCGTGGCGGCCTTCCAGCAGCAGCGGCGTTTCGTCGCTCGGCCCTTCGACGAGAACGTCGAGCGTACGGCCGACCAACTTTGCTTGATGATGCTTCGCAATGCGCCGCTGAATGGCGAGCAGTTTTTTTCGTCGCTGCGCTTTGGTGCGCGCGGGTAGCTGGCCATCGAGATCGTAGCTCTCGGTACCTTCTTCGCGCGAAAATTCGAACACGCCGACGCGATCGAAGCGTTGCTCCTCGACAAACGTGCACAGCTCTTCGAATTCGGCTTCCGTCTCGCCGGGGAATCCGACAATGAACGACGTGCGGAACGTCAAGTCGGGCACGCGCTCGCGCAGTTTTCCGCAGAGCGCCGTCACCCACGCCTTGTCGCGTCCGCGCTTCATGCGGCGCAGCATGCGATCGGCGATGTGTTGCAGCGGCATGTCGAGGTACTTCACCACGTTCGGCGTCTCGGCAATGGCGCGTGTGAGCTCGTCGGGAAAGTTGCGCGGGTAGGCGTAGTGGAGCCTAACCCAGCGCGTACGGACTTCACCGAGTGCGCGCAAGAGCTCGTGCAATTTCGGACGGCCCGGAAGGTCGTAACCGTAGGCGGTGAGATCCTGCGCCACGAGATTCAGCTCGACGGCGCCGCTCTCGGCGAGCTTGTGCGCCTCTTCGACGATGTCCGCGATCGGCCGCGACCGCTGCGGTCCGCGCAGCTTCGGGATGATGCAGAAGGTGCAGGCGTTGTCGCAGCCCTCGGAAATTTTTAAGTAGGCGGTGTGGCGCGGCATCGAATTTCGCCGAGGCGTTCGCGCATCGTGAATGAATTCTGGATCGGGAATCACCGCGCGGTCGCGCTCTTCCCGGATGATCTCGGCGATGCGTGGATAGGCGCCAGTGCCAACGAAGTGATCGACCTCCGGCATCTCCGCTTGCAAAACGTCGGCGTAGCGTTGCGTGAGGCAGCCGGCCACCACCAGCGTTTTGCACGCGCCCGTTTCCTTGTAA
>JAHFDP010000067.1 GCA_023248955.1 Deltaproteobacteria bacterium
TCGGTTGCGCGTGGTTTGGCGCGACATCGACGGGAAAGGCGCGCCGCCGCTCGCCGTTCGAAAAGTCACGCTGCGGAATCAGCGGGTCGGGCCACGGTCCGATGGAACCATCGCCGCCGATGGAACCATCGCCGCCGGTGGGACGAACGACGTTGATGAAATCCACACGGAAGAGATCGACGGGCACGATTTCCCACTCTCTTATTCCCCTCCCCCTAATTTCCCTCCCCCCTATTCCCCTCCCCCTTGACGGGGGAGGGTTAGGGTGGGGGTTTGAGAGTGCAATTGTCGCGACGAGCGGTTCGACGTCGGCCTCCAGCGACTCGATCGCCGTCGCCTCCGCTCGCACCACGACTTGCGCGGCTTCACACTCTCCTCGCGCCGCGGCCAGACTGATCGTCCGTAAGACGTGCTCCGGCGGTTCGGCCGAAGGTCGAATTTTGTCAAGTGAAGTGGCCACCCAAAAAGTCGCCACCGCCAACGCGATCATCGCTCAACGTTAAGCAGCGCGCTTCAAAAACGCCGCGTGATCTCGACCGAGACGAGCCGCCCGCCGCCGTACGTCCCGAGCACACGACCGAAATCATTCACGCGACCGGCGATTCCATCGAGGAAGTTACCGCGCGCCGTGGCCTGACCCGCGCCCGCGCTGCCGCCGAAGTTCGTGCGTGCGCCGCCCGCAACCTCCGGGTTGGCGATGGTGCCGCGCGCGTCGAACGCCAACGGGAGGAGCTGTGCCGCGCCCACGACGATGTTCATGCCGAACCATTGCACGCGCGCACCAGCGGTGAGACCGAGCAGCGTGGCCTCAGCGGACTGCACGTTGCTTGATCCGTTGAGATCGCCGGTGGCGTGCGCGCCGTACGACAGTCCGCTGGGTCCCGCGGTGGCTTGCGCCAGTTGAATGCCGCCCAAAATTTCCAGTGCGCCGAAGCGATGCGCGATGCCCGCGGCCGCTTGGTTGACGGTGATGTCGAAGGCGTTATTCGCAAAGAGTCCGAGGTTGAAATCGAGATGGAGCAGCACCTGCGCGGTCGCGGGGCCGTTGCCGCGCAGGCCGCCGCGGTGCGCAAAGGTGGCCGATCCGACCGTGGCGCGCAACTCGGTATTGCCCAGCTCACCGTGCAGTTGCACCACCGAGCGTGTGGTGACGGTGGAGACGTCGACCTGGCCGATGTTGGCGCCCGCGGCCTGGGCCCAGTCGCTGGATCCGGTGACGTTGCGCGTCCAGCACCAAGCCAGTGTCCACTGCCGAAATCGCGTGCGCGCTTCAAGAAAACGATCGCCACTTGTCGCCGCCGCCGCCGACAATGAAGCGAGTTCGCCCGACAACTGCGCGGAGAGTTCCTCGGCATTGGTGGCGGTGTGGAGCCGCGTGGTGATGGGCGTCGTCACCGAGTGCGGAGCCAGTCCCGACGGCGCTGTCACATCCATGGGGTCTTCTTGGTGCAGATGCCGCAAACCGATGGCCAGCGTGCGCAACGGCTGCACGGTGAGTTCCAGCGTATGGCCCGCGTGCGGACCCGTGGTGTCGACGGTGGCGCCCATCGCAAAGCGGTCGTAGGCCGCGCCCAGCGCTACCGCAGCGCCGAGCGACCGTTGATCGAGTCGAAGCAGATCACCGTCGGCTTCGCTGTGCACGACGGTGTTGGCTTGCCGTTGTAACGCGCGGACTCCAGCGCCGAGATGCCAGTCACCGTATTGCCACAACGCGCTTTGCGCGCCCGCGGCAAGCGACAGATCGCCGGCGTCGGATCCCGCGAACGCGTCGCTGCCGCGAATGTGCAAGATGTCCTGTTGCTCGACGGACGACCACGCTTGCGGTTGCAGGGTGGTCGCCAACGCCGCCGGATGCAGCAGCGACCGCGCGTCGAGCTCGGGATGGCGAAACGGATCGATGCCGCCTTGCGCGAGGCCTGCCGCGTCACCAGTCAACAAAAGCTCAAGTGCGGGAACAGCGTGAACGGGCAAAGGTGTCGCCGCGACAACGGCGAGAACCAAAAAAGTGCCGGGCCGAGGCTGCGGGCGTCCTGGCCACGACACAGCTCGCGCTGACGCGCGTGAAGGTGGGCTAGGCATGGGCAGCGCTCCGCGTGATCAGTCGCGGGGCCGCTCTGGGTGCGGACCAGCGGGCGATCACAAGAAGACGGTAAGATGGACACGCCGCCATCGCAATGCGCGGTTCTGCGCAGATGTGGGACAGGCCCGAGGAGATTTTGATGCCGCACGAGGTCGACGAAGACGCCGAGTGTGAATTTGACCGCGATGAAGCGCGCGCCCATTGCCGGACGGAATTCGATTGCCCCGAGTGCGACGCGAACAATCCGACAGAGACGTTCGGCGACGGGGCGGAGCTCACGTGCAACTACTGCGGGAGCGAGATTTTGGCCAAGTTTGAGGGAAACAAGCTCATGCTGCGGGTGAAGTAGCGTCTCGCATTTCAGTTGACTGACGACCTATTCGTGCGAATAGTCCCGCGCGATCTTCAACTCACACCGGGAGTAAATACATGCGACGATCCGTGGCCGTGTTGGCATTGGTGTTGGCGGGGTGTCCCACGGGCGGTGGTGGCAGCACGCCCCTCACGTTGGAACAGTTCGCGGCGGGAGTCAGTGCAACTATCTGCCAGGCCGTAATCCAGTGCCAGGCCAGTGGAACCGCGGCGGGCTATCTGGTGCAGCTCTGCGTTCAAGGTGGCTCGGGGATTGGATTCAGTGCGGATGACCTGAAGAAGGCCATTGCGGCCGGACGCGTGAAATTCGACGCGAGCCAGGGTCAGGCGTGTTTGGACGCGCTCTCAGCCGCTGCCGCCAGCTGCACGAATCTGGATGGCGCGCCCACAGCGTGCAAGGCCGCAGCTCAAGGAACGGTGAAGGCCGGCGCCGTTTGCAACATCGCAGCACCGGAGTGCGAAAGCGGGACGACCTGCCAGGTGACGCAGACCAGTAGCTCCTCGTCCGTTTGCACCGGAACCTGCGTCATCCAAGTCACCGAAGGCAAGGACTGCACTCAAGCACCGTGCATGGATGGATTGACGTGCAACCACAGTGGTAACAGCGCCACCTGTGCCAAACGCGGCGCCGCGGGTGCTACGTGCCAGTACGATTATCAATGCCTGAACGGTCTGGCGTGTGATTCGCAAAAGTGCACGGCTCCCGGAACGGCCGGCACGGCGTGCGACACGGGCAGCAACCTCGGATGCGCGAAGGGGTTCTACTGCCTTGTCCAGCAGGCGGGCGGTTCAACGGCCGGGGTCTGCACGGCGCAGGTCGCTGTTGGAGGAGCATGCGCCTCAGATGGCAAACACGCGCAGGCAGCAGCGGCTATCAAGGAATGCGCTTTCGGTCTGGTTTGCAAAGGCGCCTCTGCCGACAAGTCGAATGGTCACATCACGCCGGGCGTTTGCGCCGCTCCATCCGACGAGGGCGGAAGTTGCGTGAACATCGCCGCGAACACGTACACGATTACGGGCTGCAAGGTCGGCTTGAACTGCCAGAGCGGAAAATGCGCCAAGCCGCCCACCAGTGGTGCCTGTTCGGACGATCTTTACAGCAAGTGTTTGTCCGGTTCGGCCTATTGCGATCAAAGCAGCACCACGTGCAAAGCGCAGCAGGCAAAGGGTGCCTCGTGCAACTCGGGCGAAGAGTGTCAGAGTCAAACCTGCGGCGGATCTGGTGGCGCGATGACGTGCATGGATGCGCAGACCTGCCACGAGACGTAATCCTAATTCTTCACATTCCGTCCCGGGCGGCCACGAACGGCGCCCGGTTTTTTCTTGCTCACCGGCTGCGACGCCCGCGCTGTTGCACGCGCCGTCTTGATCGCTTGCTTCCTCGCTCGATATCCTGTCGTGCGCGGATCGGGCGGCGGCGGCGGGGCAGGGCGCGCGCCGGTGGCGACTTTCTTCTCCACCGGCCGCTGCTCCTCGAGCGCGAACCACAAGATGCGCCGCACCACCAGCGTGGCATAGGCGCCCGGAGGCAGCGTGAACGCCAGGTGCACTTTGAGCCGCCCGCGGTTGAACTCGTCACTGCGCGGTCCCGAGAACGCCAGCGAACCCGGCTGAATCACCAGCGGCCGCTCCTCGGCCTTGAAGAAGAGCCGCGGCAGCCCCGGCACCACCAGACGTTCTGGCCGCAATCGCTCGCGGGCGAGCGCGGAGAGCGCGGCGGTGCGCACGTCGGGATCGGTGAGATTCGCATCCGGTGCCAAGAGCGGAAAGGTCGGCCGCAGGTCCACTTTCACGCGCGGAAATTCCAGCCCGCCAGCTTGATAGCGAATGCGAATCAGCTCGCCCGCCGGCACTTTGGTGTGCAGGTAGCGCTTGACGCTTTCGTTCCACAACAACGACTGCAGCTCGTAAATCATCATCAGCCGGGTGCGCGCATCGATGCGCATCAGCGCGGCCGCATAGTCGCGCGGCGCCTCCCGCAGCTGGCGCAGCACCGGCGTGTATTTCTGCATCGCCTGATACGGGCAGTGCGCGTTCCAGTCGTGCCAATGCTCCGACCAAAATTGCTTGACGCGCGCATCTTCGCTGCGATCGAGCTTGCTGGGCGTTGCGAGATAAAGTTTGAGCGCGCCCTCGATGTCGCCATGCACCAAAAGGCGCCCCGGAATTTCGCCCTGGTGCTTCAAGAATCCGAACCGCTGCGAATCGAAATAGTTGATCAGCCCGACGCGCTGCACCTCGCGCGTGCTCTCGGACGCACGCTCGGCCTCCTCGGCGGAGAGGTCACGCACCGTCACGTTGAAACGATTGGAGGCGATGTTGGTGGCATCCAGCGGCGCCGCGGATCGACCGAGCGGCTTCAAGCGCAAATCGGGATCTTGTAGTCCCGTTTCGCGCCCGTGAATCGCCACCAACTGCTCGGTGCGTCCCTGCTTGTCCTTGAGCCCGCAGACGGAAATATCCTGCCGCCGCACCGTCAGCCGCTCGCGAATCCGCTCGATGGCTTGCAGCGTGGAGATCTTCTGCTTGTCCATCAGGTAGACGAAATAGTCGCCCTTCGGATCGTTTTCGAAACGAAACGATTCGCGGACGACGAAGTCTTCGGGGCGCTGTTTTAGCTTCACGGTTCACTTATACGCGCGGCGCGTGACGCGGCGGCATTTACCGCCAGAATGACAGAATCATCCCAACCACGCCAAACTACAAGTCCGGCTCTACTCCGAAGCCACTTCCTCCAGCTTGGCCTGCTGTGCGTCCGGTAGCGCGAGCCTGAGCAAGAGACTCGCGCCGACCACGAATACGCCGCCGATCATCATGTCCATCGAGAGGTTTCGGCAAGTGGGGAGCGACGCGACGCAGTGGTCGGCATGCGTCTCTTGGTTGGCATCCATGAAGTAGGTGATGACGCCGGCGCCGCCGGTCACCATTCCCACCACGGCGGCGGACATCGCGAAAGGCACGCTCCCCGAAGACGCCGGAAGGTCATCGTCCACGACGCTGGCGCTGAGTTCCGCGTCTTCGTTGGATGCCGCTGGAAGCTCCGACGCCATTGGGGCCGGCGTTGCCGCAGCCATTGCCAGGGGTTTCGGGGCTGGCGTCGAATTCACCACCAGCACCGGCCCTGGATCGCTGTTCGCCGCGACTGGCGCGGCCAGGGACAGGCTAAGGAGTTCCGCCACCGCGCCCGGCATCGCGTCGAGTACTTTCTCCGGTTCGCCCAGGACCCGCTTGGTCACGCGCTTCTGGACCTCGGCCTTTTGCACGTCGATGAGCTGAAGGTTGAACAGCTCGCTCCCGCCGATTCTCCCCAGCGTGGCGTGCACCAGAAGGTCGACGCCAAGCGTCGTTCCCGCGGCCGCCAAGCAAGCCGAGTTGCCCTCGCACTCGAGCGCCTGCTTGTGCTGCGCGGGCGTCATTTCATGCGGCCCGAGCACCTGTACATTGGGTGCGTGTGAGACTTCCCCGGTCAGTGTTTCGGTCAGCAGCTGCGCGATTTGCCCATCGACGCCGGTAATGCCTTCGATGTCCAACACGGCGACCTTCTGGGGTGCGGAAGAAGCTGCGGCTGCGACCAGGAGTGCAATTTGGATTGTCATTTAGGTAACGGTACGACGATCTTGCTGGAGATCAAAATCTCCAAACAGTGGCACTGGCCGTAGGTGCTCCCTAGCTTCACCGTCGCCCCTAATTCCTAGAGGCGCACTCACCAGGAGCGAAGATGAAAAATCTAGTTGCAATGGCCGTAGCAGCGGGGCTGACGTTCGGTGCATTCGTAGCGCGTGCGGCGGACAACCAAGAGCTGGGTCAGGATTCGATGACCCAGAATGGTCAATACGTTGGGCACGTCCGAAAGATCGACGCCAAGAAGGGCACCATCACCGTGGAGCTGCCAATCGCCAAGAACGCGCAGATCATGCGCGATGGCAACGAGGTGTCGTTGGATTCCATTCAGCAGGGCGACGACATTCGCGCGGAATTCAAGCCCAGCACGGACGGTGTCACCAAGCTGGACATCGAGTCCAAGCAGAAGGCGAAGAAGGATTCGAAGTCGGGCAAGTAGTGAACGAGGGACCCGCGCTCGCTGCAAAAGGTGGGCGCGGGTTCTTTCCAGAGTAGAAAAATTTCTAGCGGTCGAGACGAATCACGCGCACGACCTGACGCGGCAGAGCGAAGATTTCGGGATCGCCGGTTAGCACGGATGCGTTCTCCTGCTGGGCCGTGGCGACCGCAAACGCGTCGGCGTAGGACAATCGATACTGGGCTTTCAAGCGCGCCGCCTCCATCACCAGCGGCTCCCTGATCTGGACCATTTCGATCGGAAGCTCGCGAAAGGCACCCAAACGTTCCTCCGCTTTGGGTGCGCCGACCTTCTCGATCATGCGGTAATAGACCTCGCCTAGGTTCACGAGGTTCATGAGAAGTCGTAGGTTACCGCTCGCCGCTCGCCTCACGAAACGGCGCATCGAGACGTTGCCAACCCCCTCGCGAAGGAGAAGCGCGAGCGCTGCCCACGAATCAACGACGCTTGCGTGTCGCGCGGTCAAATTTCTCCATCCATCGCTTGTCTTGCTCGATTTCGGCGCGGTGATCGGCTTCCAATCTGGCAAGCGGATCTCCCTTCACGTCCTTAAAGGTGTCGGCGAGGAAGTCGAGAATCTCGTCAATGCTTCTTTTCTTCGTACGGTCCGGGCGAAGGAGAACGTCTCCGGTCGGAGTCGTCTCGACAACTAGGCGAAGCCCCTGCCGCCACTTCAGGCCATCTCGGATCGACCTTGGGATGACGAGTTGGCCCTTGCTCGTAAGTCGGGTCGCGGCTTTCATCTTACTTTATAAGTAAGACAAAAAGTGTGTTTGGGCAAGCATCTTCGCCCGTCGATTCCCGTCAAAAGGCAGCTATGCTCCTTTCGGCGGCGAAGGTTTCACCAACGTCGAATCGGCGAACTTGATTTTTTGTTCATCCAGTCCGTAAGCGTCCGCGACGCGCCGGAGAACGCGCGCCGTCTCCCCCGTCTGCGGCCAGATCACGCGGTTGAGCCGCTCCTCGTCCAGGTGCGCAACCGGCTGTTCCAGCTCCGCGGCACGTGCGAAGATGCGCAGCAGCGCGACCTTGGTTCCTGGGGCGGCATACTTGAAGAGCGATGGATCGAAGCGCCGCGCGAAGTTGGCGGTGAAGGACAGGACACCAGCATCGTCGAACGCCAGCTCGTGCGTCAGCGACACCCCGTGGGTGATTTGGTTCCAGAGCGGATGGGCAAAGCCAATGTATGCTAGCCGCGCTTCCTTCTCGCCGCGGTAGACGTTGGTGCGCGTGCCAATGGTTTTCGCGGGTTCCGTCCGTGCCCGGGTTGCGGCGAACGCGGTGCTGCTCAACGCTGTGTTGCTCAAAGCGGTGTTGCCGAACACCGCGATCAAAATCGCCGGCGTAGCCAGTGTCCGAATCACGGGGCGGTCGCCATGGCTAGCTCATGCTCCGGCGTGAAGTCCGAGAGGACGGTTCCACCAAACTTGATTTTTTGTTCATCGAGTTTGTAGGCCGCCGCCACGCGCCGCAGCACCTCGGCCGCCACGCGCGTCTCCGGCCAGCTGATTTGACTCAGCTGTTCGGCGTTCAAATTGGTGGC
Organism: Deltaproteobacteria bacterium; assembly: GCA_023248955.1. Classification (GTDB taxonomy): domain Bacteria; phylum Myxococcota; class Myxococcia; order Myxococcales; family JAHFDP01; genus JAHFDP01. The sequence goes on from JAHFDP010000067.1 coordinate 8,074, forward strand.
CGGCTTGCCCTTTTCCGCGGCGCGCGCATAGGCGCGAAGCAGCGCCACGCGAGTCACCGGCGCGAGCTGCGCGAAGATGCCGGGCTCGAAGAGGTTTCCGTACGCACGCTCGCCCTGCTTGCCGAAGAAGCCACGCACGGCGGCGTCGTCAAGCTTCAGGTCATGGCTCAACACGCCACCGCTCCAGAGGATGGCGTTGGTCTGCTCGAACTGCTCGGGACTGAGCTCCCCCGTGGTTCCCAGCGGTCCCTCTTTTTCCGCGACCACCGGACCGCCGAAGAGCCGCGCCCAGAGGTTCGGTCGGAATTTCGCCAGCGTCGTCTTTCCGAAATCGATCTTGTTGGGATCGAGGTTGTAGGCCTTGGCCACGCGCATCAGCGCCGCGGCGGTCTCTTTGGTTTGTGGCCAACCCGAGAGGTTCACGAGATTGAGCGCGGCCACGTGAAGGTTCGGCGCCGGCATGCCCAGCTCGGCGATGCGTGCGTACATGCGCAACAGCTCGACCTTCTTCGGCGCGCTCCCGGCGAACCAGGTGTTTTCAAAACCGGCGCGGTTGAAGCGGGCGAAGAAATGGTCGAGGCCGGCGTCGCTGAAGGCGAACTCCTGTGCGACTGGCTCGCCGCTCTTCATTTTCTGCCACAGTGTTTCGAACTCGCTGCCGCTGATGCTGGCCCGTTGCCCAAGGTCGCTGACCTTCTCGGCGATCGCGCGGCGCGCCGGATCGAAACGCGCCAGCGGTCCACCCGCGAAAGTGATTTGGCGCTCGTCGAGTCGATAGGCCCGCGCCAGGCGACGCACCACCGACACGGCCTCGGCCGTCTTCGGCAGCGTAATCTTGCTGAGCGTGGCAGCATCGACACCCTGCGACGGATGGCCCTGTTCGGCGGTCCGCGCCAGAATGCGCAAGAGTGCGATGCGGCTCTCGGGCGCCGCGCGTACGAGCCATTGCAATCCGCGCGGGCCGTTCCCGCTTTGCAAGTAGCGCGTGAAAACGCGCCCGACCGCCTCGTCGCTCAGCGCCAGCTCGCTGGTCAACGGCCGCCCTTGTTGAACCTGCGCCCAGACGCGCTCGAGATCCGCAGTCGGGCGAACGTTGCCGATCTCGCTTTTGCTCTCCGCGTGAATGGCGGTGGGAAGGCGCCCGAACTCCGCCAACGTTCCACCGGCGAAACGCACCTGCGCTTCATCCAACTTGTAGGCGGCCACTGCGCGACGAAGGGCCTCGGCGGTCTCTGTCGTCGCGGGAAGTTGCGACGAGAACCAGGTGAGCGCCGTAGCATTCAGCTCGGCCGGTTTGTTCAGTTCGGCACTGCGCGAAAGAAGGTTCAAGAGCGCGATTTTGGTGGGCGCCGCATAGCTGCGAAGCACCTCGGGCCGCAACACGATGTGTCCCGCTTGTCCGTAGCTGCGTACGAGGAACGAATGCACCGACGCGTCATTGAGCGCGAGATCCTCCACCACCGGCTTTCCGCTCGCCATGTTCGCGAGGATCGCGGTCGACCAGTAGACGCCCATGTCGGATCGCTCGCCCAGCGGAGTCTTGGACACTTCGACGGACTTGATCGGCTCGGAAACAACATCCAGCTGCTTCGCGGCCGTTGCTGGCGCTTCAACGGTCAACGCCTGTTTTATTTCCCGACCCGTGAAATTCGGCAGCGACTCGCCGCCGATTCGGATCCTGCTCTGATTGAGCCCGTACGCCTTGGCTACGCGCTTGAGCAGCGCCGCGGCCTCGACCGTGGGTGGCCACGCAACGTCATTCAGACGCTCCGCTTGAAGTCCGCCCGCGCGCTTTCCAAGCTCACCCGCGCGAGCGAAAAAGCGCAGGAGCGCGAGCTTGGTCGCGGGCTCAGCATCGGCGAACCAGGCCGGCTCGAATCGCTTCGCAAACTCCGTCCGAAACGAAAGCACGCCCTCATTGCTGAGCGCGAGCTGGTCCGCTACCGGCTTGCCATTTTGAATATCGGTCCACAGCGCGTGGTAGTTGCCTTTGAACGCCGCGTTGCTGCCGCGGAAGGTGTTCGCCCGATCGCCCAGCGGTCCCACAGCCTCCGCCGCGATCCCTTCGGTCGTCGTTTTCGGCACCTCGAAAACCGACGTACGAAACCGTCGGACGCCCTCCCCGCGAAGGCCTTTGCCTGCTTCGTGTCCCCCAGCGCCGGGCGCCGGTGCGGATTTCTCCGCGCCCTTGACCTCACCGATTGCCCGCTCCTGGCGACTCTTCGCGATGTCCATCGGCGACCGGACGCCCGGGCGCGGGCGAGGCCACGGACCAGCCGCACCATCGCGGCCAACGAAGACAACGGACAGCGCGATTGCGCCGAAGGGGAGGGAGCGTTTCATCGTGGACTCCGCGTGGTTTGATTAAAGCGAGGGCTGCTGCGTCTCGGGAGCGCTTCCGCTCGCGGGGGTGTTGACCTGGAGCTCCGACAGGAGCGTGCCATCGACGCGGATCTGGTTCGCATCGAGCCCATACTCAGAGGCCAGCAGATGGAGCGCCGTTGCCGCGCTGGCCGGCCAGGAAATTTGGTTCAGCGCCTCGACGGTAATTCCATCGGCCACTGTGAATCCATGCGCCGAGAGCTTCTGGAGTACCTGCGTTAGCGTCTCCGGCGCCGCTTGTCGCTGCTCCTTGCGAGCAACGAACTTCGCCAACGTCTGGCCAGCGAATTGGATCTTTCGCGTGTTCAAATGGAGGGCTTTGGCGAGCCGCTTCAACACGGCCGCAGCCTCGACGTTTGCCGGAAGGTTGAGTTTGTCGAACTGAGCGGGTTCGATGGCCACCGTCCCGCCCGTTTCAGCGAACCGCGCGTAGACGCGAGCCAAGGCGACGCGCGTCTCTGGTGAGAAGCTTCGCATGTACGATTCGTCGACAACGACTTTGCCGTCGACGAGGAAGTTCGCGTTGAGAAAGGCGGAGACGGTGGTGTCGGTCAGGGCGAGCTCTTTGGCGACCGGCTCGCCGCGCCACATCCGAACGAAGAGTTCATTGACGTTTGTCTTATCCGCACCTGCCAACTGCGCCGCGGGTTCCGCTGCCACCCGATTCTTCAGCATGCTTGGCTTGAATCTATTGAGCGTCGTCTCGGCAAATTCGATTTCGCTCGGCTTGATCCCCAGCGCCTTGGCTGCGCGGCGCAACACACGCGCGGACTCCTCGGTCTCCGGCCACGTCACTTTGTTGAGCTCCGCGACGGTCACCGTATCCTTCCACGCGGGTTCAGTAGACGAAACGAGCTCGGCGATCCGCGCCACGACGCGCAGCAGGGCCAGCTTGGTGGCCGGTGTCGCTTGGCCGAGATCATTGGCTACAAACGTGTATTCCTGCTTGAAGCGGAGAACCTCGCGGTCGCTGAAGCCCATCCAGCGCGCCACTTCCTTGCCCGCTTTGATGTCGGTCCAAATTTCCGAAAAATTCGCGCGCTCCAGTTGCTCGAAGATCAGTTGGGTATGTGCCGCCGCCTTGTCGAGGCGCGCCGGTGCTTCCACATCCTCAATTTTGGCCGCCGTCCGGAGCTTCTCACCGCTTGAGGAATCAGCGTTGTGTGCGCGCCCGCGCCCAACGGCTTTTTCAGATGGCTTAGTCGTTCGCTCTTCTTTTGCACCCGCCTTGCCCCGTCTTGCGGCAGAGCCGTCTTTACTCGCGAGAAGGATGCTGAAAGCCAGAAGAGCGAAAAGCGACCGTTTCATTGTGAACTCCATTTTCGGTATGGACGACGGGTCGGTCACTTGACCGACTAGGCATCGCTAAGCAGCTATCGGGCCAAGCGGTTTGAGCAGGCCTAACGCTGGGTGGACGCAGCTCGTTGGCCGGAAAACTGGAGTAGCGAGGCTCCAGGTGGAGCGTTCTTGGATTGGACAGTGCTGCTACAGCGTCGGGCATCGAAGGTTGCTGCCGTCGCACAGGTAGGTCACTGGTGCTGGAATCACCTTATCCTGGCGTCTGGCAGGTCGTGGCACCCGTGCCATCGTCATTGCAACACAAGCCCTCGTTGCATTTTTTGGTGCTTTGGGTGCTGGTGTCGCAGGAACTCCCAGTGCTGCCCGGAGCACTTTGACCGTCGTCCGCGTTCGCGGCGCAGCTTCCGTCGCGGCAGTTGCCGGAGCCGCATTCGTCGTTCGCGAAGCAGCGTGGGTCGCAGGCCGGAATCGTTACGCAGATGCTTTTCTCTTCGTCGCATTGCCCGAGTGGGGCGCCGCAAATATCGTTGTCGCTTTTGTCTTTGCATTTCATTGCGCATTCATTGTTCTCTCCACAGACTTTTGAAACACAGTCCGAGTCCGCGGCGCAGTACGCTCTTGCTCCACCGCAATAATGGTCGGTTCCACATGACAACGGTTCGGGACACTTGCTGTCGTCCGGGAAAGTGTTGCCATCGGAAGAGATTTCACAGAGATGATTCAGAGACCGCGATACGTCTATATCCATATCTTGGGCGTCGCTTGGAACACCCGCGTCTTCGCCGTATACCTCCATGAACGTGCGGATGAAGCCGAGAAAAGCGTCAACGCGTGTGTCGATACCCCCGGTGCAGCCAGTTCCGTTGTCGCGCGACGTGACGGAGACGACGGTATCGTCAGTTGCAATGCCGGGCCCGCCCGAATCTCCCTGGCATTCCGCGGAGACCTGGTCAACGTAGACAAGTTCGGAGGGGTCGTTTTCGATTATCTGAAGCCTAACGCCACTCGTGAAACGTCTTTGGCCACCGTTGTAGACGCTCTCGTCAGCCTTCCCGTAACCAACAAACGTGACACCATCATTAAGCAGCCTATTTAAGTCGTCGGTGGTGCTGGCTAAGTGCACGCTCATTGGGGTTGGGAGTGAAACGCTCGAGCCATCGATCATCGTCTCGTTGTCGAGGTGTATGAGCCCGATGTCCTGGTGCGACTGGTCTCCTGTTGGAACGTAACTGGGATGTGACAGGGCACTGTCCACGACGATAACTCTGCCCGCGCGCACGGCTGCGTAGCCATCTTGCTCGAAAGCCACGAACATGACCTGCTCTCCTGAGTTCGGATTGCCATGATTCCTTTCGCCGGGGTTCCCATCGGCATCGAGCGGCCAACTCAGGTTGACTGCGGTGTCCCTTGGGACGAGCGAATCTTCGGGCGATGGTAGGCAGTGGGCCGCGGTGAGCACCGTCCTCGAACCTGCGGCTCCGATGAGTGATCCGGTGCAGTTTTCACACTTGTCTTTCGTGAAGTCCACCGCGATCGTGGTGGAGTCTTGATCGTCGGGCCTAGTGAAGTTGCACACCAGAATGAAAACGACGGCCTCATCGCTGTAGTCATCGGAGCCGTTAATGATATGGGAATCGGCGGCGCCAGCTTTTTTCTTTTGCGTACAGGCAACGCCCAATGAAATCGCGAGCGTTAGAACGCAACAGTAGGACGCGAGTCTCGTCGACATGACGCCGCCCCCCGAGTAGATCTATTATATCACATGACTCTCGAGGCCCATCGCGTGCCAGGATGTTACGAGCGACGTCACTTACGTCAAAATCTCACGACGGCCAGCCGAAGAGTCATTTTGTAAAGTCAGGCGCCGGTGTTGGCACAGTTGCCGCTGCCGGAGGCGCCGCTTCTTCGTCGTGCTTCCACGCCCGCTGCGCAAACATCCCGCCCGTGAGCGCATCCAGCGTCGCCGTCAGCTCATCGAGCCGCACCATCTCGAAGTAACGCTCCTCGTCGTCCTTGGGCGGCGTCAGCAATAGGTTCGCTAGCAACCGACGCCGCGAAAAGTAGAGCGTCGTCACTTCACGCACCAGGTTCTCTTCGATGCTGGCGAGCGACTTCACGTCGAGCTCCTCGGAGTTGAACAAGATCCGGTCCAGCATCCAGACGCCCTTGATGTGCCAGGTGGTCTGGTCCGTCGCACCGTCGACGCGCTCCTTGTAGGAGTTGGGATTGGGATTGTCCGGCAAGCTCGGCAGACGCGGGTAGAGGCCGTCCTTGGTGTTGGAAAAGTTGTGCCCGATGTTGTTGTCGATGCCCGATTCGATCTCCGGCAAGAGCCCCTTCAGATTGGTGGCCCGCGCCATCTGGTTGAGCCGCTCCGGCTCCAGCTTGTAGTAGTGCAGCGTGGCCTGTTGCACCTCTTTGGCCGAGGGCTCTCCCTTCAAGATGTCCTGCAGCTGATCGAAGGCTTTTTTCTTCGCCTCCTTGTTGGCCTCCGACTTGGGTGCTGCCCAGGTCGTGGCGCTAATCAACATCGCTAAGGTTACGATTCGCATTGCACTACTCCTCCGCCAATTCCATGGCGACAACTTCACGTCCACTCATCACATTCAAATACGCGGCGTATTCTTCCAACCGCGTCTGCCAAAGAAACCGCGTCTTCTCGTCGCTCGGCGGGTGCTGCAAGAGCGCCACCAGGTTCGCGCACTCGCGGTAGCGCCAGCGGACTTCGGTCTGAATCGTCTCGCGCGAGCCGCGCACGAATTGTTCGATGATGGAGTTGGGATTGCTGGCCCGCGCGTTCGTAAAAAGGTTGGCCAAATCCCAGGTGGCCATCACGATGGCGCCGCCGCTCTCGCCCGGAAGCTGGCCGCAACAGGCGGATTTCGCCGCGGCCCTCGCGGTGGCAAAATTGGGACCCAGCGTCCCGTCGGTGGCCAGGCTGTACTCGTGCTCCAGCACACCGCCGACCCGCACCGACACGCGGGGAAACAGGTGCGAAAACCAGCGATCGTAGAGACGGGTGCGTTCCGGTTTGGCGACGCCGACGTACTCCTGTGCGGCCTGCTCCACATCCTGCATGGTCATGGTCATGCGCGGCGCGAGCATGCGCTCGGGCGACCGCTCCAGCGGAATTCCGATCCGCAGCACCGAATATTTGGTGATGGCCCAGACCACGCCCGAGTGCCCATGCAACGCAACGAAGGGGTCGCTGGTGATCGTTCGCCGAATCGTGATCGGCTCTCCGTCGGGAGTGAGCAGGCTCAGCGCATCATCGGTCGCCACCAGCGCTCTGCCTTCACCGACCGGCACTGCGCCAACGACGTTCTGATCCTTGAACTTGATTTCGGGCGCTCCGTCGCTGCCTACGACGACGAGCCCTTTCGAGGTGGCGACCATCGCGCCGGTGGGCGTTAATTCTACGGAGGCGATCGTGCCGTCCGCGGAATAGGCCGCCGAAAAATTTTCGCCGCTATCATCGGATCGCCACACCGTATCGGCCGTTAGCGCGAAGAGCGTTTTCGAGTGTGCTGGCCACACCCAATGGTTGACGGCCTCCTCCATGAAGCCGCGGTCGGTGTGCCGCTCGAAGGTGTAGCCACCGTTTCGTGACACCATCACTCCGTCCAATGTTCCGGCGATCACATGCTTGGCGTCGTCCGGATCGATGGCCACCGAGAGCCCGATGGGGTCTTTTGTCTTTGGCCCGCGAACACCGAATGTTCGCGTCCATCCATCGCCGTCGGGCGTGCTGAGGTAGATGCCCGACGACGATGCCATCAAAAGTTGATTGCCGTTGGCAGGCCAGGCGAGGTCGAGCACATCGGTGGGCGGATCCATGAAGGCGAGCCAGTAGGCCCAGCGCGTGAGCGGCATGCCCGTCATCATGAGGCTTAAGAAGAGACGATCGCCGCCGCGCTCGCGCTGTGGGTTGGCGTAGCGGCTGCGCGCGCCGCTGCCGCGCATGGAGGCGAGCAAGAGCTGCCGCGGGGCGATGGCCAGCGACTCGCGCGAGGAGAGCCCTCCATCCGTGGTGACCAGGACCTGGCCGTCGGGCATGCCGATGGCCATGTGTGTCGGATCGGTGGGGCTTACGGAGAGGGTGGAGTAGGGGCCGGGGTGGAAGGCGGGCGTAAGGTTGGCGACCGTCTGGGCGCGCGCCGGGCTAGCAAGAGCAAAGACGGCGACGACAATGGCGACGGCGACGGGTTTCATAGGGCTTGCACCGCGTCGATGGAGACGCCACCCGAGGCGTTGGCGACGATTCGCACAAAGCGCACGCGATCCAAGTTGCTCGGGGAAAGTCCGAAGGTCTTGTTTGGCGTATCCAACGGTCCAAGTGTCGTGAAGTTGCTGCCGTCGAAGCTCACTTCCACCACGGCGCTCGCGCCCGCGGCCATGGCGGACCAGATTTTCAGCGATGGCGCCTCATCACCGCCGTCCGTGGTGTGCTGCACGACCACGCTGCACAAAAAGGCAACTTCCACGCTGTCGTTCGCGCCGAGCGCCCACATGATTCCGTCGTTGGCGCCGAGTACCGCGTCGGCATCGCACGGCTTGTGGGTTCCGCCGCATGCCGCGCTCTGGTCGTTGCAGGAAGACGCCACGCCGGACTTCCCGAACCCGATTACCGTGTCGGCGAACGCGGTGGTTCCGCCGTCGGTGACCGGCGTGTCTATCGAAATCGTGGGAGGCTGGGCGCAGGCGCAGAGGAGCGCTAGGGCTGCTACTCCGGCTAGATGACAATGCGTCCCGTTGTCATGGCCGGCCGGTGATCCCCGGGTCAAGCCCGGGGAGGCCATCCACGTGTATCGTGTTGGCATGCACCACGTGGATGGCCGGGCCATGCCCGGCCATGACGGATTAGCTGTCGCCATCGTGGTGAACTACCGTCAAGTCTAAAACTTCTGTGCCGGTGGCAAGTTCGTCGGTGGAGGGCAGTCCGGCCCCTGGGCTGCGTCATAGCGAAAGAGCCAGTCAGTAAGAATGGCCTTGCCGGCGGGCAGGCTCTGGCCACACGCGTTGTGAAGCACGACGTCCAAGCTTCGCTCGATCCGGCTAGCCTGACGATAGAGCACGGCAAAATAGGTCGGCAACACGTGGATGTTGAGGGCCTCGCTGAAGCTCTTTTCCGAGGAGATGGTGCTGTTCACGTCGTGCCCGAACACCTGTGTCCAGTTCTGGCCATGCTCGTAGTTTGCGCTGCCTTGGATAAACCCAACTCCGGCGCTTCCGGCGCCGCCAAACTGCGAGGAGGACCCGACCTGAGAGTTCCAGGTGAAGTTCAGCGAGGTCGATCGCGTCTCTCCGCGGGTGTCGGTTAAGGTCAGCTCGCGCCCGGTATCGCCGCCAGAGACGCAATCGACGGCCAGCGTAGCGGGGAAGACTTCAGCCACGCGGAAAGTCCCGTCGTAGGGCTTCGCTTCTCCGGGGTTATAGATGCTAAGACTGACCGAACGCCGGACGCTGCCGCGCGCGTTGGTCGCTTCAATGGTGAAGTTCGCGGTGGCATAGCCCAGGCCGCCATAGGCTCCAGTCATGAATCGGTAAAGCGTTCCCGTTGTCGACTGCGCGGAGTGCCCGAGCTGTACCGGCGGGTAGATACGTACCGGCGTTTGTTTTACGCGCGGGTTGATGAAGAGCTCGTTGCCGCTCGTCACGTCCATATTGAAGTAGTTGTCGCCCGGTGCTCCGTCCGCGATCGAGGCGGGATTTGCAGGTGGCCAAATATTGTAGTTCCCATCAGGCACGTACTGGGACGAGAGACCCGGCGAGGCAAAGCTAATCTTGAAGTGAATCGGTTCGTCGGCGCTGCTCCCGCCAATGCCAATCACTTTCGCGCCGAGCGCGAGGTTGGTTTGGGCAAGCGTTGCTGCCGTTACTCCGACGCACTGATCATCCACGCTGTGCAGCGCCGTGACGATGATCGACGGACCGACATCGACATTGGCGTTGATCGTCGCCGAAGTTGCCTCTCGTCCATCCTTGGCCTGGCTCCGGACGCGGACCTGTCCCTTAAAGGTCCCCGTCGTGTCGGCCGCCGAGAAGATGTTGTTGGGCCCGTAGACGAAGGTCGCGTGTCCACTATCGACGACTTTCAAGTCGACGCTCGTTTTGACCTGCGGGTTGTCCTCCCAATCTTCAAACTGCCCGGCGAACTCGAGCGTGGACGTTCCTTGATCGGCCGGAATGAAATTCGTTCCCAGCACCTGCACGGTGTCGCCCACCGCCACGCTCGAAGGCGTCACTGCCGTGAGCTGCGGTGTCTTGAGATCGTACGGTTTGGTCGAGGTGTTGGTTCCCGCGTCGCTCGCGGATGGCGTTGTCGAGGAGCTGCAGGCCGAAAGAATCAGGGTGAGCAGAAGTAGGGGTCGCATGCGGCAAGTTCGTAGCAATCAACATGCCGTCGGCATGGCGCTTGCTGAAGCGTTTGTTGAAGTAGCGCGTCCGGAGAAGACGATGATAACTAGCCAACGTCTCCTATTGGTGGTTTTGCTCGCTGGCTGCCAGGTGCAGCCACCGTCTAATGTCCATCCACCGGTGACCTATCCGCCAGACGGTGGTATCGTTCATCTCCAGCCGAACGATGGCGGGCAGAATCCGGTCGACGGCGGTACGAGCGTACCGGTAAAGCCGACCATCACGGTTGATCGCACGCCGACCGAGACCATATGGCCCACCGTTCCGATCCATGGCTCCACGCAAAACGCCGACTTTGTCGTGGAGGATGACGAGCTCGGATCACGCTCGGTGCCCGTCCAAAATGACGGACGTTTCTGCATTGATGTTCCGCTCAAACCGGAAACCAAAAACAGCATCGCGTTCCGCGCCAAGAACGCGAAGGGATCCTCCAGTTCGGTTGCGCCCGTGGAGACCTTGCAACACGGCAATCCTCCGGACCCGGCGCCGCCGATTCCCTCGATAAATGGCGCGTTTTTGGCGACCGTTGAGCACAATGGTATCACCAACCTCGGCTCATCCGACGACTACGTGGTCGACGGCGATCCTGCGACGACTTTTGCTTTTGGAGCCGTGCTCGCGAACCACACACCTTACGTTGCGCTGACGTTGCGGATGCAACGCCGCATCGACAGTGTCCAAGTCCTTTCGGGCGACTCGCGCCCCAACGGTTTCGACGTTTACCTCTCCAACTTCGACGCCCCAGGCCCCTGCGGTCAGAGCGACAACAACTACTGGACGCGTGTCGGCGGCATTGGCCAGACCACTGGAGATGACGTGGTCAAATTCGCGGCTACCACGACCGGCCACGTTTGTTTGGCGTTGCAGGGCGGCGGAAGCTGGCTGCACGGCTACGCGATTGACGAGCTCGAGGTGTGGACCATGCCTGTTCCGGCGCAGTCGCCGGAGATCGCCCCAACTTGCGACAACGGCGGGTAACAATGGAGCAGACATGCTCCAGGTGGAGTGGACGCGCGCACTCCACTTCGGTCAATCGCCGCCTAATTCGCAGGATTCCGCCTTTGCCATCGACCCGGCTGCGTACGGCGTGAGCGAAGCCCGCCGGCAGAAATCCCCCGAATTGACCGATTTTCCTACAGTCCAGCGAATGTCGCCACATTCACTGGCAGACGCCGTTGTGGCGGCAATTATGAACCGTCCGCGGCACTTCGAGGTCATAGAAAGTCCGGAACAGCTGTCCGCTAGACGCGCGCGGGGGGAGCAGCGTGCCCGGTAAGCCCGCTGGCACCACCACCGCGTACTGAACCGCGCCGCTCTGCTGCGACACCAGCGCGATTTGTTGGGGCGGCGGCGGCGGGAGGATGGTGCCGAACGTGACGCGAGGCGTGCCACCGGAAACCAGCGAGCAGTCGACGGAGCCGACCACCGCGTTGGTTTGATAGATGTGGCCCGCAGAAGCGCCGCCAACCACGTTGCAGTGCGTGGACCGCTGGCACTCGTGGGCGACGGTGTTGCACTGGCCGCTTTGGACGGAACCTCCCCCGGCGACGCCGACCGAAAATGCGGCGCAGTCCGCGTCGGTCGCGCAGGGCGACGTCGGCTGGAGCGTGGTCCACAAGAGACATCCCGAGGCGAGCAGCACGTTACTGCTCGTGCGCTCGTCGATTTGCGGGTAGTAGAAGAAAAAGCCATCCGAGGAGCCGCTGGTGGGAACTGGCGTGTTGAACGAGGTCGAGGCTTCCGGGTAGGCGAAGCTCGACAGCACACCTGTTGGATAAAGGTTGCACAAGCCGCTGCCCGCGGTCGAGCAGGTTCGGGAGGGTGTCTCGGTGATACGCGCGCCGTCGTAGGTGCCGGACGTCGATCCACTGAAAATATGCCGTCCGCTGGGCGTCGAGGAGAAGACGGTAACTCCATAGAAGCGGCCGTAATATCCGTTGCCCGACGACGAATAGACGTTGCTGACGCTTCCGTTTTGGCCGGTGGCCGAATTGAAGGCCGTGGTTTGCTTGAGAAACGGAAACGGCGGTGTCACTGAAGCGCACTGCTCGCCGGAAGCCGTGTTCACGCAAGAGACTTGAGGTTGATTGGGGGTGGGGGTAGTGGCCAATTGCGGCGATCCCGCGACGCACGCGTTGAGCACATTATCGGCGGGCGTGCAGGCCGCGGCCGAAGCGGCGCTGTAGGTGAACGTTCCACCGACGGTCATGTTGGCATTGACGCTGCCGTCATAGCTCGTCGAACCGCCGCGAAGCGTGGAGGTTCCCATGTCGGCGTCGCGCTCGACCATGGAAACCGCGGCCTGTTTTCCGCACGCAAGTAGGTTCGCCGCCCCGCATTCGCCGAGGTACTGATCCGCCACGTTGCCCCGATCGCCCGAGCCGATGTACGTGCGCAGATAGCCCGAGTCGGGCATGCGGCCCATGGACGGCATGTTGAAGAAAGGAACGCGGTTTTGCATTTTGTAAGTCGGGCCGCTGCCCGTATCGTCGGCGTCGGCCTGGCGAAAGCCGCGCGCGATGCCCCAGTTGGTGACCAGGTTTTCGCCGTTGCTGTTCACCGCAAACGTCGGGATGTCATTGAACCGCGCCACCCACAGCGATCCGCCCACGTCGCCGATCACCGCGGTGTCGAAGAATCCGTTGTTCAAAAGACCCGTTGCCGAAGCCTCTGCGGTTCCCCAGTTGACCATGGAGGGGAAGGCCGCAAAGGAGAAGTCCATGCCGGTGTTGCGGGCGTCCCAGTATTTGGTCCCAGTGTATGCATCTAGCATGTAGACATCGTGGCCACTGGCACCGTAACGATCGTAGCCGCCAGGAAGCATCACCACCCACTGTTCGTGAAACGAGGAGCCGGCGTACGTTGGCGAACCGGGAATTGTGGTGCTCATGCGTACTGCGCCGACCGGCGGCGCACCTGGCAGATACTCTCCCCAAGAGAGGCCGGCGCGCAGCTCGTCCACCGAGCCCACTTGCGGAAAGAGCCACAAGAATTGCGGCGAAAGGGGGTTCGTCACATCGAGCCCAAACCAGTGGTTGCCGCCGTTGCGCTCGCCGAAAATCGCCACGGTGTGGAAATCAGCCACCCGCTTGGTGGCGGAGGTGCCGTTGTAAATATCGCGCACCATCGGTGTGAGGTCGCTGAAGACCTGGTGCTGCTGCAAGAGCATCAGCGGTAGCTTGGGAAGCTGGTCCGGCGGAATGAAGGCCCAAAGCTCGCTGCCGTTGTCGGTGCTGATGCCGGGGCAAGAGCCGTGGCCGGTGCCGCCGTAGTAATTCGGAAATCCAAGCGACGTCATGTTTTGGTAGCAGGAGAATTGGATCGCATGCACCCAGCCATCGTTGGCGCCAAAGAGGCGCACTTGGGGCATGTGCGACTGGAAGGTCTGTTGATTGACGAAGGCCTGGTAGGCATCGATCGGACCCGGCGTGGTGCCGGTGACCAGCGTGCCGGTCATGTTGTAGTAGCTCGTCGGGTACTCGAGCGCCTGCCAATTGGTGGCGTCGCGTTGATGGCCCACGTTGAAGAGCGAAGCCGCACACCGTCGTGGGTTGAAGTCGCAAAACGCTTCGGAGACCGGCGGGCCGATGTCGATGGGCGTCGAGTGGTAGATGTCACCCAGCATGTAAAGCCGGTTGTCGGTGGTGCTCCCGTTGCCGTTGGAGTCGAGGAGGTCTTCGCCCAGCGCGTAATTGAGAACCGCTTTCGCGCAGCTGCGGTAGCCGCTCGGTGATGTGTCAGGATAGGTCACACCAACCCCCAGCGCGACGATCTGATTGCAGAGATTGTTACCGACGATTCC
>JAHFDP010000068.1 GCA_023248955.1 Deltaproteobacteria bacterium
GGCCACCTTCTTCGAGGACGAGGACCTTGGCGCCGGATGCAGCGAGCCGCGCAGCGACGACGGCGCCGCCGGCACCGGATCCGATGACGAGCACATCGGGACGGAGCGTGAGCGGCGTTTTGAGCTCGGATGCGGACTTGATCATTTGGCAAGTTCCGGTGGACCGGGATAACCGACGCCGGGCCAGGTGGCCGGATCGGCGTAGTAGACGGCAAGCGATATTTTTCGGAGCGCATCGAACCCACTGCGACGCAGGACGAGCCGCGACGTGCGCCACTGTTCGAGTGCGCGATCTTGGTCGGCGAGCGAGAGCTGCGTGAACGGCGTGGCGCGTCCGTCGAGGAGAAACGACGCCAGCGCGTTGTCGAAGAGCGCGAGGAGTTGCTTCACATCGCGTTGCGTTGGCGCATCGGCCAGAGCGAAGACGCCGTCGACTTTGCGCGGAACATCGAGCGCGCTGGCGGAGAGCCAGTTTTCGCCGCCGGGTAGGAAGCGCTCTGCCACGGCCGCGAAGACGGCGTACTCCTCGGCGGTGAAGTATTTGAGGTCGGTTGGGTGCTGCGTCACGTGCGTCTTGCGCAGAGCGAGCGGGACGGCGCCGGCGACGGTTAGCAGGGCTCCGCCGAGAAGGCCGCGCTTAATGGCGGCCCGACGTGACAATTGAGAATGATTATCAGAATCCATATCAAGTAATTCGAGGGTAATTCTTAAGAATTAGTAACTGTTCAGTTTGTCATGGCCGGGCTTGACGTCCGGTGTGCCAGACGGAAAGGATACAAGAATCATTCTCGCCTGGTGAGCGGGTTCACCCAACGCAGACGCGGAAAGCGCGCGAAATCGACATCGTTCGAATGCAGCTCGGCGTCGTTCTCGATCGCCAGGGCTGCTAGCTGGACATCCGTCGTGAGACTTCCGGAGGCGCCGAGTTTTTGGAGCATCCCGAAAGCAATGGCCAAGTGCTGCGGTCCGGGTACGAGAAGTCGCACCTGCGGTCGGGCGAGCCAGGCGTTGACGCGGGCGATGGCGTCGTCCACGGAAAGCGGCTTGACGAAGACGCGTGGGTTCGTGGCGAGTCGAATGAATCCCCACAATGCGGGAGGCGCCAGGCCCACGTCGCCGTCGTCACTTAGCGCTCGCTCCCACCAGCGCCGCGCCTTGGCGTGCTCGGGGAAGGCATCGATCGTTGCGTAGAGCAGGAGGTTGACGTCCGGAACAATCATCCGCGGCGCCGATGCTTACCGAGCGACGCTTCGTCGTCGAGCTCATCGGCGAGGCGGTTGAAGGCGGCGCGATCGATCCCCGGCTGCAGCTTGGTGCGATGGGGAACGATCCGAAATCGCGGAGCTCGAACGCGGGGCGTACCCGGAGACAGTCCGCGGCGAAGCGCATCGTTGACGACGTCTTTGAGTGATTTGCGCTGACGGTGCACTTCCTCACCAATCAAGCGAGCAACGTCCGGCTCAAGCGTGAGGGTGGTTCTCATTGACGCATCATGATGTCTAAAAAGAGAGGCGTCAAGATGCCTCGGCGGGAGTGTTCCTCTATCCAGAAAACGTCTTGGCCAGCTCCATCAGTCGCAAATCCACCGTCTTGAGCTCCCGCACTGCCTCGGCCAACGGCACCGCCGCGATCTCCGTTCCGCGCAGCGCGGCCATCTTTCCGAAGTCGCTTGCCGCGACCAACTCCGCCGCGCGCACACCGTAGCGTGTGGCCAACACGCGATCATGCGCCGTGGGCGTTCCGCCGCGCTGGATGTGGCCCAGCACGGTCACACGCGTTTCGAACCCCGTCCGTTTTTCGATTTCGCCGGCCAGATAAGCGCCGACGCCGCCGAGCCGAACGTGGCCAAATTCGTCGAGGCCGGCGTTGATGGTGGAGTCGGTGGTCGACGTTCCCGCGGCGATCCGCGCGCCCTCGGCCACCACGACGATGGAGAAGTTTTTTCCGCGCGAATGGCGTGCCTGAATGTTGCCGCACACCTCGTCCAAGTTGACCGGAATTTCGGGGACGAGAATCACGTCCGCGCCGCCGGCGATGCCGCTGTAGACGGCGATCCAGCCCGCGTGACGGCCCATTACTTCGCACACCATCACGCGTTTGTGGGACTCGGCGGTGGAGTGCAAGCGGTCGATGGCCTCGGTGGCGATGGAGACGGCGGTGTCGAAGCCGAAGGTGAAGTCGGTGCCCGAGAGATCGTTGTCGATGGTTTTGGGCACGCCAACGACGTTGAGGCCTTTCGTCGAAAATTTCGCCGCCGCGCCCAGTGTGTCCTCGCCGCCGATGGCGATGAGCGCGCCCAGGTTGAGCCGCGCCATGTTTTCGAACACGCGCCGCTCGCCGTCTTCTTTCTTGAACGGGTTGGTGCGGCTGGTTCCGAGGATGGTGCCGCCGATGTGCAGGATGCCCGAGACCGTTTCGCGCGTGAGCCGCATCTGGAAGGCCGCGCCGCCGTCGTAGAGCCCGCGCCAGCCTTCGCGCAGGCCCATGCATTCGAGCCCGAGTTGATCGCCCCTGCGGACGACGGCGCGGATGACCGCGTTGAGGCCGGGGCAATCGCCGCCGCCAGTGAGGATTCCGACTTTCATGGTGAGCTCCGAAGCTGGACGAAAAAGCTTCTTATCAAATAGAACCGACCATCCATGACGACCCGTATCGAAAAAGACACCTTCGGTCCCATCGAAGTTCCCGCCGATCGCCTCTGGGGCGCGCAGACGCAACGCTCGCTGCAAAATTTCAAGATCTCCGGCGAGCGCATGCCGGCCGCGCTGATTCGCGCACTCGCGCACGTCAAACGCGCCAGCGCGGTGGTAAATCGCGACCTCGGCGTTCTTTCGCCCGAGAAGGCCGACGCCATCGTGCGCGCCGCGGACGAAGTGATCGCGGGCCAACACGACACCGAATTTCCGCTGGTGGTTTGGCAGACCGGATCGGGCACGCAGACCAACATGAACATGAACGAGGTGCTGGCCAATCGTGGCAGCGAGATCCTCGGCGGTGCGCGCGGCGAAGCGCGGAAAATTCATCCCAACGACGACGTGAACAAGGGCCAATCGTCGAACGACGTTTTTCCGACGGCCATGCACGTCGCTGCGGTGGAAGCCGTTGAGCGGCACCTTGTTCCGAGCGTGGAGCGGCTCAAAACAACGCTTGATAAAAAATCAAGTTCGTTTTCGGCCATCGTCAAAATCGGCCGCACGCATTTGCAGGACGCCACGCCGCTCACGCTGGGGCAGGAATTTTCGGGCTATGTCGCGCAGCTCCGTTACGGGATCGCGCACGTCCAGAGCGCCCTGCCGCATCTGCGCGAGTTGGCGCTGGGCGGGACCGCGGTGGGCACCGGTCTCAACGCGCATCCGGAATTCGCGGTGCGCGTTGCGGCGGAGCTCACGCGCGCCACGGGACTTTCGTTCGTTACCGCGCCGAACAAATTCGAAGCGCTGGCGTCGCACGATGCGCTGGTCTTTGCGCACGGCGCGCTCAAAACGTTGGCCGCGTCGCTCATGAAGATCGCCAACGACGTGCGATGGCTCGCGTCGGGTCCGCGTTGTGGCATCGGTGAAATTCGCATTCCGGAAAATGAACCGGGCAGCTCAATCATGCCGGGCAAGGTGAACCCGACGCAGTCGGAAGCGATGACCATGCTCTGCGCGCAGGTGTTCGGCAACGACGTGGCGGTGAATTTCGGCGGCGCCATGGGCAACTTCGAGCTCAACGTTTTCAAGCCGCTCATCATTCACAATTTCCTGATGAGCACGCGCCTGCTCGCCGCCGGCGCGGTTAGCTTCGAGGAGCATTGCGCCGCGGGCATCGAGCCGGATCGCGCGCGCATCGAGAAGCTCCTGCATGAATCGTTGATGCTGGTGACCGCGCTCAATCCGCACATCGGCTACGACAAGGCCGCGCAGATCGCCAAGCGCGCGCACAAAGAAGGCACCACGTTGCGCGCGGCGGCGCTGGCGTCGGGATTCGTGACCGGTGACCAGTTCGACGCGTGGGTGCGGCCGGAAGCGATGGTCGGAGGCTAAATGTCCTGCTTCGCCGCTTCGCCTTATCTTTTTCTTCGCCCAGCGATCGCCGCCGGTTGCACCGCGTCTTCTCCGTAACGCGCGGCGATGGAATCGAGCACGGCGTTCAGTGTGCGCCGTTTTTTCTGCGTGTCGGATTCAGGCTCGGCAAAAAGGCCAAGCTGCGAAGGCTGCGCGTCGAAACCAGAAACGGAAATGCCAGTCAATCGAATCGGCCGCGTCAAATCCACGCGAACAAGTTGATCGATTACGGCACGGTAGAGAATGCCCGCGTCATCGGCTGGCTCGGACAATGTTGCTCGTCGCGTCACGAGCGTGAAATCGGCGTACTTCACCTTCAGCGTCACCACGTGTCCGCGAAGTCCGTGCGCGCGCAACCGTCGCGCCACCCGGTGGCTCTGCGCCAAGAGGCCCGGCTCGAGTGATTCGGCGCCGAGGAGATCATCCTCAAACGTCTCCTCGGCACCCACGCTTTTCGCTTCGTCGTGGGCGATCACCACGCGCTCGTCGCGGCCGTTCGCCAAATCGTGCAGGTGTGCGCCGTGGGAACCAAACGTTCGCTCGAGCCGTTCGCGATCGGCACGCGCCACGTCGCCGATGAGCGCAAGGCCGCTGCGCAAGAGTGCCGCCTCGGTAACTTTCCCAACGCCCCACAAACGCCCGACGGGAAGGGGCGCCAAAAATTCGCGCACGCCTCCGCGCGGAACTTCCATCAAGCCATCAGGCTTGCCGAGATCGGTCGCGATCTTCGCGGCAAATTTCACCTCGGCAATTCCCGCGGAAACAGCGAGTCCGGTTTCGGCGCGGACCGATTTTCTAATCGCGGTCGCGATATCGCGGCCGGTGCCGAACAGCGCGCTGCTGGCGGTGACGTCGAGAAAGGCTTCGTCCAGCGAGAGCGGTTCCACCAGCGGCGTGAAGCGGCCGAAGATGGACATTACCTGCTCGGAGAGAGCGGCGTAGCGATCGAATCGCGGCGGCAGAAAAACGCCGCGCGGGCAGAGCCGATGCGCCTGTGCGGTGGGCATGGCCGAGCGCACGCCGAACTTCCGCGCTTCGTAGCTGGCCGCGCAGACCACCCCACGGCGCGCATCGCCGCCGACGATCACCGGGAGGCCGCGCAGCTCGGGGCGATCGAGCTGCTCCACGGATGCGTAGAACGCATCGAGATCGAGATGGAGAATCGTTTGCGGGCTGGTCACGAATGAAGCTTGCGTTTTGGTGTTCGCATGCGCAGCGGTCCAATGAAAAGCTGCTTTTCAGTGTATTTCTTCCGTCCATGCAACGTCGGCCGCTCTAGCCACTGCCGTGCCATGACTTCGCCGTCGTAAGAAAGCAGCCGGTAAAACGCGAGTGGACAGACCGCCAAATAGCGCCGTACCAGGGGCCGCAGGCGGCGTCGATACAAGCGATTGTCGAGCAGAAGATGGCTGCGCGACGATTCGAGCTTCCCGTCGAAATCGCGCGACAGATGGTAGAGCTCGTGCAGCATCGTCTCCAGCCGTTGCTCCGGGGTCGACGCTCGAAAAAAGAGCGGTCGCAGCGTGATGAGGTAGAGCATGCGCCGCCCGCGTATTTCCACCAGCGGCCGTCCGCTGCTAGAAAGTGGCCGCACGGTGGCGCGCGAGGTGCGGCGTGCTTCGCCAGCGACGATGAGAATGCGAGAGGCGCGGACGTGAGCGAATTCAGGCAGGCGACGAGCGATGTCCTTCACCAAGCGGCGCAGGGCAATCGTCAAATTGGGGCGCGCGGCCGGCATCGAGCGAAAATTCTACCGCCTGCGCGCATGGCATGTCTCGCGACGCTTTTCGCTGCGTGCAAAAGAGGCGGCGCTTCTGTCTGAGACGACGGCAGCTGAGCAGTTAGTTCGCCCGCGCCTACTCATTGTCGAGGACAACCGCGTGAACCGCGAGGTCTTGGCCCGCCTGTTGGAAACGGCTGGGTACGCCATTGATGCCGTGCCGAGTGGCGTCGAAGCGCTGGAGGCGGCCGCGCGCACCGACTACGCCGTGATTCTCATGGATTGCAAGATGCCGGGAATGGATGGTTTTCAAACCACCGCGGCGTTGCGGTTGCGCGAAGGTTCTGGCCGGCATGCCGTCGTCATCGCCATGACCGCCGACTCCGATGACGCCGCGCGCGAGGCTTGTCTTGCCGCGGGTATGGATGACTACGTGAGTAAGCCGTTCACGCTGCGTGGGATGGTGTCCACGCTCGAGCGTTGGCTCGGTCCTAAAAGAATCTGATCCCCATCCTCACGAAAGCGACGAGGAGGGCTGCGTCGCGGCGTGGAACTTTGTTTCCTGGTTGACGTAAACCAGAATAAGCACTAAAAGCTGGTAAAACTGTAAAATATAGAAAGTAAGTAAATTCGAAACAACACGCGAGGCGCGTCCTGGCTGATCAGAATCCCGACAAACTCTTCACCTCCCATGAGGTGGGAACGCTCTTACAGATCAATCCCAGCTCGGTGGTTAAGTGGGTCAACGAAGGGCTGTTGCCCGCCTACCGCACGCCGGGTGGACATCGCCGCATTCGCCGCGCCGATCTGGTTTCGTTTCTTCGCGGAAACGGAATGTTCATTCCACCGGAGCTGGGCGGTGGCGTGACGCGCGTGCTCATGGTGGACGACGACGTGCGCCTCCTGTCCGCTTTCGCCCGGGCGATGCGTGCGCATGCCGATCGTATCGAGCTTGAAGTGGTTCAGAGCGGAATCGAGGCTCTGGTCAAGGTTGGCGCGGCCAAGCCCGACGTGTTGATCATCGACATCCACATGCCGGAGGTCGACGGTTTCGAAGTTTGCCGCCGGTTGAAGGAAAAGCCCGAGACCGAGCACATCGACGTGCTCATGATGACTGGCAAACCGAAGTCCGGGCTCGAGGAGCACGCCCGTGAAGTAGGGGCGCGCGCACTGCTTATCAAGCCGCTCCTGGCGTCTCAATTGGTCGAGCTCTTGTTTGGTTCTCTTCGGCGAGCGGGGTGACGCGATGCAGATGCCGATCCGCATCCCAGCACCGAACGCTGCACCGAACGCGCTCGGCAGGAGCGGCGCTCGCCGCGTGGCGGATCAGATCGTCCAGGTCCTTTATGAAGCGGGCGTGCGCGCAATCTTCGGCGTTCCCGGCGGAGCCATCTCCGCCATCTACGACGCGCTCTTGGACGAGCCGCGCATTTGCGTGGTGAACACCAGCCACGAGAGTGCGGCGGTATTTTCCGCCATCGGTTACGCGCGCGCCACCGGCCGTGTGGGGGTGGTGCTCACCACGTCGGGTCCCGGCGTGACGAACGCGATCACGGGTATCGCCTCGGCGCACCTCGATAGCGTTCCGGTGTTGCTGCTCGGTGGCGAAGTACCGCGCAAAAATTTTGGTCGCGGCGCGCTGCAAGAGGGAAGTCCGTACCAGCTCAATCTCGTGTCGATGTTGCGGTCGATCACCAAAGCCTCCAGCGAAGTGACCAGCCCGGACTCGGCGGTTTCCGCGGTGCACAAAGCCATCGCCACCGCGCTGTCCGGCCGTCGCGGGCCGGTGTTTCTCTCGTTGCCGCTCGACATGCAGGGTGCCTCCACCACGGTGCCGCGCATGGCGGTCAATGTGGAGTCCCATTTCACGGTTGAACGAGAACTGATCAACGCCGCGCTGCAACGAATCCTCACTGCGGAGCGCCCGCTGGTACTGGCGGGTTCCGGCGTGCGTTGGGGACAAGGGCCGTCAGCGCTTTTGCGATTCGCGGAGGCGTTTCGTATTCCCGTGGCCACCACGCCCAAAGCGAAGGGTGTCTTTCCCGAGAGTCATCCGCTCAGCCTCGGTATTTACGGGCACGGCGGCCATCCCTCCTCGGAGGCGTATCTGGAAGAGGGTTTGGATGTGCTCGTCGCGGTCGGCACTTCCTTCGGCGACGCGGCGACCAACAGCTGGACCGAGCGGTTAAGGCCGAGTCGGTCGTTCATTCACGTGGATATCGACAGCAGCCAGATCGGCAAGAACTACGCGGCGGATCTCGGCATCGCCGGGCCGGCGGAGACGGTGCTTGCCACCATGGCGGATCTCGCGCCGCGTGTGCGGCCCATTCCGATCCCGGGCGGGCGCCGGTTTTTTCATTCGCCGGAGGCGAGCGACGGCGTTCGTCTGAAGCCGCAGCGCGCGCTCTGGGAGCTGCAGCAGATCCTCCCGCGCTCCACGGCCTACTGCTGCGACATCGGCGAGCACATGATGTTCGCGTTGCACTACCTCACCATCGATGAGCCAGACGCGTTCTATCTCTCGTCGGGCCTGGCCGCGATGGGATCGTCGCTCGGCATGGCGACCGGCGTGAAGATGGCCGCGCCGGACCGACCTG
Organism: Deltaproteobacteria bacterium; assembly: GCA_023248955.1. Taxonomy (GTDB): domain Bacteria; phylum Myxococcota; class Myxococcia; order Myxococcales; family JAHFDP01; genus JAHFDP01. Next base: position 8,364 of record JAHFDP010000068.1, read on the forward strand.
TGGTCGCGGTGTGCGGCGACGGCACCATGTCCATGGCCGCGCTCGAGTTGGCGACTGCTGCACGGCTCGGGATGAACGTCGTGTATCTGGTGCTCAACGATCTTCGCTACGCCATGGTGGAAGAGGGCCACCGCTCCATTTACGGTCGCACGCCAGCGTTTCCGGTGACCGCCGACTTGGGGCAGCTCGCTGTGGCACTCGGCGGGCGCGCGACCAAGATCGAGCACCCTGGCGAGCTGCTCGAGCTCGGCGGTAAGTGGCTGCTCGAGCATCCGGGTCCGGTGCTGCTCGACGTGCGTATCGACCCGACGGAAGCGATGCCCAAGCGATCGCGTTTCGACTCGCTGCAAAATTTCGTTGGACGCACCAAACCCGCCGAAGCTTGAACCAGGACACCAGGGGTCACACATGCCAAAATATCAAGTCGGAATTCACGGCGTCGGAACCAGCCTACCTACGATGGTGCGCGAAAACAGCGCGTGGCCGGCGTCATTCACCGCGGCTTTCCACGATCACGCGCGCGCGGATATTTCCACGCCCAACCCCGAGACCGAAGGTGGCGACGCCATCGCGCGCGACGTACTCGGACGTTATGCGAGCGATCCGTTTCGCGGTGCGCAGCGCCGGCGAGTCCTCGAGGATGGACGGCAGCCCTCCGATCTCGAAGTGGAAGCGGCGGAGCGCGCCATCGCTTGCGCCGAAGTGGACCGCTCGCGCATTGGGCTCGTGCTGGTGACGAGCCAAATGCCGGACTTGCTGATCCCCGGAAACGCCGCGCTGGTGCACCACCGTTTGGGTCTCCGGCCATCCGCGCTGGCACTCAACGTGGACACCACGTGCACGGGATTTCTCGGGAGCATGATGCTCGCCGCGCCGCAGATCGCCACCGGTGCGGCGGACTACGCGCTGCTCGTGCAATCGACCGTCACCTCACGCTGCGTCGACTACAGTCGTCCCAACTCCGTCAATTTTGGCGACGGCGCATCGGCCGTGGTGCTGGGCCGCGTGGGCGACAACCGCGGCATTCTCGGTTGGTCCTGGTTCAACGACGGTGCGTACCACCGCGGCGCGGTGCTGGCCGATCCCTCCGGCGCACCGTGGTACTGCGCGAAGAAGCCTCTGGTAGCAACCACCTTGGATGCCGCCGGCGGTCGGGAGATGGTGCTCAAGTTGGGTCAACTCAGCAACCAAGCCGTCGAGGCCGCGCTGCTCGATGCCAACTTGACAAAAAGGCAAGTTGACTTTTTCGGGGTCCACCAGCCAACGGCGTGGTTCAACGAATTCTGCCGTCGCACGTGCAGCATGATGGAGACCACGCGCACGGCGCAATCGTTTGCCGAAACCGCCAGCGTGGGTCCGGCTAATCTTCCCTTTTGCATCGAGGCGGGAACGCGCGAAGGCACGCTGCGCGCGGGCGATATCGCGGCGCTCTTCTCTTGCGGCTCGGGGATGAACTGGGGCGCGTTGGTGGTACGCTGGGGGAGATAAGGGTTCTCCGAGGGGAGGCTCAAGCTGCATGGAAGAAGTTTCGTGCCGAGCCTTCGACCTCATCTTCAATTATTTAGGCGCGCAAAAAATCGATCTGACGCCGCTGCTGGCTGAGTTGCCGTTCTCGGCCGAGCATATTCTCAATGGCGACAACCGCGTGAGTTGGGATACCTACCGTACGGTGGTGGGTCGCACGCGCGCCCTCTGCCCCGACGATCAGCAGTGGATCGAGATGGGCCGCGCCATTCACAACGATGGCCGCGTGATGCGTCCCATCGCGGCGGTGTGCCGGTTCTTCGGCAGTCCGCGGATGTTCATGAAGTGGATGTTCAACTTCGGTGGCTTCCGACTCTTCTCCAACATGTATGCGCGCGCGCGCGACGACGAGGGCGTGCTTGTGGTGGAGCATGGCCTGCGCGAATCGTACGAGCCCGCGCCCGAATATTTTCTCATCTGCCGCGGCGTTTTCCAGATGGTGCCGCAAGTGATGGGGTTCTCCGAAATTCCGGTGGAGATGAACGTCGTCGGACGCGATGCGCTCTACCGCCTCGACTTCCATGCCATCGAGCGCAAGAACCGTTTTGCCGCCAAAATGCGGACAGTGGTGCGCGACGCCGTTCGGTTGCTTCGGCCCAAAGCTGCGGTGCTCGCGGAATTTGAGCGTAGCCAAGTTCTCCTCGAGCAACGCTACGGCGAGCTCTCGGCGGCGAAGCAGCAGATCGAAGAGCAGCAGCGCGCGTTGGAGCTGGTGCACGAAGTGGCCGCGGTCGCGCACGAGAGCTTGCAGCTCGCGCAGACCGTGGACGTCATCGCCGAGCAGATTCAGTTGCGCCTTTTTTACGACACGGTGCGCGTCCATTTCGAGGCCGTGCAAGACGGCGTGCACCTCGAGCACGAGATCAACCTCGGCGACGGCGAGCGACGCTACCAGCACCGTGAACGGTTGGGGCCACCCGAAAAACCCTTCGGTGAAGTGGAAGTTTCACGTGCGCACGAACCGATCGACGCGCTCGATGTGACCCTCTTGCAGTCGGTGCTGCAATCGACGCAGCTCGCGCTTAACAACGCCGTCGCCTACGAGGTGATTCGCAACTACCGCAGCGAGCTCGAGCAAAAGGTCACCGCGCGCACCGTTGAGCTAGAGCGTGCCAAGGACGCGTTGGCGCGATCGTTGGAATCGCGCAACCGGTTTTTTGCCAACGTCAACCACGAGCTCTGCACGCCGCTCACCGTTCTTTTTTTCTGCGTCGATGGCTTGGCCGCGCTTTCGGATCTTCCGCCGTGGGCGCATGAAAAACTCGCGTCGATGAAGCGCAACGCCGAGCAGCTGCAAGGTCTCGTCGATGATCTGCTCCTGCTCTCCGCGGGCGCCGAGGATCTGGGCCGACAACGGCTTGCGCTCATCGATGTCGGCGAGCTCGTCCGCGGCATTCTCGATGCGCATCGTCCGCGCGCCATGCACGTCGAATTGTGTGCGCAAATCGCGCCGGGCCTTTCGCTGGAAGCCGATCCGCGTCAGGTCGAACGCGCGCTGGGCAACCTTGTCGGCAACGCGCTCAAGTACACCAAGGCCGGTCGGGTTCAGATTGGCGCGGGCGCCGAGGGCGACGACATCGTCTTCACCGTCGAGGACACGGGATCGGGTATTTCTGCTGACTATTTGCCGCACGTGTTCGAGCGGTTTTTGCAAGTTCCGCATGCAGTCGGCCAGCCAGGTGCGGGCATCGGACTCGCGCTGGTGCGCGAAGTGGCGGCGCAACATCGCGGCGAAGCGTCGGTGGAGAGCGAGCTCGGCAAAGGGTCGCGGTTTGCGCTGCGGCTGCCCAAACGCGCCAGCGAGGAGTTGCGCCGCTCTGCGGACGCGAGTGCTCCGGTGTTGCGATCATCGGGTCCGCTAGCGCCGCGTCCCACGTTCGAATCTGGTCCCGTTTCGGACAGCGCGCCGCGCGTTTTGGTGTGCGAGGACAACGACGATCTGCTCTGTTCTTTGAAAAATCTTTTGGCCGGCGCGGGTCTTCGTGTCGATTGCGCGTCGACCCCCGAGGCCGCGCTCGCGCAGGCCCAGCGCGTGCCGCCCGATCTGTTGCTCACCGACATCGGCTTCGCGTCGGGCATGGATGGCCTGGAGTTGTGTCGCCAATTCAAGGCGCTCGGGAATCACCGCAACGCGCCGATGCTCGTTCTCACCGCCTACAGCATGACGGTGGACAAGCTCGAGGCGTTCGGCGCGGGGGCGGTCGACTATCTGCTCAAGCCCTTCAATCCCGCCGAGCTGCTCGCGCGCGTGCGTGCGCAGCTGACGCTTCGCGAGATGTCGCACAAACTTTTGGCCAGCGAACGGCTCGCCGCGCAGGGCGCCACGTTGGCGGGCGTGGCGCACGAGCTGCTCAATCCACTCAATGGACTTATCAACGCCATCGGTCCATTGCGGGAACGGTTGCCCAGCGAAATTGTCAAGTCGACCGCTCCGGCCGGCGAGCTCTTGCGCGTGGTGGAAGAGTGCGGTGAGCGTGTGGCGGTGCTCAGCAAAGATCTTCTTGCGTTCATGCGGCCGGGCCCGCCACAGCACGAGCTGCTTTTGCTAGACAGCATCGTTTTTCGCTCGCTGGCGGTGGTGCAGCCCAAGCTCGCGGGCCTCGAGCTACGGCGCGCGTTTCATTATGCCGGTCAGGTGCGCGGTGCCAGCCTGCGCCTTTCGCAAGTGCTGATCAACCTCCTCGACAACGCCGCGCATTTCGCCGGTCAGGATGGATGGATCGAGTTGCGCACGGAAGTCGAGGAGGCGAACCTGATGGTGGAGGTGCGAGACAGCGGCCCCGGTGTTCCGGTGGAGCTGCGCGAAAAGATATTCGAACCCTTTTTCACCACGAAGCCGCCGGGGAAGGGTACGGGCCTTGGGCTGTCCATCTCTCGCGAAATCGCGCGCGAGCACGGCGGCGACCTCGCGGTGCTCTCCGACGGGAAGGGTTTCACGCTTCGGCTGCCGCTTCCGAGCGCGGAAGTGCCTGCGTGAACCGTGAGCCGCTCGTTCTCTATGTCGACGACGAGGAGCCGAACCGCATCGTTTTTCGCGCTACCTTCGGCGCGTTGTTTCGCGTGGAGGTGGTCGCTTCCGGCGAGGAAGCGCTGGCGCGCATGGCCAGCGACCCTCCGGCGATCGTCATTGCCGATCAGCGGATGCCGGGCATGCCGGGCTGCGATCTACTGAGTATCGTCAAGGTTCGTTTCCCCGACACCGTCCGCGTGATTCTCACTGCCTATCCTGATCCGGAGCCGATGCTCGATGCCATCAACCGCGCCAACGCCGCGCGTTATCTGGTGAAGCCATGGGAGCGGCGCGAGCTGACCACGATGCTGACCGCTGCGGTGGAGGCGTTCAAGCTCCAGCAGCATTTGCGCGCTTTGCAGCTTGACGTGATCGAAGCGCAAAAACTTTCGGCGCTGGGATCGGTGAGCGCGAGCCTCTTTCACGACATGGCCAGCCCGCTGACGGCGATCGGTTGCGACGCGGAGCGTCTCGCGGATTTACTTGGCCCGCTCGAGAGCGGAAGTTCGAAAGATCGCACCGCGGCGCTCGCCGAGCTCAAGCAGATCGCACGCGAGCTGATGCAGGGCGTGACGTATCTTCACTCCATGGTCGCTGGCGTGCGCGGCTACACGCGTGCCAGCGCCGCGCAGGAGACGGATCCGCAAGCCGCGATGGTCTACGCGATTTCGGTGGCGCGCAAAGCCGTGCAGGACAATGGCGGTCTGCTCGAGGCCAACCCGCAGCCACTGCCCGCGTTGAGCGTGACGTCGACGCAATTGTGTCAGGTCCTGGTTAACCTTTTGGTGAATGCCGCACAGGCGCTTCCGGGCGCGCCTCGGCCGCGTTTGGTCCGGTTGGAAGCCGCGCCGCGCACCGACGGCGTGGAGTTCTCGGTGAGCGACACGGGCGTTGGCATTGCGCCGGATCTGCTGGCGCGACTTTCGCACGAACGGATCACCACGAAACAGGAAGGCGACGGCACTGGTCTGGGGCTCGTGGCCACGCGAAAGCTGATCGATACGGCGGGCGGGACGCTGGCGATCGAGAGTGAAGTCGGCAAGGGAACGTGCGTGCGGTTTTGGCTTCCGTTGCGGGGAATGCAGGGCTGTGAGGCCTGACCGTCATGGCCGTCCGTTGAGGTCGGCCATGACGGTTGGCGTTGTGGTACAGCTCCCCGAATTCATTTCGGACGGAAAGGCTTTGACGTGAACTTTCGGCAAGCTGCGTTGTCTCTTCTTCTCATTTCCTGCGGCGGCAATGGCTCCGCGGGCAGCGACGCAGCGGGCCCGGCGGCCGACGCAGCGTTCGGTCTCAAAGACGGCGCTTGCTTCGTCTACGGTGCGGGTGCCATCACGTATTACCTTGCGATACAGGGCCCGGAAGCGGGCGCCCCGCCTGAGCGGCACCGCTTTCACGTCACGCTCAAGAGCAACGGATTCGACCGCCGCACGGAAATTTGGGACTCCACTGGTTCCTCTCTGTTGCTCATCCGCCGCGACGACACCCTCGGCGGACAGATCGTTTCCACCACGTACGATCCGGGCGTGCCCATCGCGCTTGCCGACGCCAACGTGGCCACGCATGTCGAGATGAAGGCGAACGTGACCGCCGCCAGCGCCGCGCGCGCGGTGCAATTCGATCTCGATGTGGAGAAGACAGCCGATCTCACCACCGCCGCAGGCACGGTGCTGGCCGCGAAATCCGTGGTCACGTCCGACGACGGCGGGTCGTTGGCGCAAGAGACGCGCTGGCTTTCGCTGGGCGGCGGATTTTTTCAGATGGATCTTGGCGCAGCGGACTTGCCGCTGTTTTCGCTGTCGTCCATGCACGTGCTCAAGGCGGGAGAGCATTGTGCGCCGTAATGTGGGCGTATTACATTGTATCGCTTGCGTGATCGCTTCGATCACAGCCTGCAAAACGCCGCAACCGCGCCCCCCCGAACCGCCCGACGAAGAGATCACGGCGCAGGCCGATCGACTCGAGTGGCGCGGTGGTGGTCTCGATGTCGCCACGGCCGTGCTGCATGCGACTTTGCACAACCCGACCGAAGACGAGGCCACGGTGATCGGCGCGCACCTCGCCATCACGCTCGGTGGAAAGTCCGTGGCCGCCGTCGATTTGCCGCTGCTGGTGACGGTGGCGCCAGCGGCGACGGTATCGTTAACGCTTCCCGCTAATGTCTCCTTTGGCGCGGCCCAAGCGGGCGAAGCCGACACCGTCTTGCCGGCCATGGCGACGGCCGCGATCAAGTTCGACGACGATTCCGTTTTGGAGATCACGACCGAGGGCGGATTGCGGACGCCCAAGCTTCCCATCGTCACGATGTCGCACATCGAGGCCTACTCGTCGGACAAAGGTGTGGCGCTGACCTTTTATTTGGAAATCAAAAATCCCAACGGTTTCGATCTGCGCACCAAGGGATTGCACTTCAAGGCGGACGTCGATTTCCGCACCGTGGCCGAGGGCGATTCGGCAGTGAACGATCGGCTCAAAGCGGGCACGCGCTCGGTCTACGAAATTTCGGCGCCGCTCACCGCCGACACTTACGGCAAAGATCTTCCGGCGGGCGTGCGACTCGGGATGAAGTACAAAATCACCGGGACGCTCGACATGGGCGTCGTCGCCATTCCGGTGGTGCTCGAGGGCGATGTCCCCCTCCGAAAGTAAAGACGCGCTCGCCGCGCCGCTCGATGCCGCGGGCGACGTCCAGACGGGCGGCGTGCTGGCGATCTTCGGGCGCATCGCCGCGCAGGAGCTTTCCGGACGTCTAACGCTCACGGCTGCGCACACGCTTCGCGTTGGCTTCAAGCGGGGCGCGCCGGATCACGCGTCGACCGATGATCCCCAGTGGTCGGTCGGTGCTTTTCTCATTCGCAAAGGCGCGGTCGCCGCGGATGATTTGCAGGAAGCGGAATTTCATCGGCCCAACTACGGCGGCGATCTGCTGGCCGCCTTGTTGGCGATGGGCGCGCTTGAACCCACGCAATCGTTTTCGCTGCTCGGCGAACATGCGCGGACGCTGATCGATCGCGCGATCGGAGTTTCATCCGGGCGCTACGCATGGGAGGCGGGCGCCGTTTCTCCACAGGGATCATTTGCACTCGGCGATCGTTGGGAGATTCTCGCCGGAGCCGTGCGGCGGATGGATGGGCCGACTGTGCGCACTCGGCTCGGCGATCGGTTGAAGCGATCGCCGGCACGCAAAAATTCGAGTCGCGTGACCGCGTCCGATCTGAAGCTGACCGCCGTGGAATCGAGGCTGGTGGCGGGTTTCGACGGGACGCGCTCGGTGGAGGTACTGGCCGGCGGATCGCACGGGAATGACATTTTGCGGATGGCGTTGCTTTTTGGGGAACTTGATTTGGTGCGCTTTGGCGGCAGCTCGGCGGCGACTGCGATTTCGTCCGCGTCCGCGACTCCGGCCTCGACGTCGATCTCGACCGGGAGTTCGCCTGTGCGGAGTGTGGCGCAGGAGATCAACGCGCTCGCTGTGGCTTTCGCTCAGCAGACGCACTTCGAGATTTTGGGCGTCGACCGCAAGGCAACGACCGCGCAGATCAAGTCGGCTTATTTGCAACTGGCGAAAAAATTTCATCCCGACACCGCCGATCCCAACAGCACCGACGAACGCGTGGCCAAGGAGCAGCTGTTTTCGCGCATCAACGACGCCAACCGCGTGCTCGGAGATTCCGCGGCGCGGCAGGCTTACGAAGCCGAGTTGGATGGACACGGTGCGGCGGCGGCGCAAAACGCGCTGCGTGCGGAAGAGGCTTTCACCAAGGCGCGCATTCTGCTCAAAGCGCGAAAGTATGACGAAGCATTACAAGGCTTCGATGCCGCCATCGCGCTGGGCGAAGTGGGCGACTACTACGCATGGCGCGGATATGCGCGATTTTTGGCGGCGCGAGGAAAGAAGGGAGACGTCCTCGAAGCGGCGATGGCTGACTTGATAAAAGCGCAAGTTATCAGTCCGCGCTCCGTCGAGGCGCGGCTCTTCGCGGGGCACATGGCGAAGATTCTCGGTGATCAAAAAGGCGCGGCTGACTGGTACGAAAAAGTGCTGGAGATCGAGCCAGCGAATGCCGATGCGAAGCAGGAGTTGAAGTCGATGGGGAAGCGTTAAACCGCGGTTAAATTAAATCCGCCGCAGCACCGCGTCCGTAAACGTCGCCGTCGTTCCGCTCCCGTCGAGATCGGGCGTCGCCTGATCGCCGTCCTTGAGTGCCCCGCGAATCGCCGCGCTCAGCCGCTCGCTGGCGCGGCGCTCACCGATGTGGGCGAGTAGCATCGCCCCTGCGATCATCGCCGCCGTTGGGTTGGCGATGCCCTTGCCCGCGATGTCCGGCGCGGTGCCGTGAACCGCTTCGAAAATCGCCGCGTGCTCACCGATGTTGGCGCCCGCAGTCAGGCCCAATCCGCCGATGAGACCGGCGGTCATGTCGGAGAGAATGTCGCCAAACAGATTCGTGGTGACGATGACGTCGAATTTCTCGGGGGCGCGGACCAGCTGCATCGCGCAGTTGTCGACGATGATTTCCCGAAAGTGAATCTCCGGAAATTGCCGCGCGACTTGCCGCCCGGTTTCCAAAAAAAGTCCGCTGGTGGTCTTGAGAATGTTGGCCTTGTGCACGAGGCAGACTTCGCGCCGTCCATTTTTCTTCGCGTATTCGAAAGCGAAGCGAACGACCCGCTCGCTGCCTTTGCGCGTGATGATGCTGATTGACTCCGCGGCGCTGTGCTCGTCGTCGATGTAATGCTCGACGCCCGAATAGAGGCCCTGCGTGTTTTCGCGGACCACCACCAGATCGACGTTGTCGTAACGCGTACGCACGCCTTCGAAAGACCGCGCTGGGCGCACGTTGGCGTAGAGATCGAATTCTTTGCGCAGCGCGACGTTGACGGATCGGTAGCCTTCGCCAACCGGCGTAGCTAGTGGGCCCTTCAGCGCGAGCGAGGTGCGGCGCAGCGCGGCCACGGTTTCGTCGGGGAGTGGTGTTCCATGCGCTGAAATGGCGCCAGCGCCAGCTATTGCGGGCTCCCACGAGATGGCTGCGCCGGTGGCGTCGATCGCGCGGACCGCGGCTGCAATGACTTCAGGGCCGATTCCATCGCCGTGGATTAGGGAGACCGGTCTGTTCATGAAGGGTTTGTTAGCACAGTCGATCTTGGCACTTTGGCGTGCGGCACTTAGAAACTTTTGTCTCCTGCGCGCCGTCCCCGCCCACTCGCCACGTCGCGGAAGTGGGTTGGGTGGATTATCGATTCGATGATGGTTTGCAGAGATCGTGTACGCGCTGGCGTGTACCGGAATCGAGACTTGATAAAATATCAAGTCTCCTGATTCCACCCACTCTCCTCGGGTCGTGACAGGCGGGCGGGTTCCGTGCGGTGCGCGACCGGAGCCACAAGGGGTTGCCAACTTTACAAAGGGTACCCTCGCACGACTCCAAACCGCACCGCGCGGAATTTGCCCGCCTGGCGCGACCCGGCTCGCCCGCCGCGCAGGCGATCAAAGTTTTGTGCCTCACGCCCAAAGTGACCCAGTAGACCCAAAGTGACCCAGTAGATCCCTGGCGGCTACCGCCTCCGTGCGCTAGCCTTCCCCCATGATCGGAGTGGTGGTCGCCACACACGGAGATTTGGGCGAATCGCTCCTGGCCACGGCGACGACGGTGTGTGGTGCGCCACCCGCATCGAGGGCGGTCTCCGTCAGCGCTGCCGAGCCGCCTGACGTGACGCGCGCTCGCCTGGCTGCGGCAATCGATGCGGTCGAGGACGGGCAGGGCGTGTTGGTGCTCTGCGATCTCTTCGGCGGAACGCCCTGCAACTTGGCGCTCTCCTTGATCACCGAAAAGCACATCGAAGTGATCTGCGGCGTCAACTTGCCGATGCTTTTGAAACTCACCAATGCCCGCGCGGAGGCGATGGATCTTTTGGCCATCGCTCGTCTCACTGAGACGTATGGGCACAAGCACATCCAACTCGCGACGGAGCTGATTCGTCAGCAGGTGCCGAAGTGACAGCGCTCGAGGTTGTCTGCGCCCGCGTCGACAACCGGCTCGTACATGGGCAGATCCTCGAAGTGTGGGTGCCCAAACTTTCCGCCGAAGTCATTGTGGTAGCCGACGACGAAGTGGCCACGAACACACTGATGCGATCGGCGATGCAGATCGCGCTGCCGCGGCAGATGCGCCTGCTGGTGGCGCGCGTGGAAGATGTTGCGGCGGCGGTGCAAGACGCCGGTCCGGGACGCGCGCTGGTCCTCTTTCGCGACATCAAAGAGGCTGTGCGCGCGCACGACGCGGGCCTGGCGTTCACGGCGCTCGACGTGGGCAACGTGCATTTTATGCCTGGGCGAAAGCCCATCACGCCGTCGATCTATTTGGCGCAGGACGAGATTGAAGCGCTCGGGAAGCTCGCCGCCACCGGTGTGCAAGTGGAAATTCGGACGCTGCCTTCGGATCGGCCTCTGTCGCTCTTCGCCGGCGTTTTTGCGAAGGGAGCCTGACACCGCATGACGCGTGCCGTGCAATTGGCGATCGCGGCGGTCATTGGTGGCGCAGCCGCAGTCGAGCGCAAAGGCGCGCTGCAGCTAATGCTCTCGCGCCCGCTGGCCTTGGGTCCGCTGCTCGGCGCTGCGCTCGGTGATGTGCGGGGTGGCCTCACCATCGGCGTGCCGCTCGAACTGCTTTTCCTGGGCGCGGTCAATCTGGGCGCCACTTTGCCCGACAATGAGACCATCGCCGCTTCTTGTGCCGTGGCCGCCGCCGTTCTTGCGGGCCAGGACACGCACATCGGTGTTGATGAGACCACGGCTACGCTGGCCATCGCGCTCTTTCTGCCCACCGCCGTTCTCGGGCGCCGGCTCGAGCGGCTCACTGAGGGAATCAACCGCCGCCTTGCTGCCCGCGCGCGCGCCACCATCGCTGCGCAACCGGCGCGCGCCATTCGCCTTCACCTGGGTGGTCTCCTCGCTCCGTTTCTCGCCGGGGCTGCCTACACTGGAATCGCCGCGGCGCTGGCGCCGTTTCTGGCCGCGCTTCGGCGTGGCCTCGATCACCATCTCGTCCAGGGTTTGGAAATCGGCTGGATCTTTTTTCTCGCGGTCTGCTGCGCGTCGGCAGTGCGGGCCATTCGAGACGCACGCGCACCTTCCTTTGCCGCGATGGCCTCCGGCGCTATTGCGTTGGTCACCTTGGCGGTCAAAATTTTGCACTGGAGATCGCCGTGACCGCGCCTGTTCGCTTCGGCGCTTTTTTGCGATTGCGCGTTTTTTTGCGATCGCTTCTGCTGCAAGCGTCCTGGAACCGCGAGGGCATGCAGAACCTCGGCTTCGCCTACGTGCTCTATCCCGCGCTCTGTCGGCTCTATCCAGAAGGACCGGCGCGCGTCGCGGCGTTGCAACGGCATCTCGACTTTTTCAATTGCCACCCGTACCTCGCCGCCGCGGTGGTCGGTGGCGCGCTCCGCCTGGAGGAGCGTGTCGCCATGGGCGAAGTTCCGGCCGAAGCGGTGCCTGCGTACAAGCGTGCCCTCGGTCCACCGTTTGCCGCGCTCGGCGATGCCTTTTTTTGGGGCGCACTCCGTCCCGCGACGGGGTTGGCGGGTGTTTTGGTGGCGCTCATCGCTCCTTCCGCGCGGCCGGTCTGGGCGCTGGCCACTTTCCTCGGGTTATACAATGCAATACATCTGTCGGCCCGCGCGTGGCTCTTCGTCCACGGCTACGCGTCGCCGGAAGGCGTGGTTGGCGCGCTCGGTGCGGTGCACCTTCCCGACTCGACTTCGCTAATCAAAGCGACCGCCGCCACGCTTGCCGGAGCGGTGGCAGCGACCTTGGCTGTTGCTGGTGGTTGGCCCATTCAAACGCACCACGCCGTGCGAGCAGCCATCGTCGTTATCGCCGCTTACGCGATTTTGCCGAAGCTGGGTCCCTACTTCACCGCGCTTGCCGCCCTGGCGGTTGGGGTGGCCATCGGCGTTGCGACGGGTTAAAGGTAAAATGGTGAGCAGTGTTCAAAATGGATAAGTCTACTCAACCGACCATGCCAGACGGCCAGGCGACCGACACGTTCCAGGTGATCAACGCGCTGGGGGTGCATGCGCGCGTCGCCTCGATGCTGGTGCTCTGCGCCAACCGCTACAAGAGCGAAATTCGCCTCCAACGCGAGGGCGAGGACGGCGACGCTCCCGAAGTCAACGGCAAGTCGATCATGGGCGTCCTGATGCTGGCCGCCCCCAAGGGCTCGGTCATTCGCGTCCGAACCATAGGCGACGACGCCGCGGAAGCTTTGAAGGCCATTGGGGAGTTGTTCAAGCAGGGCTTCTATGAAGGCGTGGGAAAACCGGGGGGCGGCGTCTGAGGTTCGCCGCTTCCGCAAGGCAGGGCGTGTGACGGCACGCGAGCGCTTGAGCGGCATTCCGGCTTCGCCCGGCGTGGTCGCCGGTACGGTTTTTTTGATCGATCGGCGGCGCGTTCGCGCTCCCAAATACCGCCTCAACGATGGTGACGAGGAGAGCGAAGTAGCGCGGCTGCGTGAAGCGGTCGAGAAAGCCGTGGCGCAGCTCGACGAAATTCGGAGCAAGGTTGCCGAAGGCGTCGGCAGCGAGCACGGCGCGATTCTCGATGCGCATCGGATGATGGTTTCCGACGAGACGTTCCTGGATCACGTGCGCTCCTTCATTCGCGAGGAGAAGCTCAACGCCGAGGGGGCGTTGCGGCGCGCAGTCCGTGCCATCA
>JAHFDP010000107.1 GCA_023248955.1 Deltaproteobacteria bacterium
AGCGCGCGTTGCCCCGTCGCGGCACCTCCGGTAGGCTTAGCACTATCCCGTCATGGCCTCCGTGACTCCGCTGCGCCCACCGCCGCACGATGATTTGGCGATCGCCCGCGCGCATCTGCGCCGGCTTTATGACGTGGCGCGCGGTCACAAGCGGGCGCTCGTTCTCACGCACGACAACCCCGATCCGGATTCGATGGCCTCGGCGTTGGCGTTGGCCTTTCTCCTCGAGCGCGGCGCGGGTGTGCGCGCGCAGGTTGCTTACGGCGGCATTATCGGTCGGGCGGAGAATCGAGCGCTGGTGCGCGTGCTCAAGCTCGCCGCGGTTCCGCTCTCGCGCGTGGATATAGGCGCGTTCGATCTGTTCGGACTGGTCGACACGCAGCCGTCCATCGGAAACCACTCTTTGCCGCCGGGACTGCACGTCGATCTGGTGATCGATCACCATCCGCCGCGCGTGCAAAGTCAGGCTGCGGCGTTCCATGACGTGGGCGGCGAATTTGGCGCCACCAGCACCATTCTCGCCAGCTACGTGCGTGCCGCTGGATTGCGTCCTCCACGCGCACTCGCTACGGCGCTCTTCTACGGCATCAAATCCGACACCCGCGATCTCCACCGCGAGTTCGTGGGCGCCGACGTCGACAACTATCTCTGGCTCTTTCCCTTCGCTGACAAGGCCGCGCTGGCTTCCATCGAACATCCCGAGCTGCCGTCCGAATATTTCGCGGCCTACCATTCTGCGTACGAAAAGGCGCGGCTCTACGGCCACGCGGTAGTGGTGGATTTGGGCGAGCTCTACGCGCCCGATCTCGTCGCTGAAATCGCCGAGCGCATGCTCTCCCTCGAGGGGATGAAGTGGTCGCTGGCACTGGGCACGTATGGCGGACAACTTTTTCTCTCGGTGCGCACGAGCGATCGCCGCATGAACGCGGGGCGTCTGGTGCGCCGCTTGATGGACGGACGACCCGGTGGCAGCGCGGGCGGACACGGCGCGATGGCGGGTGCGCGGCTTCCATTGCCCAAGGCGGGGGCGCGACGCCTGTCCGCGGCAGTGGTGCGAGACTTTTTGCGGGCGTTTGACGTCGGCCGCAAAAAGGGCGTCAAGTTGGTGCCGTGACCACTTCGATCTACCTCGACAACAACGCCACCACGCCGGTCGATTCGCGCGTGGTCGCAGCCATGCTGCCGTGGCTCGCCGGCGCGTTCGGTAATCCGTCGAGCATTCACGCGGCCGGCCAGCGCGCGCGCGGTGCGCTGGAGGCGGCGCGTGAAGAGACTGCGGCTTCGCTGGGTTGCTCGCCGCGTGAAATCGTTTTCACCTCGGGTGGAACCGAAGCGGATCACCTGGCGGTGCAGGGTGCTTTCCTCTCCCGAGGAGCGACGGGGTTGGTCGCCATCGGGGCCACCGAACATCCCGCCGTGGTCGCTGCCGCGCGCGCGCTCGAAGCACGTGGGGCGGCGGTTCGCATTCTTCCCGTCGACGAAAATGGTGTGGTCTCGCTGGACGCGTTGGATACCGCGCTGGCCGAGGGCGCTCGGCTCGTGAGCGTCATGTGGGCCAACAACGAAACCGGCGTGCTTGCTCCGCTGGAAGCGATCGCCGCACGGTGTCGAGCAGCGGGAGCGTTGTTTCACTGCGATGCGGTTCAGGCCGCGGGAAAAGTGGTCATCGATTTGCGCCAAGTGACCATCGATCTTTTGAGCATCTCCGCGCACAAATTCCACGGGCCCAAAGGGGCGGGTGCACTTTTCGTGCGGCGTGGAGTCGCGCTCGCGGCGCAGCAGCCCGGCGGACATCAAGAGCGCGGCTGGCGCGGCGGCACCGAGAACGTAGCGGGCGCGGTGGGGCTGGGCCGGGCACTTTCGCTGGCGCTTGCGGAATTGCCGGAAGCGGATTCGCGGCAGCTCGCGTTTCGTCAGCGGTTCATTAAAGCTGCACTGGCAGCAGGCGGGCACTTGAATGGCGCGAACGCTGCGCGGTTGTCGAATACATTAAGTGTATCGTGGGCTGGGTTGTCCGGCGAAGCGTTGGTGATCGCGCTGGACTTGGCTGGCATCGCAACATCCAGCGGGAGTGCGTGCGCCGCGGGATCAACGGAGCCGTCTCCGGTGTTGGCCGCGATGGGCGTCGCACCCGCGCTAGCAAAGGGCGCTTTGCGGATTTCGCTTTCGCGGATGACCACCGAGGAAGAAGTGGTCCTGACCGAGCAGGTCCTGCCCGAAGTCGTTGCTCGACTTCAGGCGCCTGGTCGCAAATCTCCGGCGTAGACGCGCTTTCCCCCGCTCCAGACTTCCCAGTAATACGATGGAATTCCGTTTCGATCGTCGTCGCCAGTGGCCGATATTAAATATCCGTCCGTCCACGTCCACACTTGGTAACGAAATTCCACTTCGCCTTCCGGTGCGTAGTTGAGCTGGCGCCACCCGGCCCCGTTGGTGTCCCACGGCCCCGGTACACCTGGTGAGCCCACCGATGGATTCGGTGCGCCAAAACTTTCTGGGTAGTTGCCCCTCTTTTGCAGATGCTCCTCGAGCGCCCCGCGAATTCCGACCATCGTCCGGTCGCGCTCCGTGCGTCGTTGATGGCTCGCCAAGAGCGAACCCGCTGTCACCAGAAAGGCAACGCTCGTGGTCAGCAGCAACAATCCGAGCAACGCCTCAACGAGCGCCAATCCACGTACGTACCGTTTCATGTTCCTACTTTCTTGTCGTATTCCTCATCGCCGGTTTCAACTTTGGTGTGCACCAACGCGGGCAGTCGAATGACGAATTCCGTTCCCGGTCCCGAGCGGCCGCGCACTTCGATGGTGCCGCGGTGGTTCTTCACCAGCCGCTGACAGATGGCGAGCCCAAGCCCGGTGCCTTTTTCCTTCGTCGTGTAAAACGGAATGAAGATGTGCTCGCGCGCCTCTTCCGGAATTCCCGCGCCGGTGTCGGCGATGCGAATTTCCACGGTGGGTACGGAGTCTTTGCGCCGCTCCTCACTCAGCAATGCGCGATCTTGTTGTCGCGCCGCCGTGCGCACAATGAGGTCGCCACCCGACGGCATGGCCTGCACGGCATTTTGCAGCAGGTTCAAAAAAACCTGTTTGAGCTGATCGGCATCGCCGTTGACCAGCGGTAGGTCTGGCGTCAATTCCAAAAACAGTCGCACCTGCGAATCGGTGAGGAGCCGCGCGGTTCGCGTGAGTACGTCGTTGACGTCGGTCGGCGCGAAAGTCGATTTGAGCGGCCGCGCATAGTCGAGAAAGGATCGCACGATGGCATCGAGACGGTTGACCTCCTCGGTGATGATGGTGAGAAATTCGGCGTCCTGCGCGGGGATTGTTTTCGGATCCAAATATTGCGCCGCGCCCTTGATGGCGCCGAGCGGATTGCGAATTTCGTGCGCCAGACCCGCGGCCATTTCTCCGAGCGCGGCGAGGCGATCGCGCTCTTTCATGCGCTCGTAGAGGCGGCTGTTCTCGACGGTGATGGCCGCGCGCTCGGCTACGGCGATGATGGCGGTGAGCTCGTCGGAGGCGAATGCTTCGGCGACGCGATCATCGAGCAAATTAAAAAAACCGACTGTTTGTCCTCCGGAAACGAGCGGAATGGTCACGCTGGCGCACATTGCTTCCATGGCCGCGCTGATTTCGGCGAGTCGTAGCGACTCTTGGCGGGAGCTCGCCGCCAGCGCACTTTCGGTGGCCGCGCCCGGCGGAAAAAGTTGATCTAATTCGGAGAGGCGGCGTTGCACATTTTCGGTGAGCAGCGCTTGGCGACCGCTCTGCGCATCTTCCAAAAGCGCGCGTGAAGTGGCGGCATCGAGCAACGGCGCGGGTGCGGGGCCGCGGTGATCGAGACAGAAAAAACCGAGTCCGTCGTCGGAGAGCAGGTAGAGCGAAGCATGCGTGACGCGGCGCGTTTCGTAGACGGTGTCGAGCACCAGCCTCGCCATTTCGCGCACGCCGATGACGGCCTGCGTGCGCACTTGCAGCGCGGTCAGCGTGCGGACGAGCTCCCAGCGCTCATGAAAAAGAAACGCCACCACCCACTCTTCGACTTTGGCTTTGAGCGGTTCGTAGAGCACCAAGATCACGCTGGAGGCGACGAGCGTGTTGAAGAAAAGCAGCCCGCGCCGCTCGCCGACCCAGCTGACGTTGACGAGGTAGATGGTGGCCAGCACGAGCGCGAGCGCGGAGAGCACGACGAGTTTTCCGAGCAGTTCGTTCAAGTCGAGCAAGCGGTGGCGCAAGAGTGTCTGCGAGAGAAAATAGACGTAAATCGTGAGCGCCACGTTGCCCAGCGGCGGCACTGGATAACCGAAGCGAGCGAAGAGATCGGTGAGCGCGAATCCGACCGTTAACGCGCCACCGACCCAGAGATAGTAGAGGCGCGCGCGTTCGGTGCGGCTCTGCGCGCGGCGCATTCGGGCGTAGAGCAGGGATACGGTGAGCGTGAGGCTGACCAGCGCATAGGCGCCCAGGCCCCAACGCGCGTAGGGAACTGTGGCCAGCGGCGAGCAGGCTACGCCTAGTCCAGCGAGGATTCCGAAGAGCGTGAAGCGTTCGGCGAAGCGCGTGCGGCTGCCGGGCTCGGCGAAAAATTCGGCGAAGAAACTGAGTGCTGCGGTGGGGAGAATCGATTCGGCCAGGAGCGTCTCGCGCATCCAAAAATCGGAGTGGCCGACGCTCGAAATAAAATCGCCCAGCTCAAAGCCGAAGAGCGTGAGATTGAGCGCGGCGAAGAGCGTGAAGACGCGCGTGCGGCCGCGGCGCAGCAGCATGGCCACGGCCATGGCCAGCGTGACGATGCCGGCGAGGAGGGCCGACTGCGTGCGAGCGTCTAACATTGTGGGATTGTAGCGTGGCTACGGACGCGCTGGCGCGCCCAGCTTCCTTAGAAACTTTTGCCTGGGCGGCGGCCGGAGCCCGACGGCGTGACGGATGGGCCTTTGCGGCCGCGGTGACCGGATGCGTGGAGGAGGGTCGGATTCGGGTGGTAGCAAGTCACCGCGGCCGCAAAGGCCCATCCGTCTGCCGTCGGAGGTTTGATTTGGGTAGATCGGGAGAGACGCACGGTAGTGGAGGTTTCAGTGCAGTGAAATTTCGGCCGATCGCCCGACGACGCCGCCAAACGTAGCGCCATCGTTCCGCCCTGGCCGACGGGATTTTTTTAGAGGATCGATCAGATTTGGAGTCACGGCGCGGAACGACGGCTGGTTTGGCGACGTCGCGGATTCGTGGGGTGGAGCTCTCGTGGTTGAGA
>JAHFDP010000069.1 GCA_023248955.1 Deltaproteobacteria bacterium
TGGGCAATGTCGACAACGCCGCGCCTCACACGACGAAGAAAAAGAAAAAGAAAAAACCGACGAAGACACCAGACGCGCAAGAAGCGCAGGAGACGCCAGCCCCGCCCGCGCCGAAAAAGCGGATCGTCCTCAAGCACAACAAGCCATCGCTCAAGGTGCCCAAGCCGCTCCCTGAAGCAGACCCCGACGCGCCGGTCGAGACCAGCCACGACGACAACAACGTGCCGCCTTCGCTCACCGTCGATCGGACACCGGTGGCCGAGCACGAGGAAATCGAAGCACGGCCAGCGCGCGCATCGGCGCTACCCGAGACGGGCGACGAAGAATCGGCGATCGGAAAATCGAAAAAACGGATCGTCGTGGTCCACGCCCCGATTGGGCCCGATTCCGAGGCAACTCCTATTCGGGCGCCGATCCCGGTCGACCCGGCCACGCGCCGCGATCAGCCGGAACTTGCGGCGCACGGTCACTTCGCGTTGACCGAGGATTTTTCGGCAGCCAGCACGGGCAACTCCTACTTCATCAACACGTTCAAGCTATCGCTGGATGCAGTGCCCGACACGTTGTCGTTCTATGGAAACTATCTCGCGGCGGGCGATCTCACGAGCGGGTTGCGCCATTTCATCGAAGGCGGCGCCAAGCTAAATTTCGGCGTCTTCAGACTCACGGCGGGTGGCTTCATGGAGCCCACCGCCACCACCACCCACGCGGCGACGCGCAAGCTCGTGCCGGTGGTCGATGTCCTCGCGCTCGTCGCCTACGGAGCGGACCTACGCCCTGAGCTGACCTTCGGCGATCGGCATTTCGCCGTCTCGCTGGGACTTTTTGGAAGCGGCACGAAATACACTTTTGTGTACGAACAGGGATCGACCGATTCTTCGCAAGACGCAACGCAGACCAGCAGCTCCATTCTCCAATTCGTGATGGGCGGCCACTTGAGCCTCCAACTCGACAGCACCGAAGCGCAGGTAGGATTTTCTTACGACAAGTACGTCTTCGATCCTTCGACCGATACCGTCGGGAATTACGGACCCAACTCCCACTCTCTGCGCGGCGCACTGCGCTCGGAGGAAGGCGTTTTGGTCGCACCGCCCGCCTGGGAAGCGTGGGGCGGATTCAAACAGCACTTCGGCCTCTCTTGGGCCATCGACTTGGGCGGGCGCTACGTGGCCTACAGCAACGATCCCGTGGGCACCACGCTCATGGGCCGCGCGCAGATTTCCTTTCGCATCGATCAACACTGGTCGCTGGCGCTGCAGATCCTGGTGCAGAAAGACAGCCCGCTCGGACAAACGATCGATCCAATTTTGTTTGGCGGCGGCGGCCTGCGCTTCGAGTTATAAAAGACGCTCCGCAAAGGGAGCGCGCCTTGGCCAAAGCGATCGAAATTATCTATTTGAAATTTCCGGTGCATCCCAACATCACCGTCATTCAGACCGGGCCGGGCATCGACAAGATCGAGCGCGAAGGCGCGGCCTACTTCGTGTACGGCACCGATGACGGACCGCTGGCGGGAAAGCGCGTGGAGATTCCCGCCGACAACGTGGCCGCCGTGCAATGGGATCTCGACCAAGCCGGCGCGCCCGAGAAAGCGTAACGCTTGGATCGCGGCGAGCGGCTTCTCGATTTGGCTTCGCTGCTCTTGTCCGCGGGGCGGCCGGTTCCCTTTTCGGAAATTCAGGACGCCTTCCCCGAGGATTACAGCGGCGCGCGGGAGGCGGCGGAGCGAAAATTCGAGCGCGATAAAGCTGAGCTGGTCGCGCTGGGATTGCCTTTGCACTACGTCGCGCCGACCGATGGCGACGACGATCACGCGCATGGTTACGCGGTCGATCGCGATGCCTATTACCTGCCCGATCTCCATTACGCGCCGGAGGAGTTGGCGGCGCTCTACGCGGCCGGTGCGGCGGCGCTGGCGGCGGGTACGCTTCCGTTTCGGCACGAGTTGGCGCTAGCGCTGCGCAAGATCGCGTTCGCAGGCGAAGAGCCTTCGGTCGCGGGGCGGCATCTCGTGGTGGCGGAAGGAGACGCCGATCGGCGGCCGGAGCATCTTGATGTTTTATCAAGAGCCGTCCTGGCGCGACGAATCGTGCATCTGACCTACTTCACCGCAGCGCGCGCCCAAGAAACCGAACGCGATGTCGATCCCTACGGCGTGCTTTTGCATCGCGGCGCATGGATGCTGGTTGGCTTTTGCCACCTGCGTGGCGACGTGCGGGTTTTTCATTTGGGCCGCGTGCGCACGGCGACGGTGGAGCTGAAGGGACCAGCGCAGTTCGAGGTGCCCGAGGGATTTTCGGCGCGCGCGGCGGTTCCGACGCGGCCGTGGGAGATTCGGCAGCACACGCCGATGGATGTCGTGGTGGAAGCAGCGGCCGGCGCGGAGCATCTGCTGGAACAGCTCGGCGGCGAGCGGCTGGATGCGCATCGCGTGCGGGTGCGGGTGACGTTTTCCGAAGCGCTGGTGAGTCATGTGTTGTCGCTGGGTGGGCGAATCGGAATTGCCGAACCCGCGAAGCTGGTCGCGGTCGTGCGCGAGCAAGCGGAGCGGATGGCCGCGATGCCCGCGCCGAAGCCGGCCCAAGTCGAAATCGCGGTCGATCCTCGCGGACGCGGACGTGGGCGCGGCCGACCCTCGAAAGCGACTGCGTCCGCGTCCGCGACCTCGAATGCGACCTCGATTGCGACCGCGAAACCGGATGCGATCTCGTCTCGCGATCTCCAACCTCGCCTTGCGCGGCTACTCGTGATGGTCCCCGATCTCGCGCGACATCGCGGCATGCTGCTCGAGGACGCTGCTTTGCGACTCGACACCACGGCGGATCAGCTCGTCAGCGATCTTGAAAAATTGTCAATGGTGGGTCGTCCGCCGTTTGGGCCCGACGATCTGATCGACGCTTCAGTCGAGAACGGTCGCATCTACGTCGAGTTGGCGCAGGCTTTTTCACGGCCGCCACGCCTTACCGTTTCCGAGGCTCTGGCCCTGGCAGCGGCGGCCAAACTCGTTGCGCCGGCCGATGGTGCGGCAGCACGCGCGGTGGCGAAACTCACGCAAGGACTCGCCCCCGGCGCACGCGATCTTTATGCGCGACTCACCGAACGCGTCGGCGTCACGGAGAGTGAACTGGCGCCGGCGCTCCTTGGCAATCTGCGCGCCGCCGCCGAATCGCGGGAAGAAACCGAAATCGCCTACTACACGGAGGCACGCGGAACGACTGAGCTGCGCCGCGTCCACCCATGGGCGGTGATCGCGCGACGTGGGCGCTGGTACCTCGACGCGTTTTGTTGTTCGCGGCAGGCGGAGCGGATTTTTCGCGTGGATCAGATTCTGTCGGCGCGCGCGACCAGTGCGCATTTCGAAGCGCCCGGTGCGCTCGACGAATCGCGTTTCAAGTCTGGCGGACTTTTCTTTCCGACGGAAGGAACGGCGCCGGTGGTGCTTCGATTCGCGAAGTCGGCGGCATCGTGGGCGCGGGAGCGGTTTGGCGCGGCGGCGACACCGCTCGCGGATGGATCGGTTGACGTTCGGATCGAGACGGCGGGCGCGAGTTTTCCGGTGTCGCTGGCGCTGTCGTTTGGCGGGGCGTGCGCGGTGGTGGAGCCGGAGAGCGTGCGGAATGCGCTTCGGGGAGCGGCGCTGCGGATTGTCGCATTGCATCACGCGTAGGGCGCGAAGCGAATGTCCGCGAATTATCACTCCGCTCGAAACGTGATATTTTTAACACTCCCTTGCTGGCCCCCGGGAGGTTCTATGCGGAGATTGATTCAGTGTTGGCTTTTCGCGAGCTCCATCGTCGTAACGACTCTTGGCTGTGCAAAGCAAAAACCTTCGTCTCCCGGCAAGGCATCGGCGCACGTCGACCTCGCCGAATGTCGGGGTTACGAAAACCCGATTGATTGCAACAACGGATGCCGGTGGAATGAAGATCAGCAAACCTGTTCAGCAGCCCCCGAATCGGGAGCCCCGGTATGCTCGGACAATACGACCTACGGGACGTGCGGCAACGGTTGCCTCTTTACGCCGGACGACCAAGACGCTGCCCTGACCGACGATTTACCGGGAACCTGCGGCGTGAATTGCTACGCATTTAACGGTGCCGAAGCCACCGACGAATCAGGCTGCCAAAGCAATGCACCGGATTGCACACTGGACAGTGGGGCCAAGGCAAGCTGCACGGGCGTAGATGACTCATGTGAAAAGCTAGGCGAGGATGACTGCGAATTAGAAGCAAACCCCAACTGCTTCTGGTCGGAAAAAACAGACTCCATGTGCTTCACTGCCGCGGACGAAGACCCGAGCAGCTGGGTCGGGCTGGACATTTCCGCAATACAGGGGAATGGCTCGGTTGCAATCTTTCCATCCCATGGCGCCAAGATGGAATGCGAAGGACGCGAGAGATTTACGGTCGGCCCGGACAAGAACGGAAAACCGCTCATCAGCATCGAGTGGGCGTTGAGAGGCGACGGTGATCATCCTCAGCTCGAAAAAACAGGGCGAACCATTGTCAGCAGCTGCTTCCAGGCCTGCGTGATCGGCAGAAGCGCAAAGGGAAATGGGGTCATGCTCCGGGGGTTGAGCAGGAAAATGTACGCCCGGGACCAATACCATCAGGTCTTTTTCAGCGTCATTAACACTGACTTTATAAAAACCGTCGGAGACGACAACTGGTGCGGTGTAGAAGGATCCGGAAGCGGCGGCGGGTTCTAGCTTTACTGCGCCGAGCGCGAGGACCACCAACCATCGTCCTCGCGTTTTTTTATGCTCTACTCCCCCCGTGGACTTCCAAAACACCTTCTCCTGGTCGAAATCGCGACATGACAAATTCTCAAGTTGTCGCCGCGCCTACTATTTCCACTACTACGGCAGCTTCGGTGGCTGGGAAGCGCCGCTCGGGTCGGAAGCGCGCGAGCTTTTCATTCTCAAAAAGTTAGCCACCCGCTGGCAGTGGGCCGGCAGTGTGGTGCACGAATCGTTGCGGCAATTGCTGGCCCGTGCACGCGCCACGGGCGAGTTCTGGTCGGCCGAGACGCTGCTTTCGCGGACCCGCGATCGCGCGCGAGCGCACTGGGCACGGTCGCGCACACGATCCTTTCGTGACGTGGAAAATCCCGACAAGTTTGGATTGCTCGAACATGAGTACGACGAAAAGATTCCGGCCGAGGATTGGCGACGGCTCTACGACGAGGCAATCGAGGCTTCGCTGCGAGCATTTTCCGCGAGCGAGATTTTGCAAACGATCCGCGCCACGCCGCCGTCCGCCTGGCTTTCCGTCGATGAATTGGAATCGTGGGATTTCGAGGGCACGAAAATTTGGGTGGCCATCGATTTCGCTTACCGCGACGCTATCGGACAGACGCACATTCTCGACTGGAAAACCGGCGCCGAAAAAGAGACCGACCACGCGCAGGTGGGCATCTACACGCTCTTCGCGCAGAACCGATGGGGCGCGGCGCCCAATGGCGTCACCGGCGAGTTGGTCTATCTCGCGCGAGCGGCAACGCGACGCAGTGTCGAGGTCGACGATGGCGCGCTGGACAATTGCCGCACGCTGATGCGGACCAGCATCGGCGCGATGAAGCGCGTGCTGCGCGATCCGGTGGCGAACACGGCGCACATCGATGACTTTGCGCAGACGGAAGATCGGGACGAATGCAAAAGGTGCCCGTTCCGAAGACCGTGCAGGCGGCTAGAATGAGCGGCATGACCAAATTCCTTCTCGCCACCACGATGCTGATCGCTGCTTCCGCCCGCGCCGACGCCACGGCTGACCTCTTCGCCAAGAGGTGCGCCGGTTGCCACGGTGGCGACGGCGCCGGCCACACCAAGCTCGCAACCAAAGTAAAAGTCCCCGACTTCACGAGCGCCAAAGAGCAGGGCGACACGACGGACAAGGAGATCAAGGACGCCATCACCGACGGCGTCAAAGACTCGAAGATGCCGGCGTGGAAAGAGCGGCTAACGGCCGAGGAGATCGCCGCGCTCTCGAAGTACGTGCGGACGCTGGGACCCTCGAAGTCCGTGGCGAAGTAGGTCCGTGGCGAGCATGCTTGGGGCATGCTATTGTCATGCTATGGCGAACCTCCAAGTCAAGAACGTCCCCGAGCCTACCCACAAGAAAATTCGGCGGTTCGCGCAGCGCCAGGGGCGGACGGTCCGCGAGGTCGTGCTCGACGCGATCCTGCAAAAAATCGAACGCGAGGAGTTTTTGGAGAAACTCGCCACGCGAGCACCGGTCAAACTGGGCCGGTCGGCAGCACGCACGCTCAAAGAGCTTCGCGACGAGCGCGATACCGAGCTTTAAGAAATGAGATTCGTCGTTGACGCATCCGCTGCCGTCGAGCTTCTCTTGCGAACGTCCGCGGGAATGCACGTGGCGGAGCTTATCCGGCACGCCGATCTCGTCGCGCCGGATCTTCTAGATGCCGAAGTGCTGGCCGTCCTGCGCCGTGAATGGCTAGCCCGCCGATTAAGCCGCGAGCGAGCAGAACAAGCGCTCGAGGATTTGCGACATTCCGGCATCGAACGCATCGCCAACGCGCGGCTCGTTCCTCGCGCTTGGGCCATCCGCAACAACGTAAGCGCCTACGATGCGCTCTACGTTGCGGCCGCGGAGCTGTGCGGCGGCGATCTCCTCACCGCCGATGGCCCTCTGTCCCGAGCGCCAGGGATTCGCATCTCCATCCACAACGTCCGCTGACACACGCTGACGCTTCAGCCCTGATTGATCGAGGCGCGCGAGATCGCAGGTTGTTCGAGGCAAAGGGCAGGTAACGGCAAGGCTGGCGATTTTTCGAATCGTAAGTCAGAGCGCACGTCTCCGCGGGCGTCGGCGATCTTTTCAATAGATGGGAAGGTGGGCAGGTCGGCCTGGCGGGCCTCTCGTGGGCGACGAACGACAAATAGTTTGCAAGCGGGCAGAGATGAATGCCGGAAGGGCTCCTTGGCCGCGCCCAGGTTTTCGTCGGCATCCGTTTCCCCACGAACGAGAAAGATTTGCGACCTGAAGTGCCTGTCGCGCTGAAATGTACCGTAGGGGCCGCGCCGCGGGGATTTGTCGTTTTTTTGCGTCAAACGCCTGTATGTTATTATTAAAAAAAATGGACACAAATGCCCGAATCGGGCTTCTTGTTTTGGCGATGTCTATTGGCTGTAGCCACAAGACGCCCTCGCTGGGAAAGAAAAAAGCCCACGTTGACGCGACACCGACGTACCAAAATTTAGCGGAGACGGGATTTGATACCTGCTTTTATGACGGGACCTGCACGAATATCGAAGTCCTCCGTTTCGAGCCGCAATATCCGCTCTGGTCCGACGGCGCGGAGAAATTGCGTTGGGCTTTGATTCCGCCGGGAACGAAGGTTGATACTTCAAACATTGATCGCTGGCTTTTCCCCATCGGAACGAAATTTTGGAAGGAGTTTCGTATCGACGGAAAGCGAATCGAAACGCGTTTCTTCGAAAAGAAATGCGAGCGGCCAGGGGAGAACGAGGAACAGATCGATTGTTGGCAGTATGGCTCGTTTCGTTGGAATGACGATGAGCCGGTAAATGAGCCAACGAAAATCAGGAACGCCGAACCTGTTCCAGAGAAAGGCCTTAATGCGGTAGCAGATATCGTAGGCGCGACCTACTCGGACACCGGACATCAGGTTAAGCACGATATTCCGGCGCGCAGCGACTGCAACACCTGCCACGCGCGTGGCGGCGATCCCATTTTGGGATTCGACGCCCTGCAGCTCTCGCCCGATCGTGACGACGCTGCGCCGCACGGCAAAAATCCGTTGCCCGAAGGTTACGTGACGCTGCGCGAGCTCATCGCCAAAGATATCCTGACGGACCCGCCGGCGGAACCCTGGCCCCGTATCCAAGCGGAGGGTATCGCCCGAGCGGCGTTGGGCTACTTTCACGGAAATTGCGGGAGCTGTCATAACTCCGATCCGCATGCCGGCTTGGCTCGTAACTTTGCGGGTGAGAACTCGCTCCATTTTCGCCACACGTCCGATTCCACGCGGATAGACGAAGAGCCTGCTTACAAGAGCGCGGTCAATCGGTTCGCGACCGGTTTTAATACGACGGACAACTACACCAAATACTTTTCTGCTGCGGCGAAGGATCCCGTTTCAGGGAAAGCGGGTGAATCAATCTTTGACGTTTCCCCTTACGACCAGCTCAAGGACCTCTGTCCGCGTGACGCCACTTATCGAATTCGCGGGGGGAACGCAGATGCGAGCGCAATTGTTTTTCGGATGAAATTCCGTCACGAAATGACGTATGAGCGCCAAGCCCGGTGGGGCAATTATGACCGCGATGGTGATCCTCCTCCCGATTTCGTCGGTTCTTTTACCGGTGATTTTGCCGGCCACCCGCTCGAAGAAAATTGGCAAATGCCCTATGTCGGAACGAACGTTCCTGACAGTGACGGAATTGCACTGATTTCCGAATGGATCGGTACGTTGGACGCTCCGCTGGATTCGAATACGCCACCGACGACTGAGTGTCCTTGCACCGACGCGAACAAGCCCTTTTGTATCGGCAACAGATGCTCCGATAAATGCAACACCAATCAAAATTGTATCGATTTAAATCAGCCCCAATATTGCGTGAACGATGGCGTCTGCCAAGAAAGTTGTGGCGCCGACGATACTTGCAATGATCCAGAAACGCGGAGCTGCGTTATTAAGAATGGCGCAGACCGCGGCAAATGCGATGTGACCGGTCCGCCACCGCAACTTGATTAGGGCGTCGCATTTTGGAGCGCGTCGAGGGGGAGCGGTCCAAGATTCCATCGATTCGCGAAGGTGTCCACACTTGACGAGGCGAATACGCTTCTGGCGCCGCTCTTGCCCGAAATCGGGACGGCGTTTCGCCCTCGCTGCTCGAGATGAAAATGCGGCTTGGCGAAAACTCCCTCGCGAAACCGATCTCGCTCGCGTTTGCAGTTTTTTCTACGAGACAACCGCGCTCAACGACAACACCGTGCGAATCAACTGGTTATGGTGCGGCACTGACTAACTGTTTCGGATAGTGCCAATTTCAAGGGGCGTGGACTAGCTAATCTAAGGCGTCACCAAGTCCTTCCGCGTACGGTTAGACCGCAAGAAACAGACCCGATCAAATCTTACGCTGACGCACCGCACATTGACGCCCCCGCCCGCCCGCTTTAGCGTGACTCTAGTTTTTCACTTGAACGGAGCCCATCATGCGTAAACCCGGCGAGCGAAGGCGAACGGTCTACACGGAGGCGATGGAGATCTTCCATCGCGCGGCGGAGCTGATCGGTCTCGATCCGCGCGTTCGGTTGGAGCTCGAGGAGCCGGACTACGAGCACATCTTCTATGTCACCGTGAAATTGCACGCGCGACTGGGGCCGTTGCCGGAAAGCGAAGCGTCAAAATATCAAGATCTCGGCGACAGCGAATTGCTCGCGGACGGTCTCGATCCACTCGCCAACGGCAGCTACGTCTTGAAACGCCGCGCGCTCATCGGCGCGCAGGTGCACATGCGCGACGGCGTGCTACGCCTCAAAGGCAAAGGCCTCTACAAAGTCATCCCTGGCCGCTCGGAGCGCTACAAGGGCTACCGCATCCAGCACAACCAAGCGCGCGGCCCCTACAAGGGCGGCATTCGCTACCACCAAGATGTTTCGCTCGACCTCTTCAAGGCGCTGGCCGCGGAGATGACCTGGAAAACCGCCATCGCCGACATTCCCTTCGGTGGCGCCAAGGGCGGCATCAAGGTCGATCCCAAGCTCCTCAACAAAGAAGAGCTCGAGAGCATGACGCTGCGCTACATGTACCGGCTCAAGTCGATCGTCGGACCGAACATCGACATTCCGGCGCCGGACATGGGCACGAACCCCGACGTGATGGGCTGGCTGATGCGCCAATTCACCGACGGTGAACGCGAGCGCCACAGCTTGCGCGGCGTGGTCACCGGCAAAGACATTCGCATCGGCGGCTCGGAAGGCCGCGCCAAAGCCACCGGACAAGGACTCGCGTACACGATCGAAGAGTGGTTCAAGGATCGCAACGCATCGCCGAAGGGCGCGTCGTTTATCTTGCAGGGCTTCGGCAACGTGGGCACCGCCGCCGCGGAAATTCTTTCGTCGATGGGCTGCAAACTCCTCGCGGTCAACGACGTCGACGCCACGCTCTTCAATCCCGAGGGCATCAACGTCACTGACCTAATCCGTCACACTTACGAAAATCCACAAAACCTGCGCCGCACCATCAAAGGTTTTCCGGGCGCGCAGGTCATCACCAAAGACGATTTTTGGGGCGTGCCGTGTGACATCGTGATTCCCGCCGCGCTGGGCCACGAGATCAACGGCACGGTGGCCGAGCGACTCAAGTGCAAACTGGTCGCCGAGGGCGCCAACGGTCCCACCACCATCGAGGGCGATCGCGTGCTGGCCTCGCGCGGCATCGAGCTGATTCCCGACATCATCGGCAACGCCGGCGGCGTCACGGTGAGCTACTACGAATGGGTGCAGAACAAGCGGATGGAGCACTGGACCGAAGCGGAAGTGAACGAGCGCCTCGAAGCCGCCATCAAGTGCAACTACCGCATCATCCGCGACATCTCGCGCAACACACCGCGCCGCACGGACACGCACGATTCGCGCCGCATGTGCGTCGGCAAAGAAGTCGACATGCGCTGCGCGGCGATGGTGCTCGCGCTCAAGCGGATTGAAGCGCACTACATGCTCGAAGGGTTTAGCCAGTGACCTGAACACCCGCGCGTAGCCAGCGAGCTGGCAAGCGCGGGTGGGGGGCCGCGGGGGGAACGCCGCCATCGCATGCAGAGCCTCTGCTATGAGCGTCCCCCCGCTCCAGCGAAGCTCATTACTTGCTTGAGGGGTTTAGTCAGTAAGCGTCCTAAACCGGGCACCACAAACGTCGCTTAGGCGAAAGGTTTTCGCTCCGGCGACTTCGAGCACCGGGCTGCGTGCTAGACGAAAGGCATGCTGCGCCCCTCCCTGCTCGCCCTACTGTGTGCCGCTTGCAACGCTTCGCTACCCACCCCGTCGCCCGGATCCAGCCCTGGAAATAACCAAGGCGCGCGCGCGCTGGTGCGGCAGATCCAAAGCAGTAGCGATCTCGTCAGCGGACCAGTGGCCGGCGGAAAATTCGGCGACTGGTTGATCGCCAACGACAAAGTTCGTTTCGTGATTGAGAACGTCGGTCCTTCCGATGGCTACGATCCTTTCGGTGGCGGCATCGTCGCGTCGGATCTGGTGCGGCCGGCCGGCGAGACGGGCAAGAGCCGATTCGGCGAAGTCTTCACGTCGATCGCTTTCCGTGGTTTCGGTGCCGATCGAATCGACGTCGTTTCCGATGGCTCCGATGGTGACGAAGCACGCCTCCGCGTGACCGGCCACGACGATGCCATTCCACTCTTGGCGGGACTCTTCGCGGAGGGTTCCGAGCCCGCGCCTTTGGGCGTGACGATCTTGCGCGACTACGTTTTGAAGCCCGGCGAAACCGTGTTGCATGTGATCTACACCGTGCAAAACAACGGCGCGGCGGACCTGCCCGCTTCGCAAGTGCTCACCGGAATCGTAATGAACCGCGGTCAGCAGCACTGGGCGCAGAAAGTCGGTTTCTCATTTGCGACCGCGTTACCAACCAGCGTGCCCGTTTACATCTCCACGGGCCCCGACGTGAGCTACGGACTCTTCAACGCGCGTGAAGATCTCACGCTGAAGGTCATGTTCGCGAAGGTCGTCTTCGTGCAGCAATCCGACCTCGCCGTGCCCGGGGGGCAGTCGCGATCGTTCGAGCTCGACTACGCGGTGGGCAACGGCGACGCGGCTTCGGTGTTGTCCACGGAGATCGCGCTACGCGGTGATCGCAATCCCGCCGCAACGATCAACGGTACCGTCGTCGACGCCGCCGGAGCATCCGTCTCCGGCGCGCGCGTGCACGTGGCCAACGCGAATGGCGTGGTAATTAGCTATGCGCGAACCTCGGCCGACGGCACCTTTTCCATGCTGCTGTGGCCCGGCAACTACAACGCGTTCGTGGGCACCGACGATCGCGCACCGATCGGCCCATCGCCGTTTACGGTCAGCAGTGGTGGCGCTACGGTGACGCTGGCCGTCGGTGCCGCTGGGCGCGCGCACTTGTCCGCCAATGAAAACGGCCTGCCCGTTCCCGCGAAATTCACGCTTCAGCGCACGCAGACCACTCCTGCATTGCCGCCCCGCCTCGGCGAATCCGATCCGATCGATCCACGAATCTTTTTTGCACCAACGGGTGCCCTCGACATCACGCTGCCACCCGGCACGTACGACGTCTATGCCTCGCGCGGTCTGGAATATGATCTCTGGCACGGCAGCATCGACGTCGGCGCAATCGCGCCCGCCGCACAAGCCACGCTGCACCACGTGGTCGATACCGTTGGCCAACTCTCCGGCGATTTTCACATTCACGCGCGCTGGTCGGCGGACGGCGAAGATCTGCAGAGTGAAAAAATCGCCGCGGCCGCCGCCGAGGGGTTGGAAATTCCCATTTCCACCGAACATGAATTTATCGGTGACTTCGGATCCGCCGTCGCTGACTTGGGGCTCGCTTCGTACGTGCACGCCATGGCGGGAACGGAGATAACCACGATTTCCACGGGGCACTTCAACGTCTTTCCGCTCGTGCCGCAGCTCGACAAAGTCAACCGCGGCGCCTTTCAGTGGTTCGGCCTGCATCTTCCTGACGTGCTGCGCGGCATTCGCCAAGTGACGCTTCCGATCGGTGTAACGCCCATCGTGCAAATGAACCATCCGCGATCGCTCGGCATGGCCTACCTCGACACGGTGGCTTTCGATCCCGACACCTTCCAGCCCCGCGCGGCGCCCGGCGAATGGTGGACCGATTTCGACTGTATGGAAATTTGGAACGGCGGTTCGATCGAAAACATCGAGGGCAGCCGCACCGTCCGGCACGGCACCATGCCCGACTGGTTTTCATTTTTGAATCACGGCGTGCGCATCACCGGAACCGGCAACTCCGATTCGCACAAGGCCACGCACAACGAAGTCGGATTTCCGCGCAACCTCGTCGCCATGCCGACGAACGATCCTTCGCGCGCGAGTGACGTCGATCTCGTTCGCAACCTGCGCGCGGGACGAAGCGTGGTGAACGGCGGCATTCAGCTCACGTCCAAGATCGGATTCAAAGGCCCTGGCGAAATTGCCTTCCCCGAAGGCGACGGCAAAGTGCGGCTGGTGCTGCGCGTGCAAGCGCCAACGTGGGCGGGTCCGGTGGAATCGGTGGCGGTGATCGGCAACGGGCAGATCGTGGCCACGCTCACGCGCGGCATCGATTACACCGACGACGCCACCACCACCGATCGCGCGGTCCTCAAGAACGGCGCGCCGCTGGTGCTGACACCCGGGAAAAATGACACCTGGTACGTGGTGCGTGCCAAAGGCAGCAAATCGATGTGGCCCGTCGTGGGGAACAACCAGGTCGCGTACGGATTCACGAATCCGATTTACGTTGACGGAAATCGCGACGGGCAGTTCACGGCGCCGATGCAGCAGTGAAGCTCGAACTGTTTCATCGGATCGCGAACGATGATTGCGCGGCGGTTCGGCGACGTGCGGGCGAGCTTGGATTGCTGCGGCAGATCGAGCTGCGCAACGTTCATTTCGAGTCGCACCGGCGCGCCTTAGCGACGCTCGGTGGCAATGCGGTTCCGGCGTTGTGGGACGGCGCGCAGCTTCACGTCGGGCGCGACGCCGCTATGGCAGCGCTCGCTTCTCGAGCATCCGGTAATAAATAAAATTCGCCACGTCGGACGGCTTGGTCCCCGGACCAAATCCCGCGTCGTAACCAAGTTCCACAGCGGTCTTGTGATCGACGCGTGGTCCACCGAAAAGAAAAATCATCTTGCCGAAAAGTCCGCGCTGCTTGGCCAGTTCGAGCAGATTGCGCGCGTCCTCTTTGTGAATGTCACGCTGCGTGACGACCTTCGACACCAACACCGCATCCGCATTTTCCGCTACGGCTTGGTCGAGCATGAAACCGAATTCCACCTGCGCGCCGAGATTGACGGCGTGAAAAGCCGGGTATCGCTCGAGTCCATAGTCCCCGGCGTAGCCTTTCATGTTCATGATGGCGTCGATGCCCACCGCGTGCGCGTCGGTGCCGATGCAGCCGCCCACCACGGAAATCTTGCGGCCGAGATCGCGCGTGATGAGCGCGTTGAGTTCATCAAAACCGTGTTTGGGATGCGCGGGCTCGTGCGCTTCGATGGTGGCGAAATCGATGTACATGCCGCTGCGGCCATAGGCGACGAAGAAGCTGTTTTGCTCGCCGGCTTTTTCCATGCACGCGATGAGCACGTTGGTGAAGCCGAGTTTTTTCACGAACTGCAACGCGGCTTCTTTGGCGCGCGGCGAAACGGGAACTGGCAACACGAATGAAAGTTGAACCACGCCGTCGTCTTTGAGATCGCCGTAGGGACGAAGAATTTCGCGAGCTTTTTCGGTCGTCATGCCGTCCCTTTCTCGAGAATTTCGAGAAACGGATTGAAGTAGTTGGTTGCGCGTTCGACCACGCCGGCGAGGCCTTTGCCGCCGTCTTCGCGCCGCTTCACGTCGCCGAATCGCCCCTTTCCAATCGCGGCGACCATGCCATCCGCGGCCGCTTCTTCGAGCAGCGCGAGCGCCTTGTCGAAGACTTCGCGCTGTCGCCGCGCCACGATGCCGTCGTCTTTGAAAACGATTTCGTCGCCCAGATGCCGCGCCGCTTTGTAGATGTAATCGGCACCGCGCAACGCCACGTAACGATCCATCAAAAAAGGATTGTGCATCGCTTCGGTCATCATGCCGAGGAGCTGAATGCCCTGCCGTGTGGTGATGCCGACCAAATCCGCGAGGATGTCGTAGGCGTGGCTGAAAAAAATGTCGCCCTCTTTGTGTTTGGTCGGCGGCATGTACTTGCACGGCGAGTCGGGAAAAAGCCGCCGCACCAGCATGGCCATGGCGAATTCTCGCAAGAGCGTGTCCTCGCGCGAGGGATCGATTTCGAACGAGTGACCGAAGCCGATCAGCGAATGGGGCAGTCCCGCATTTTTTGCGAACGCTTCGTTGATGAGCTGCGACGCGATGACGGTGTGCGCGGCTTCGTCGGCATCGGCGGTGGTGATGTAGTTGTCCTCGCCGGTGTTGATGATGATGCCGGCGAAGGCACAGATGCGGCGCGAAAAATATTGATCGATGAACGTGCGCCGCATGTTGATGTCGCGAAAAAGAATGCCGTACATGGCGTCGTTGAGCAGCATGTCCAGCCGCTCGTAGGCCGCCATGAACGCAATCTCCGGCATGCACAGGCCGGACGAATAGTTGGTGAGATGGACGTAGCGCCCGAGCCGCGCGGAGGCTTTGTCCAGCGCCTCGCGCATGATGCGAAAATTTTCCTGCGTCGCGAAAGTGCCGCCAAATCCCTCGGTGGTGGCGCCGTGCGGAACGTAATCGAGCAGCGACTGCGCTGTGGAGCGGATCACCGCGATCACATCCGCTCCTTGATCTGCCGCAGCGATCGCTTGATCGATGTCGTCGTAAATATTTCCTGTAGCGACGATCACGTATTTCCAGGGCGCGTCCGGCGAGCTGCCGACTTTCAGCGACTCCTTCAACGCACGCCGCTCGACGATGCGCCTTTTTAGATCGTCAATCGCACTGCGCGTTTCGGTGCGCATCAGTTCGTAAATCGCCGCATCCTCTTCCGGTGAGAGCGGCGCGCTGGCTGCGGGAGTGTGCAAGAGCCGCTCGATCGCCGCCAATGGATCGGTGGCGCCACTCTTCAGCGCGCGGCCCAGCCAGTAGGCGGCGCCGCGTTGCAAGAGTCCCTTCTCCAAAAGCCGATCGACGATCAAGTTGCAAAGCGGCGCCCCGCGCGGTCCAGCGCCGGAGACGCCGAGCAGACGCAAGACGGTGCGCTCGATGGCCACGGTGGTGTGGCGTTCGATCATGGACTGCACGCCACCGGCGACTTGGGCGGCCAGCGTACGCGCGCGTTCGATTTTTTCGGACTCGACGAAGAGTTGCGCCATCGTGGGCGGAATTCTACATCACCTCCGTCACCTCACCTTATTCGTGGCTGACGGTCATCGTGGTGCAGTGGATCGCACCGCAGCGCTAGCCGGAAACGCGCGCCCCGAACATTTCACGCAGTGGAGGCGTGGAGCGCACCAACTCCAGCGAGAGATCCGCGTGCCCGGCCACGTAACCGTTGCCCATCGTCAGCCGCGCATCCTTTCCGACACCCTCCGCGCCCAGCGCCGCAGCGGTGAAGCTCGTGGCCATGGAGAAGAAAAGCACTTCGCCACCATCACGTACACTCAGTATTGATGCCATTTCCGTTCCGGAAACACTGGCGCAATTGATCACCAGATCGGCCAGCTTTCCGCCGAGCGCGGCGCTAACTTTTTCGTAGACCTCGAGCGGCTTCGTCGCATCGGCGGCAATCGCGATGTCAGCAAGACCCGCGCCCACGAGGCGCTTCGGCCCATCTTCGCGCAGATCGAGCGAGATCACTTTTCCGTTTCCGATCTGTCGCCGCGCCTGCGCACAACAGAGCGAACCAGATTTTCCGGCACCGATGACGAGCACGTTCAGACCCGGCTTGGCGAGGCGCGCGGTCAACGCCGGTGCGCCGCACACGTCGAGCACGGCCAACGCCAAAGCCTCGGGAAGATCGTCGGGCATCTTTGCCCAGAGACCCGTCGCAAAAAGAATCGCGCGACCCCGCACGTCAACACGCTCGCTGCCCACATGCACGGCGCGAATTTCGTCGAGCGTGAGCGGCGTCAGCGTCAGCGACACCAGCGTGGCGATGCGGTTGCCAACCTTGAGCGCACCCTTCGCAGGATGCGCGTCGCCGATTTGCGCCACGCGTCCGATCAACATGCCGCCCGATCCGGTAACCGGATTTTGCATCTTCCCGCGCTCGCGCACGATCTCCGCAATCAGCGCGCCGATCTTCGCCGCGTCGCCACCCGCCGCGCCCTTCAACTGATGAAAGCTCGCCGAATCGACGTTGAGATGCTCGACATCGATCGCCAACTCGTCGTCGCCGATCGGCAATTTCGGATCGAGCACCTCCGCGCGCTGCGGCAAAGCGCCTTTGGGCCGCACCACGCGGCGCAGCCCGTAAGGATCGGCGATCATTTCGTGAAGGACCGGTCCTGCATGAACATCTTCAACAGATCGATGGGCACGGGGAAGATCGTCGTGCTCGATTTGTCGCCGCCGCTGATCTCAACGAGCGTCTGCAAGTAGCGCAGCTGCAACGCGATCGGATGTTCCTGCATCACGTCCGCCGCTTCGCTAAGTTTTTGCGCCGCCTGGAACTCACCCTCCGCTGCGATAATTTTAGCGCGCCGTTCACGCTCCGCCTCGGCCTGCCGCGCCATCGCGCGCTGCATCTCCGTCGGCAGATCGACGTTCTTCACCTCGACGTTGGCGACCTTGATGCCCCAGGGCCCCGTGTGCTGATCGAGTACTTGCTGCAATTGCTGATTGATACGTTCGCGATCACTGAGCAGATGATCGAGCTCGCACTGCCCGAGAATGCTGCGCAGCGTGGTCTGCGCAAGCTGGCTGGTGGCATAGAGGTAATTCTCCACCTGGATGACGGCTTTGTCGGCCTGCATCACGCGGAAATAGATCACCGCGCCGACTTTCACCGAGACGTTGTCTTTGGTGATCACGTCCTGCGGCGGCACGTCACGCGCGACGGTGCGCAAGTCGACCACCACCATGCGATCGAGCATCGGGATGATCCACTTCGGCCCCGCGGTCTTCAATCCAACGTAGCGACCGAGCCGAAAAACGACGCCGTTTTCATACTCGTTAATGATTCGCCAACCCGCGACGAAAAGAACCAGACCGATAATCACGACAACCAGAAATCCGAAATCCATTTTTGTAAATCCCCTTCCCTCAATTCAATTCACTTCCGTGTCTCCGTGCTTCCGTGGTGCAACTCCCTTGGCGAGACTTGCAACCGCAGACCGTCGACGCCCGTAACTACCACGCGGACACCGCGTTGCAGCTCGACGTCACTGCCGGCTTCCCACGTTTCACCGTGCACGAAAACATGGCCAACAGCGCCCGGTGCAATCGGCTCGCGCGTCTCGCCAAATTCACCAACTAGGCCGGCCGCGCCGGTGATCGCTTTCTTCCGCCAAACCGCGACCATGCGGCTGGCTAGCGCGATGGCACCCAACGCGATGGAAATCGCGATCGGCAAAATGAAACGAAGCGGAATTCCAAAATCACGATCGGCGTAGAAGTTGGTGCCCACGTTGTCGATGAGCAACACCGATCCGAGAACGAGACAGACCGCGCCAGCCACCGCCAAAATGCCGTGACCGGTTACGTAAAGCTCGGAGACGAAAAACCCGACGGCCGCGACGAGAAACAAAACGCCGCCCAAATTCACCGGCAACATGTGAAGACCGACCGCGGCGAAGAGAAGGCAAACGCCGCCGATGACGCCCGGAAAAATCGCGCCCGGATGATAAAATTCAGCAAGCAGTCCGATCATTCCCAGCGTCAGCAAGAGTCCCGCTAATTCCGGATTCGCGAACCAGTGCAACGTGTTCTGCTTCGGCGTCCAACCGATCGGCGCAATCGTCGCGGTGGCTGTGTGCAGCTTGCGCGTTTCGCCCGGTGCGAGACGAACTTCGCGACCATCGAGTTTGCGCAAAAGATCGGGAAGGTCGTCGGCAAGGAGATCGATCACTTTGAGCGCCAGCGCTTTCTCCGCAGTGACCGATGCCGATTCCTTGACGGCCGAGACCGCCCAATCGCGATTGCGACCGCGCTTCTCGGCAATGCCTTCCATCATCGCCACCGTGTCGTTCTCCACTTTGTGAAACATCACCGTGGCGTCATCCTTCGCGCCGCCGGTCTCTTTTTCCTCTCCATGCTTCGCGTCACCAACACCGACCGGATGCGCCGCCCCAATATTCGACGCCGGCGCCATCGCGGCCACATGCGCCGCCAGCGTGATGAACGCACCCGCGCTTCCCGCACGCGCACCGCTCGGCGTGACGAACACCGCGACGGGAACGCGCGCCGAAAGCTCCGCCTCCACCACTTCGCGCGTCACATCGAGCTGGCCACCTGGCGTGTCCATCTTGATGATGAGCAGCTCCGCGTCTTCGGCCTGCGCGCGGCGAATCGCGCTGACGAGGTAGTCGCCCGATCCCACATCGACGGCGCCGGAAAAATCGGCCACCAGCACGCGGCGATCGCCATGCGCGGCGGCGGCAAACAGGGCGGCGATGACGAGCGAAATCTTCATTTCACTTCTCGCCCAAACTCCTTCATCACCAGTTTTAGATCGTCCCACGCTTTCACTTTTTCTCCCGGCGATCGCAAGAGGTACGCGGGGTGGAACGTAGGCATGAATTTGATGCCTTGGTATTCGTGCCACTGTCCACGCAACTTCGAAATCGGCGTCTCCAATCGCAGCAACGTCTGCGCCGCGAATTTCCCAAGCGCCACGATCACCTTGGGTTTGATGGCGCCGAGTTGACGAATGAGAAACGGCTCGCACGCGGCAATTTCATCGGGCTCGGGATTGCGATTTCCAGGCGGCCGGCACTTCACCACATTGCAGATGTAGACGTCCTGGCGGCGAAACCCCATCGCTTCGATCATCTTGGTGAGCAGCTGTCCCGCGCGGCCAACGAAGGGCTCGCCCGTTCGATCTTCCTCCTCGCCCGGTCCCTCACCAACAAAGACGAGTTGCGCGTGTGGATCGCCGACGCCGAAAACAATATTTTTTCGCGCCTTGCACAACTTGCAGCGCGTGCAGTCGCCGATGTCGGCGCGAATCGCCGCGAGATCTTCCAGCACGACAAGTTTTCTTTCAGCAACCACGGCGGTCGTTGTCTTCGCGGGCGCGCCTATTTTCGCGGTAGCCATCACAACAGGCGCGGCTACGCTTGGTCGCGCCACGAAGGCTTTCCCGCTCGCCATCTCCAGCGGCAACCCCGCGCTCTGTCTCCACTCGAGCAGCCCGCGCGCGTCGCGGACGATCTCTTGCAGAACAGCGCGCGTATCCTTCTGGTCGGTCATGAAGTTTCCCCTGCGCTCCCGGCGGGACGCCATCCGGGTGCGCACGTTATATAATGCGCAAAGCAATCCGACTCGTGCGTGGAAGGAGAACTGTTCGTTGCACAAACCCGTCCCCTACGCGCTCCTGGTTCTGGCCGTGCTGCTGCTCTGGCCGCTCGACGCGCATGCCTGGGGGCCGCTTACCCATCTCGACTATTCACTGCGAACGCTGGGCGCGTTTTCGCTCTTGGCGCCGCCCATGCGCGGCCTGCTCACGCGCTGCAAAAACGATTTCATTTATGGATCGTTGGCGGCCGATCTCATTCTCGGCAAAAACATGGCGCGCTACATCGACCACTGCCACAACTGGCAAGTGGGTTTCAAAGTGCTGCGCGAAGCAGCCCGGCGCGGCGAAGCGGCCGAGGCTTTTGCGCTGGGATTTCTCTCGCACCTCGCCGCCGACACCGTCGCGCACAACTATTACGTGCCCTACAAAGTTGTTGAATCGTTCGATCAGCCCGCCACGAAACATGGTTATTGGGAATTGCGCTTCGACATCCGACGCGAGCGAGAAACGTGGCAAGTGGCGCGCGAAATTACCGGACGCGAAACGCGACGGCACGATGCGCTGCTCGAGGAATTGCTGGTCGGGCAGAAACTTCCGCGGCTCGTTTCACGCACCGCTTTCTTGAGCGTGCTGACGGCGGTGCAGCTCAAGCGCTGGCGGCCGCTGGTCCAGATCGCCATGCAGCGCCGACGCGAACATCCGCTCACGGACGAGCAGATGCGCGAGTGCGAAGCGTTGGTGCAGACCGCGATCATCGACATGCTGAACCTCGCCGACCAAGCGCCGTGCACGCACGCCGATCCGACGGGACTGCGCAACCTCACCGCGGCGCGTCACGTGCGGCAACGGCTAGCCGCCGAGCTGAAATCGAATCCTGATCTCCAGGGGGATCTGCACGCAACGGCCAAAGCTTCCCGCGCCAGTTTCCGCGAGGCCATCTACGGCAAGCTCGTGCTCCCGCGCGGCCTGACCTACCACCACGAACCGGCTTAATTCGTTTTTGCGCGCTTCTCGAGAGCCGCTAGGTGCTCGCGGCATTGCGCGACTTTAGTGGCACTGACCTGCGCACAAAG
>JAHFDP010000070.1 GCA_023248955.1 Deltaproteobacteria bacterium
GAAGTGCTGGGGCAACAACGCAAGCGGCCAGCTTGGCGACGGAACGACGACGCAGCGAAACACGGCGGTGTCTGTTTCGGGGATGACGAGCGGCGTGACGGAGATCTCGAGCGGTGGGGCGACAACCGGAGCAGGGTGCGCGGATCAGAACAACGTTTTGAAGTGCTGGGGCTTGGGGACCAACGGGCAGATCGGGGATGGAAACCCGAACGTCTTGACGCAGACTTCGCCGACGTTGGTGTTGGCACTGACGGCGCCGACAGCGTTGGGAATCAAGAACTACGATTACCGGATCTTGCCGAACGTCTGTTCGAAGGCGTTCGTGGTGTGGCGGACGGATGCGAGTGGAAACTACGCGGAGTATGGAAGCACGACGGTGGCGCTGTCGGACGCGCTGCAAGGTGGTGGATCGGAGAGTGGAACGACGACCTACTATTCGGATTCTCTCTGCGCGAACCAGATTTCGTCGCCGAGCACGGGATTTACGATCGCGGATGGGCAGTTTTGGAATCAGTTTTACATTCAGCACAGCACGGTGGAGGCGATCACGGTAACGGCGGCCGGATCGGGGCTGACGAGCGCAACGCAGAACATCACGATGTACGACGCCAACGTCGAGCAGAAGACGGTGAATGGAAGCACGCACAGCTGCTATTTGCGCAATGGATCGGTGAAGTGCTGGGGCGATCAGTCGAATGGGAGGCTAGGGAACGGGGTGACGAGCACAACGAATCAGATCATCCACCAGCAGGTGACTGGGCTAACGAGTGGCGTGACGGCGATCGCGGCGAAGGAGTCGCACACGTGCGTAATTCAGAATGGAGCGGCGAAGTGCTGGGGCTACAACCCGAACGGTGGGTTGGGGAACAACACGACGGTGGATCAGAATACGCCGGTGCAGGTGACGGGATTGACGAGCGGGGTCACGGACATTTGTACGGGTCTCTATTTTAGTTGCGGGGTCGTGAGCGGTGGAGCGAAGTGCTGGGGGTTAGGCACCAACGGGCAGATGGGAAATGGCAGCGGCACGACGTCGAACCTGACGCCGGTGCAGGTGAGCGGCTTGACGGCGAACGTGGAATCGGTGGCCTGCAGTTATACAGATGCATGCGCACTGACAACTGGCGGCCTGGTGAAATGCTGGGGCTTCAACACAGCAGGTGAGGTCGGCGATGCGACGACCGCACAGCGCAACTCGCCGGTGACGCTCCTGACAGGCATGTATCCAGCGGGAACGGGGTCGTCGTCGACGAGCCTGACGAACGTGACGATGTTGCGGGGCGGCGGTTACTACCATTTCTGCGATATCTTGAGTGGTGCGCCGCAGTGCTGGGGCTACAACCTCTATGGGCAGCTGGGAAACAACACAACGACAGACCAGCATGCGCCGGTAGCGGTAACGGGGATTGCGTCGGGAACGACGGATTTGGCACTGGGCGTGTACAGCACGTGCGCCATCGTGAATGGAGCAGCGAAGTGCTGGGGCAACAACGCAAGCGGCCAGCTTGGCGACGGAACGACGACGCAGCGAAACACGGCGGTGTCTGTTTCGGGGATGACGAGCGGCGTGACGGAGATCTCGAGCGGTGGGGCGACAACCGGAGCAGGGTGCGCGGATCAGAACAACGTTTTGAAGTGCTGGGGCTTGGGGACCAACGGGCAGATCGGGGATGGAAACCCGAACGTCTTGACGCAGACTTCGCCGACGTTGGTGTTGGCACTGACGGCGCCGACAGCGTTGGGAATCAAGAACTACGATTACCGGATCTTGCCGAACGTCTGTTCGAAGGCGTTCGTGGTGTGGCGGACGGATGCGAGTGGAAACTACGCGGAGTATGGAAGCACGACGGTGGCGCTGTCGGACGCGCTGCAAGGTGGTGGATCGGAGAGTGGAACGACGACCTACTATTCGGATTCTCTCTGCGCGAACCAGATTTCGTCGCCGAGCACGGGATTTACGATCGCGGATGGGCAGTTTTGGAATCAGTTTTACATTCAGCACAGCACGGTGGAGGCGATCACGGTAACGGCGGCCGGATCGGGGCTGACGAGCGCAACGCAGAACATCACGATGTACGACGCCAACGTCGAGCAGAAGACGGTGAATGGAAGCACGCACAGCTGCTATTTGCGCAATGGATCGGTGAAGTGCTGGGGCGATCAGTCGAATGGGAGGCTAGGGAACGGGGTGACGAGCACAACGAATCAGATCATCCACCAGCAGGTGACTGGGCTAACGAGTGGCGTGACGGCGATCGCGGCGAAGGAGTCGCACACGTGCGTAATTCAGAATGGAGCGGCGAAGTGCTGGGGCTACAACCCGAACGGTGGGTTGGGGAACAACACGACGGTGGATCAGAATACGCCGGTGCAGGTGACGGGATTGACGAGCGGGGTCACGGACATTTGTACGGGTCTCTATTTTAGTTGCGGGGTCGTGAGCGGTGGAGCGAAGTGCTGGGGGTTAGGCACCAACGGGCAGATGGGAAATGGCAGCGGCACGACGTCGAACCTGACGCCGGTGCAGGTGAGCGGCTTGACGGCGAACGTGGAATCGGTGGCCTGCAGTTATACAGATGCATGCGCACTGACAACTGGCGGCCTGGTGAAATGCTGGGGCTTCAACACAGCAGGTGAGGTCGGCGATGCGACGACCGCACAGCGCAACTCGCCGGTGACGGTCCTAACGGGCATCTATCCAGCGGGAACGGGGTCGTCGTCGACGAGCCTGACGAACGTGACGATGTTGCGGGGCGGCGGCTACTACCATTTCTGCGATATCTTGAGTGGTGCACCGCAGTGCTGGGGCTACAACCTCTATGGGCAGCTGGGAAACAACACGACGACAGACCAGCATGCGCCGGTGGCGGTAACGGGGATTGCGTCGGGAACGACGGATTTGGCACTGGGCGTGTACAGCACGTGCGCCATCGTGAATGGAGCGACGAAGTGCTGGGGCAACAACGCAAGCGGCCAGCTTGGCGACGGAACGACGACGCAGCGAAACACGGCGGTGTCTGTTTCGGGGATGACGAGCGGCGTGACGGAGATCTCGAGCGGTGGGGCGACAACCGGAGCAGGGTGCGCGGATCAGAACAACGTTTTGAAGTGCTGGGGCTTGGGGACCAACGGGCAGATCGGGGATGGAAACCCGAACGTCTTGACGCAGACTTCGCCGACGTTGGTGTTGGCACTGACGGCGCCGACAGCGTTGGGAATCAAGAACTACGATTACCGGATCTTGCCGAACGTCTGTTCGAAGGCGTTCGTGGTGTGGCGGACGGATGCGAGTGGAAACTACGCGGAGTATGGAAGCACGACGGTGGCGCTGTCGGACGCGCTGCAAGGTGGTGGATCGGAGAGTGGAACGACGACCTACTATTCGGATTCTCTCTGCGCGAACCAGATTTCGTCGCCGAGCACGGGATTTACGATCGCGGATGGGCAGTTTTGGAATCAGTTTTACATTCAGCACAGCACGGTGGAGGCGATCACGGTAACGGCGGCCGGATCGGGGCTGACGAGCGCAACGCAGAACATCACGATGTACGACGCCAACGTCGAGCAGAAGACGGTGAATGGAAGCACGCACAGCTGCTATTTGCGCAATGGATCGGTGAAGTGCTGGGGCGATCAGTCGAATGGGAGGCTAGGGAACGGGGTGACGAGCACAACGAATCAGATCATCCACCAGCAGGTGACTGGGCTAACGAGTGGCGTGACGGCGATCGCGGCGAAGGAGTCGCACACGTGCGTAATTCAGAATGGAGCGGCGAAGTGCTGGGGCTACAACCCGAACGGTGGGTTGGGGAACAACACGACGGTGGATCAGAATACGCCGGTGCAGGTGACGGGATTGACGAGCGGGGTCACGGACATTTGTACGGGTCTCTATTTTAGTTGCGGGGTCGTGAGCGGTGGAGCGAAGTGCTGGGGGTTAGGCACCAACGGGCAGATGGGAAATGGCAGCGGCACGACGTCGAACCTGACGCCGGTGCAGGTGAGCGGCTTGACGGCGAACGTGGAATCGGTGGCCTGCAGTTATACAGATGCATGCGCACTGACAACTGGCGGCCTGGTGAAATGCTGGGGCTTCAACACAGCAGGTGAGGTCGGCGATGCGACGACCGCACAGCGCAACTCGCCGGTGACGCTCCTGACAGGCATGTATCCAGCGGGAACAGGCTCCTCGTCGACGAGCCTGACGAACGTGACGATGTTGCGCGGCGGCGGTTACTACCATTTCTGCGATATATTGAGTGGTGCACCGCAGTGCTGGGGCTACAACCTCTATGGGCAGCTGGGAAACAACACGACGACAGACCAGCATGCGCCGGTGGCGGTGACCGGAGTTACCTCGGGAACGACGGATTTGGCACTGGGCGTGTACAGCACGTGCGCCATCGTGAATGGAGCAGCGAAGTGCTGGGGCTACAACGCAAACGGCCAGATAGGTGATGGAACGACGACGCAGCGAAACACGGCAGTAAGCGTTTCCAGCCTTACCAGCGGCCTTCAAAATATAATGAGTGGCGGATCCACCGGTTCCAGCTGCGCGAATCAGAGCGGCAACATGTACTGTTGGGGCTACAATGCTTCCGGTCAGCTCGGAGACGGCACGCAGACGCAGCGCAATTCTCCCGTTACCGTCACACCCTAAAGCTTGAAGCACGCATCACGGGGAGGCCTAGCGAAACGCATGCGCGCCGCGATCACTCTTGCCGTCACTCTGTTTGCATTCACCGCCACGGCAGCCGACTGGGCCACCGAGGCCGACGCGCTCTACTCGAGGCGGGATGAGCCCGGGGTATCCGACCGTCTCAAGAAGATGATCGAGGAGACCCTCAAAGAAGTTCCTGGTAGCTACGCCGCGCTCTGGCGCCTTTTGCGCATCGCGTATTGGCAGTCAGAGCCACTCACCGGCGAGGCGAAAGCGGCGGCGGGCCTAGCTTGTTGGGACGTCGCCAAACGTGCCGTCGCCGCCTCGCCCAATGGCAGCACGACCAGTCCCAACGGGGTTGAAGCGC
Source organism: Deltaproteobacteria bacterium (assembly GCA_023248955.1). Lineage (GTDB taxonomy): Bacteria > Myxococcota > Myxococcia > Myxococcales > JAHFDP01 > JAHFDP01. The sequence continues at coordinate 5,028 of JAHFDP010000070.1, forward strand.
TCTACTGGGAAGCGGTCTGCGTGGGCGCGCGTGCCGAGGGCCTGGGAATGGTGCACGCGCTGTGGGACGGGCTCGAGCAAAAATTTCGTGCGCCACTCGACGCCGCGTTGGATCTCAACAAGACCTATCAGAACTGTGCGCCGCTCAGGGCTCTGGGACGCTACTGGTACCAACTTCCCTGGCCTAAATATGCCGGCGCCAAATCGATTGCCGCACTCGAGGAGGCCATCAAAATTTGCCCGAAAGATCTGCGCGCGCGCGTTTATCTCGCCGAGACGCTGGTCAAGGAGGGCCAAGCGCCGCGTGCTCAATCGCTGCTCGAGGAAGTGGCGAAGGGCGACGAGAATTACGATCCGCCGGAAGCGCGGCGGGCGAAAGCGTTAGGCAAAGCAGTGCGCGCACGGCTGTAGAAGAATACCGGGGCTCGTTTGCGCCCTCTTCGCGGCGGTAGAAACAGCCAACCTCGTCCGGGAAATCCAATGCTTGCGGGAGTCGAATCCGCGCCCGTCATCGATGCGCAGCTGACCGAGCCGACAGACCGATATTTCGAGGCGGCTAAAGACGCATCACCGATGGGGAGAAATGGTGCTAGCCGCCGACGAGCCCTCGTCCATTTGCCCGGGCGCCGGGCCATTTGCTACGACTCCTTCGTGCGCGAACAGCTCTACGGAAAATATGCTCTCATCGATCGCATCGCCGTCGGCGGCATGGCGGAGATTTTTCTGGCGCGCCAGCAAGGCCTCGAAGGCTTCGAAAAAACGATCGTCATCAAGCGCATCCGTCCGCATCTCGGTGACAAAAAATCCTTCGTCAAAATGTTTTTGAACGAAGCCAAGCTCGCCGCGCAGCTCACGCACCCGCACATCGTTCAGATTTTCGATTTGGGAAAAATCGGCGAGTCGTTTTTCATCGCCATGGAATACGTGTTCGGCCGTGACATGCGCCGCATCGTGCCCAAGGCCAGCACCGTTCATCTTGAATTTCCGCTGGTGTACGCGCTCAAGGTCGCCAGCTCGGTGTGCGAGGGACTCTCGTACGCGCACACGAAAACCGACAACGAGGGGCAGCCGCTGGGAATCGTTCACCGCGACATCACACCCGAAAACGTGATGGTCAGCTTCGACGGCGCGGTGAAGGTGCTCGACTTCGGCATCGCCAAAGCGGCTGGGCAAGTCGAACAGACGCGCGCTGGCGACATCAAAGGCAAGCTCGCTTACATGTCGCCCGAGCAGTGCACGGGACGTTCGCTCGATCACCGCAGCGATCTTTTTTCGCTCGGCGTCGTTTTGTACGAGTGGGCCACTGGCTTCAAGCTCTTCACTGGCGAGAGCGACATCGCGGTGCTCAAGGCCATCACCGAGGGAAAGATCTACAAGCCGAGCTACTTCAGGGCGGAGATTCCCGTGCAGGTCGAGGCGATTCTGATGCGCGCGCTCGAACGCGATCCAGCGGCGCGTTACCAGACCGCGTGGGAGATGCAGGCGGACATCGATCGTTTTCTCTCGGCCAACGAGTTCACCCCGTCCAACGTGCATCTGGCGAATTTCGTGCGGCAGCTTTTTCCGGATGAGATGGAAGAGGAGAAACGCCGGCTCTCCGCGCAAGGGACCACCGTCACCGGCGAGTTCGCCGCGGCGGCAGCGATGCTCGCGGGACGAGAGTTGTCGCAGCCAGGCCGCGCGGTGTCGCCGCTTGCGGTGCGCGAGGAGACGGCGCCCGGACGGAACGGTGGACCACGCAAGGATGTCGTGTTGTCGCTCGCCGACGCGGACTATGAAGCGCTCAAGAATCTGGCGGCAAAAAACGCGCTGCCTATGGATGCGCTCGTGAAAGAAATCGTCGGGAACTACTTGAAGTATCGGTAGCTCTCGGTCGCTACCTTCGAAGTTTTCGTAAACAGAGCCCGATCAGACCTGGCGCATTCGCCGTGTCGAACGCGTAGGCGTGCGAGTATCCATTGGCGCTCGCGGCCATCGGCGCAAACATTTCCGGACAGCCCTCCACCCACGCGGTCTCCAGCGTCGGCGGCGTTAGTGCCACGATCACATCGATGTTGCGCGCGCAAAGTCGCTGGACCCACGCGCGAAAGCTGGCGCGCGTGACGAGTTCTTGCGGCAGCCGATAGTCCACCAAACTTCCATCGCGCGACGGCGGAACGTAGGTCACCTCGTTCTGTAAACGTGAACCAAGGAGCGGCGTATCGAGCCAGTTGTGGCCGCTCTCGTCCCAGCCAGCGAAGAGCGCGATGCGGTGCGGGCCGCTCTGATCGAGTGTTTGCCAGATCGGGTAGCTAGCCATGTTGACGCCGATGGTGGGGTTCACGTCGTAAGCGACACCGCGAGATGCCGCATCGTAAATGGGTGATCGAAAGTGATCGCGAAGTGGAAGGAGCGCGATGGAAAACGAGGCGGCGAGAAAGGGGAGGAGAGCAAGCCTTCGCGTTTTCCAGAAAACGAGTCCCGCCAGGAGCATCAGCGGCAGACACCAGACCATCGTTCGCCAATCGATCGCGCTCCACCCGCGGGGAATGGCCAGCCAAACTTCGGTCGCCAGCAGGAAAATCCAGAGCGAGAGGCCGCCAACGCCACTTGATAAAATGACAAGAGTGCTAGCTGCGGGCGTTACAAGCCGACCGAGCACATGCACCCACCGTGTTCGTTGCGCCAGCACGTCGTTCGAGGTCAGTCCAATCGCAATGAGCGCTGCGATTGCGAAAAGAAAAAGCGCGGACACACGCGTTGATGGTCGGCGAACGAGCCGCGAGAAACCGACGGCCGCGAGGAGTGCAATGATGATCGCGCCAGGCCCAAGTCCGAGATTCTGTGGATGCCAAAACGCCGGAACAAAGAGGCCATGGAAGAGATGCGCCCAGGAAAAGGAATGGGGCAACAGCTTCCCCGAAAAGAGAAGCTCGTGCTCCGCGTTGCCAGTGAAAATGGTGTGTCCAAGCAGGTTGAGGCCAAACGGGTAGAGCGGCGATCCGGTCTCCATCCACGCGCGTACATACGGCGGGACCGCGACGAGCACTGCGAGCATCGCTGCCGCGAACATTCGCCCCCGTTGGGCGTGTTTTCGAAAACTCCAAACGACGACCACGAATCCGAGCAACAAGATCGGAAGTCCCGTGGCTTTCGTTCCCGCCGCGAGCGCGAGCGCGCCGATGCCCAGCATGACATCCGCGATGGATGGATCTGCAATACAACGTATGACGAACGTAATACCGAGCAGCCAATACGCCAGCGCGGTGTTGTCGACGTTGGCGGCGGTAACGTAGTTCACGACCGCCGGGAAAAGCGCGATGGTAAGTGCGACCAGCGTCGCTCTGATTTCATCCGTACCCATCGACCGCGCTGCGGCGTAACCGGCGCCGAGCACCGCCATCCACACGAGGACACCCGCCGGAGCCATCAGCGCGTCGGTGTGCGAAGAGAGCAGCACCCAGGCCCACAGCGCTTCGCCGTACGGCGGAAAGTAGTCGTAGGCGCCCCATGCATCGGGGGCATGCATGGCGGTCAGCGAACCCGCTTGCACCCACTGACCCGCTTTGAAGAGATGATAGGTCAGCGCGTCCCAGCCCAGCATGGGCGCCCACAAACCGCGCAGAAGCCGCGCCGCGAGAATGGTGGTGGCGGCGATCAACACGAAACGCAGCCGCGTGGCCCAAAGTATCGTGAGAAGAGTGCGGCCGCGCGAGAGATCAGCGCGAAGGAGCGCCGAAGCCTCGCGGCCACCGAGGCGGTGCGCAGCAAAGCCGCTCAGCGCCCACAGAGGAAGCGCGATCCAGAGTCGAAAAGCATGGAGTAGCGCCAGAGAAAAAAAGGACGCGGTGAAAAGAAATCCACCAACGATCGCCGCGGCTGCAAGGCGGTCGGAAGCGGTGCGTCCCGCCGTCATTCGTGCGGCAAGGATGTAAGAGGTCCAAAGGCAACTTGACAAAATGGCGAGCGCTGGAAAAACGCCCGCCGATCGCCCGAGGGTGGAGAGAACGGCGTCGACGAGAACGAAAAGGACGAGCCCTACGAACACGCGACTTACGGCGAACCGCTATCGTTCGGCTGCTGGATGCAACCCGCGGAGTTGCCAGCGTCGCCGGCGTTTTGGCACAAGTCGCTGCAGTGGACACTGCCACCGTCGGGGCCCTGGCAAATCGGCGGCGGTCCGTAGCAAGCGGACAGCGCGACCATCGCCAATCCCGCCCCTGCGACGATGAGCCCTGCGGCGAATTTCGAACGCCGCGGGGGTTGCGCCAAATCGCAATTGGGACACGTCGCCTGTCCCTCGGGAACAAAGCCGCGGCAGTTCGCACAGCTGTCAAGTTGGGCCATGACCGAAGTGTACATGGCCTCCTTCGGTGCGCCAAAATGGTGCCATGACAAATGCTGACACGACCGTTCAACGGCGCATCAATGTCTCCACCTCGTCGTTTCGTCCCACCTACGTCGTGTGGGAACTAACGCTGGCATGCGATCAGTCCTGCACACATTGCGGCTCGCGTGCCGGCACCGCGCGCGAGAAGGAACTGTCCACCGCCGAGGCACTGGGCGTGGTCGAGCAATTGTCGCAACTCGGTACGCAGGAGATCGCTGTCATTGGTGGCGAAGCCTACCTTCATCCCGGGTTTCTCGAGATTGTCGACGCCATCCGCGCGGCGCGAATGCGGCCCACGATGACCACGGGCGGGCGTGGCATCACGGCAGCATTGGCCCGCAAAATGGCTGGCGCGGGGCTCTTTAGCGTCTCCGTTAGTGTCGACGGCCTTGCCTCAACGCACGACCAAATGCGCGCAGCACCCGGAAGCTTTGCCGCGGCCACCGGCGCGCTTGACCATTTGAAAGTTGCCGGCGTGCGCATCACGGCCAACACGAATCTCAATCGGTTCAATGCGGCCGATCTCGAACCACTTTATGAAGCGCTCAAGGCGCTCGGCATTCTTGCTTGGCAAGTGCAACTCACCGTCCCGCTTGGACGAGCCGCTGACCGTCCTGACATGATCCTGCAACCATGGGAGCTCCTAACCCTCCTTCCGCGCGTCGCCGCCCTCAAGGCGCGTGCGTTCGAGGACGGAATCCTCCTGCAGCCCGGCAACAACCTCGGCTTTTTCGGTCCCGAGGAAGCCCTTCTGCGTTCGGTCACGCCGGATGGTACCGATCACTGGCAAGGCTGCAACGCCGGGAAATTTCTGATGGGCATCGAATCAGACGGCGCGGTCAAGGGGTGCCCGTCGCTGCAGACGTCGCACTACGTCGGTGGAAACGTACGCCACTCCTCACTCGCGGCGATTTGGAATGAAACACCTGAGCTCAAGTTCGCCCGGCACCGAAGCGTGGACGACCTCTGGGGCTATTGCCGCGAATGCGCATTCGCTCAAACCTGTCTTGGTGGATGCAGCTTCACAGCGCACTCTTTTTTGGGGCGGCCCGGCAACAATCCCTACTGCCACCATCGCGCGTTGCAGATGGCCAAACGCGGCCAACGCGAACGGCTCGTTCCGATTGCGCGGGCACCGGAGCGGCCTTTTGACAACGGACTGTTTGCGATTGTCCAAGAGCCGAACGAAACGTCGGAGGTCGCACGGCCGTCGAAAGAAATGCTTCGCGTCCGGCGAACCGCTAACGGCGTGGCGCTGCCGGTGATCGGTACCTGATGGAGGAAAAAACCGGTGCTTCTACCGGGTTGTAAATGGAGCTGACCGGGATCGAACCGGTGACCTCTTGAATGCCATTCAAGCGCTCTCCCAGCTGAGCTACAGCCCCGTACCTTGGGGAGGCGGTTTCTAGCTTCAGGCCAGGGACGCTGTCAATGTGATACACGGCACCACCATGCTGACGCGGCTTCTTTTGCGGGTGCTTCTCCTCTTGGGCATCGCGGCCAACCTGGCGTTCCTGGCCATCAACCTCTCGCCCGCACGGCCGCATTTGACACCGAAGCGGCATCTTAAAATTCTTTTGCGGGCAGATGCGCCGCGCGCAAGCTGGTTGCAAACGAACGCGCTGGCCGAATTTTCCGCCAATCGAGATGTCGTCATCGATGTCGAGACGACGGATAATTTCGGCGCAACCACGGCGCGGATCCTTGCTGAGAAGGAACATCCCACGGGTCTCGCGTTGGCTTCCATCGACGACGAGAGCACCGATGCGCTTCGTGATGCAGGCGCGGTGCGGCCGATGCAAGCCGTGGCACCGCCCGAAGATTTGGCCGCAGTGGAAGAGGACTATCTTCCCGAAGCGCTCGAGCGCGCGCGCGAAAAAAACGTCCTCTGGTTTTTGCCGAAACGCGCCGAGGTCGACACGGCGATCTATTCGCGCGCCGCGGTCGAAGACGTTTTTCTTCACTGGGAAAGTGATCGCGACGCCATTGATCACGCGCTCCGCGAAGCCAACGGATTCGGACTTCCGCGTGACTATTCGCCGAAGCGGATGCCCGACGATTGGGACAGTTACGATCTCTTCGTCGCCGGCTGGTACTGGGCGCACCACCGCGGTGGACCGCGCATCGCTCTGCGGACCGGACCCAATGAGGATGCTAGTCGCGATCTGGTCGAGCTTTTTTTTCAGCACGGCATCACCTCGGAAAAGTTGAACCATCCAGAGGCGCCGGCGGTCGTCGATGTGTTGGCGTGGCTGGCGCTCTTCCACAAACACGTTCTTTTAGCGCCGGGTTGTGACGATCCCGCGGGGATCAGCTCCGACGGCGTCAACACCCTGTTTCGAAATGGTGAATTGGCTTGGACACTCATCAATCAGGAAGACGCGTTTGACTTGCACGGTGGCGCTCGGCGCGACGCGCCGCCCGGCATCGATGATCCCGCGGACTTGGGTTGGGCGACGCTGCCGATCGGCGCCTCGCTCGAAATGAAAAACGGCCGGCCCGCGCGCGTTGGCAAGAGCTTTGCGCTCGAGGAAATTCATCTCTGGGCGCTGCCAGTGCACGCGCCGCATCCGCAGCTGGCGTGGGCGCTGGCGCGCTTTCTCACGCAGCGTGGACTGCAGCAGCGCGAGACGGAAGCGCAGGGGCTTCTTCCGGTGCGCGTCGATTTGCAGCAGGAGTATCCGGTGCTGTTTCGACTCGACTGGATGCAGCGAATTCTCGACGCCAGCTACCGCCAACTCGCGCGCGGTTCGGGCGATCTGCCCGTTGATTTCGACGAGGATCGTTTCCAGAAATTATTTCGTCGGGTCGTGATCGATCGTTCGCGCGCGCTTCCGGTCACGACCGAAGCGATTCGCGCCGCGATCGCGGAGGTGGACCATGCCCACTGACGAACGCCCGTCGGAAGAGACCAAGCTGCTTCGCGAAGAGGTCGAGCAGCAGCGCCACGAAGCGATCGAACGGGACGCGCGCGCGAAACGCGAGGAGGAGCTCAAAAACCGCGTCTCCGTGGCCGCTATCATTTTGACAACTGCGCTCTCGTTCATCGGCAATGTGAAGGGCGATCGCGCCGATGCTGCATCCGGCGCGCGGCGGGCGGCGACCGAGGCGCGCGCGCGATCCGCGGAACTGTGGACCTACTACCAGACCAAGCTCGCCGAGCGGACCAGCGTGGAGCTCGCGCGCGATCGGCTAGACCTTGATTTCGCACGGCGCGGCGCTGTTCTCGACAACCCCGCGCGCAAACTCGAAGCGCTGGACGTAGCATCTTACGGCGAGCGCGTCCGTGCCTTCGACGCCACCACGGGTCAGGTCTTTTTTCGCGTGCAGGATCTCAACCGCGACGCTGACGTCAGCGATCGCGCCGCATTAGAACCAGCGCACGCGGTCACGCGCTACGAGCTGGGCAGCAAGCTTCTGACGCTCGCGTTGATTCTCCTCTCCGTCACGATTCTCTCCGGCAAGCGCTGGCTCTTCTGGAGCGGCGTGCTTCTCGGATCGATCGGTTTGTCGGTGGCGCTCGACGGCTATTTTCTCTTTCTGTGAGCGGCCTCGTTTCGCTGACCCGCTTAGGCGACGCGGTCCTGCGCGCCCAGGGGCAGCGCCTTCGCTTTCATCCTGGCATGGCGCTCTTGCGCATCAAGCGGCTGATGAAGGGCGAGCTCGATCCGCTGGTTGTCGCGGCCGACATTCGGCCCGGCGAATCGGTTCTCGATTGCACGCTTGGTCTCGCGGGCGACGCTTTGGTGCTCGCGCACGCGATCGGTGAAACTGGCCATGTGCTTGGGTTGGAAGGTAGCCCACTGCTGGCGGAATTTGCGCAGAAGGGGCTGCCTTCGCTCTTGCCTCCCGCGGCCGCGCCCGCTCAACGCATCGAAGTGCGTGCGATCGATCACCGCGCCTTTCTCGCCACCGCCGCGCCGCGCAGCTTCGATGTCGTCTATTTCGATCCGATGTTTCGCCACGCCCGCGACGCCGCGCACGGATTCGACGTCTTGCGCGCACTTGCTGATCCGCGTCCGCTCGATCTACCAACACTCGAAGCGGCCAAGCGCGTGGCCCGCCGCGCGGTGGTGGTGAAAGACGGTGCTCCCGGAATCGATCTGGTGCGACTGGGTTTGCGGCCACTCCCGAGCCGTCGTGGAGCGAATCTGCTGTATGCACGAATTGACCTTGCATAGGAACGTACCCGTCATTGTCGGGCTCGACTCGGCAATCCGCGCGTGCGTTCCGAGCGAAGACCGTGGATGCCCGGGTCAAGCCCGGGCATGACGGGAAACGCGGCAATCTGCTCATTCTCATACTTGACTTTTTCGCAAGCACGTCGTTTAAGGCGCCGCATGACAAAATGCATCCACTGCGGCAACACCAAATTCCGCTCCACCACCCACAACGATTCCCGCAAAATCGCCGGGCGTAGCTTCACCACGGAAGTCTCCGCGAATGTCTGCGCGGCTTGTGGCGAGCTGACCTTGGCTGCCGAGATGGTTTCGCGCATCGAGCTGCAAATCGCACGCGAGCTGGCCGAAGCGGGCGAGCGCAGCGGCGAGGCGTTTCGGTTCATGCGCAAAGCTGCCGGCGTCCCCGGCAAAGAGTTGGCCGAGCTGTTCGACGTGACACCGGAAACGGTCTCCCGCTGGGAGAACGGCAAGACGCCGGTGGAACGCCGCGCCTTGGCGCTGCTCACCGCCATCGTCTCCGACGCGCAGGGCGGCACGCCGTCGACGATCGAGCGTTTGCGCGGTCTGCAGGCGCCCAAGAAGCTCGGCAAGACCGTCCGCGTAAACTTGACATAATGTCAATATCGCGGATTACGCCATGATCACCGTCAGCGACGTCAGCAAAGCTTACGGCGGAAAAAAACTTTTCATCGACGTCGACACCAGCTTTTCGCCGGGGCGCCGCTATGGCCTCACGGGTCCCAACGGCGCCGGCAAGTCGACGTTCATGAAAGTTCTGGCCGGCGATCTCGATCCCGACAACGGTCGCGTCTCTCGTCCGCGCAAGACCTCCGTGCTGCGTCAAGATCAATACGCCTACGAAAACGATCGCGCGATCGATGTCGTGATTCGCGGCGATCGCGTGTTGTGGGAGGCGTTGCAAGAAAAAGAAAAGTTGCTCGCGTCGCCGGAAATCACCGACGCCATCGGGCATCGCCTGGGCGATCTGGAAACGACGATCGGCGAAGAAGACGGTTACATGGCCGAGTCCAACGCGGGTGCTTTGCTCGAGGGCTTGGGCATCGCAAGCGCGTTTCACGAGCGGCCGATGCGCGAGCTCACGGGAGGTCTCAAAGTTCGTGTGCTTCTCGCGCAAGCGCTGTTTGGCCAGCCGCAAGCGCTCTTGCTCGACGAACCGACCAACAACCTCGATCTCGACACCATCCGCTGGCTGGAATCGTTTCTCGAATCGTACGAAGGCACGCTGATCGTCATCTCGCACGACCGCCACTTCTTGAACGCGGTCTGCACGCACATCGCCGACATCGATTACGAAACGATCATCGTCTACACCGGCAACTACGACGACATGGTGCTCGCGAAATCGGAAGTCCGATCGCGCATCGAAAAAGAAAACAGCGACAAGCAAAAACGCATCTCGCAGTTGCAAGATTTCGTGGCGCGCTTCCACGCCGGCACGCGCGCCAGTCAAGTGCAGAGCCGCATCAAGCAGATCGAAAAACTCGAGATCAACGATCTCAAACGCTCCAACATCGCGCGGCCGTTCATTCAATTCATGCAGAAGCGCCCGAGCGGAAAACAGACGCTCACGCTCGAGGGCCTCTCGAAGAGTTACGGCAAGCGCGACATCATCGTGAAGTTCGACGCGCTGGTGACGCGCGGCGAAAAGATCGCCGTCCTCGGAAAAAACGGCATTGGCAAATCGACGCTGGTGAAGTCGATCGTCGGCGCGCTCAAGCCGGAGGCGGGCGAGGTCACCTGGGGGCACGAGGCGTCGGTCGGATATTTGCCGCAAGATCACGAAAACGAAATTCCGCGCGGCACCACCTGCTTCGATTGGCTTCGCGGGCTCGACGAGAAGGCCAGCAACGAAGAGATTCGCGGCCTGCTCGGCAAGATGCTCTTCCAGGGCGACGACGGCATGAAGTCGACCGACGTGCTCTCGGGCGGCGAGCGGGTGCGGCTCTTGTTCTCCAAGCTGATGCTGATGAAGGACAACGTGTTGGTGCTCGACGAACCGACCGGCCATCTCGATCTCGAGTCGATCAGCGCGCTCACTTTTGCGATGCAAAAGTATGAAGGCACGGTGCTGATCGTCACGCACGATCGCGACTTGGTCAGCCGCGCGACGTCGCGTCTCTGGGTGCTCAGCGAAGAAGATGGCACGCCGACGGTGCTCGACTTTTCCGGAAGCTACGACGATTTTCTCGCCAAGCACGGCGCTACGCATCAGTGATGATGCTGTCCCCCGGCGAACGCGCCGCGATTTTGTCGCAGCGTCTCGGTCTTCAAGAACCGCTGCCGGAATCGTTGTGCACGCTGTCGCTTTCTCATGCCTCGTGGGCCCATGAGCGCGGCGGAAAGGCCACGGACTCCAACGAGCGACTGGAATTTTTTGGCGATGGCGTGCTCGATCTCGCGGTGAGTCAGCGGCTCTACCAAGCGCACCCGGAAGCCGATGAAGGGGAGCTGACGCGACTTTATGCGCAGTTGGTCAACGAGGATTCGCTGGCCCGCGTTGCCCGTGCGCTGGGGCTCGCCGAGCTCCTTCTCCTCGGTCGCGGTGAAGAAAAGAGTGGCGGGCGCCAGAAACCCTCCGTGCTCGCCGATACGCTGGAAGCGGTGATTGCCGCCGTCTATCTCGCGCAGGGGATCGATGCCGTGCTCGCAGTAGTCGATCGTGTTTTCGCGGCGATGATGGTCGAGGCCGCCGCGGGTTCGCTGGCGCGCGATGCCAAGTCGACGCTGCTGGTGCTCTCCCAAAAACGTGGCCAGATGCCGATGTACCGCGTGCATGCCAGCGGGGGCCCGGAGCACGCGCGCCAATTTCACGCGCTGTGTCTGCTCGATGGAGAAGTGGTGGGCGAGGGTGACGGCCGCTCGAAAAAGGAAGCAGAGCAGGCCGCCGCTAGAGTTGCGCTGGATCGACTCTCCACTTAATATGCGCGCTCGTTTTGCTCTAGGAGTTCCTATGCACGCGCATTGTACGGTCGTCCTGTTTGCGTTCTTAGCGCTCGCAGCTTGCAAAGAAAGCCGCGAAGCGCCCAGTGGCAACGAGCCTGGTCAACCGGCCAAGGTCGTCACGCCGCCCGCGCCACCACCCGCAACTGCGCCATCCACGGAGACAACCATGGTGAATCCTCAAGACGTCGGCATTCCCGCTGGCGAAGGTGAACTCTACGCTGTGTTTCACACCTCGATGGGCGACATCACCGTCAAGCTCTTCGAGAAGGACGCGCCCAAGACCATCGCCAACTTCGTGGGTCTCGCCACGGGCAAGAAGACGTGGACCGATCCGCGAAACGGCCAAAAGATCACCGGCAAAGCGCTCTACGACGGAACGATTTTTCACCGCGTGATTCCGGAGTTCATGATTCAGGGCGGCGATCCGCTCGGCACGGGCACCGGCGATCCGGGCTACCGATTCGAGGACGAATTCCAGTCGGGCAAGAAGTTCGACAAGCCAGGCTATCTGGCGATGGCCAACGCCGGCCCCAACACCAACGGCTCGCAGTTCTTCATCACGGAAGTCGCCACGCCCTGGCTCTCGGGCAAGCACACCATCTTCGGCGAAGTGGTCAAGGGCTTCGAGCTCGTTCCGAAAATGGGCCGCGTTCCGGCGGGACCGATGAACCGTCCCATGCAGCCGGTGACGCTCACGCACATCGACATCGTGCGCGCCAAAACCGTTCCGTAGTACTTGAAATAAAGTCAACTTGATAAAACATCAAGCCGGTTTCGTCGCCATTGTTGGCCGTCCCAACGTTGGCAAGAGCACGCTTTTCAACCGGCTGCTGGGCGAGAAGATCGCCATCGTTACGCCACGGCCGCAGACCACGCGCAACCGGATTCTAGGCGTCCTGACGCGGCCCGCGCTGCAGATCGCGTTTCTCGACACCCCCGGCCTGCACGCGGCGAAGAAGGGCGGCATCAACGAAGCGATGGTGCAAGCAACCATGGGCGCCATGGGCGAGGTGGATGTCGTGATGCACCTCATCGAAGCGCACCCCGAAGGCCGCGTGCATCCGCTGCAGCAGGAGACCGCGCTGCGCGTGGCGGAGAGCAAGAAGCCCGTCGTGCTGGTCATCAACAAGATCGACAACGTGCCGCGACCGCGGCTGCTTCCGCTTATCGCGGCCTGGTCCAACGTGCACACGTGGCAAGAGATCTATCCGCTCTCCGCGCTGACCGGCGAAAACGTCGAAGGTCTTCCGGACCTCATCGCGCGCTACCTGCCCGCGTCGCCGCCGCTCTTTCCGCCGGATGTGCTCACCGATCAAGCCGAGCGGACGCTCTGCGCCGAGTATGTGCGCGAGCAGTTCATGCAGCTCTTGCGCGAGGAAGTTCCCTACAGCGTAGCGGTGGAAGTCGAGCAATTCGACGAGAGCGAGCGCGCGCCAAGCGCGAAGGGCCGGGGCCTCGTGCGAATCGATGCCGTGGTGATCGTCGAGCGCGAATCGCAAAAGGGCATCGTTATCGGGAGAGGCGGCCAGCTCCTGAAAGAGGCGGGGACGCGCGCGCGCAAAGAAATTGAACGGCTCTTGGGCTGCCGCGTCTATCTCGCGCTCACCGTGCGCGTGGAGCGGGGCTGGACGACGCGCCCCGAAGCACTCCGGCGATTCGGTTACCGCCAGTAGAACGTCCCTCCACGCTTGCTCGCGCCATTCTTGGCGCGTACATTCCGCGGCCTCACAGGAGCCCACCATGTTCAACGATCGCGTCCGACAAATCCTCTCTTGGTACCCCTCCGACAACCCGGGAACGCTGACCAATCTCGCGCGTCTCATGAACCACGGAACGCTGGCGGGCACGGGCCGGTTCGTCATTCTGCCGGTCGACCAGGGATTCGAGCACGGCCCCGCGCGGTCCTTCGCGCCCAATGCGGCGGGCTACGATCCCGACTATCACATGCAGTTGGCCATCGACGCCGGTTGCAACGCTTACGCCGCGCCGCTCGGATTTCTGGAAGCCTCCGCCGGAAAATTCGCCGGGCAGGTGCCGCTGATCTTGAAGCTCAACAACTCCGACTCGCTGGCCAAAGTCGAACCGTGTAGCGCGGTCACCGGCAGCGTGAAGGACGCTGTGCGCCTGGGTTGTAGCGCCATCGGCTTCACGATTTACCCGGGCAGCTCCGCGCGCAACACGATGTACGAAGAGCTCCGCGAGCTGATCGCCGAGGGCAAATCGTATGGGATCCCATCGATTGTCTGGAGCTATCCGCGCGGTGCGGGGCTTTCGAAGGAAGGCGAGACGGCCATCGACGTGTGCGCCTATGCCGCGCAGATCGCTTGCCAACTCGGTGCGCACATCGTGAAGGTGAAGCCGCCCAAGGAGCACATCGAGCAGGCCGAGGCGAAAAAAGTTTTCGAGAAGCAGCAGATCCCGATCAAGACGCTGGCCGATCGCGTACGCCATGTGGTGCAGTCGAGCTTCAACGGCCGGCGCATCGTGATTTTTTCCGGCGGCGAGTCCAAGGGCACCGAAGAGATCCTTACCGAAGTGCGCCAAATCCGCGACGGCGGCGGGTTCGGCAGCATCATGGGCCGCAATTCGTTCCAGCGGCCGCACGACGAAGCGGTGGCGCTTTTGAAGAGCGTGATGAAGGTATTCGCGTAACGCCCTAATTCACCACGCAACGGAACGTTGCCGCATCGCACCGCAGGTTGTTGCCTTGCGCGTCGCGGCCGCAGTCGCGGTTCGTGGTGCAGAATGCGCCGGCGAACGTGGCCGGCGAGCACGCGCCCGTGAGCGAGCAGATGCCCGAGCAGCAGCCGCCGCCGGTCACGGGAAGGCAGCCGCCGCCTGTGGGAACGCAGCAGTTTCCCGCGGCTCCATTGCAACCGGTGGCGGCGTTGCCAGCGATGGCCGACGGACAGCTCGCGCATTGGGCTCCGCAGGCTTTAGGATCATTGCTAGGGCGGCAGCTACCGCCGCAAAAATTGTAGGTCGGGCCCGGGAGTCCATTGTTCTCGCAGGTCAGTCCGCAATTAGTTCCGTCGCAGGTAGCCTTGCCGTGGGGGTCGGTCGCGCATGCCTTGCAACTGGATCCGCAAGATTCGACGGCGGTGTTGCTGGCGCAGACTGGTCCGCTTCCAAAATCGCAACGGTGGGTGCCGGCGTCGCAGCCGATTTCGCAAGAGGCACCGGTGCAGGTGGCAACGCCATTCTTCGGAACCGGGCAGGGCGAGCAGGAGGTTCCGCACGTCTGCGTCGAGTAGTCGTTGACGCACGTTCCGCCGCAGTCGTGGTAGCCGACCACGTTGCACTCCACGCCGCAGGTCGAGTTGCGGCAGGCGGCGGTTCCTCCCTGCGCTGGTGCGGGGCAGACTTTATTGCAGCCGCTGCAATTCGACGGGTCGCTGGTGACGTCGACGCACTGGGTGCCGCAGGTTTGCAGCGATCCGCCGCACGACGTTTTGCAGCTTCCGCTGGCACACACTTGTCCGGCCGTGCAGGCATGGCCGCAGTCGCCGCAATTTTTCACGTCGACGAGGGTGTCCGTGCAAGCGCCGTTGCAGACACGGGCGCTGCCCGGACAGCTCGCCACGCACTGGCCGCTCTGGCAGGCCACGGTCGCGCCGGTGGGGGTCGCGCAGGCCCCGCACTGACTAGCTCCGCTGCAATGATTCGGGTCGCTGTCGGAAAAACAGCTGCCGCCGCACGCGTGAAAACCGGTGGCGCAGACGATGCCGCATTGACCGCTGACACAACTGCCGACACCGCCGGGCACGCTCGGGCAGGCGATGCAGGATGCGCCGCACTGGCTCGCGTCGTTGTCGGCGGCGCAGCCGTTGCCACAGGGGTGAAATCCAGTGTGGCAAACGAAGGTGCAGTGACCACTGCACTGCGCGTCGGCGTTGGTGGGTGTGGGGCAGAGGACGCCGCAGTCGCCGCAGTTGGCGGTGTCGCGCGCGGTGTCGACGCAGGTCGCGGGCTGGCCGCACATTTTGTCTGGAGAAATACATTGAGTACCGCACTGACTGTTCGAGCAGATGTGATCGCAGACATTGCCGCAGCCGTTACAATTCTGGCTGTTCACCGAGGTGTCGACACAAGCGCCGTTGCACGAGGTGAAACCAGGAGGGCAACTGGTGCCGCAGACCTTGCCGTCGCAAGTGGCAATGCCGCCTGGCGGTGCCGCGCAGGCCGAGCAGGAATTGCCGCAATGCGCGGGATCGTTGTCCGAGACGCAGGTGCCGCCGCAGAGATGAAATCCCGTTGCGCAGGCCAGGCCGCAGGTGTGTCCGTCGCAGGTGGCGGTGGCTCCGGCGGGCGCGGGACAAGCGGTGCAAAGCGCGCCGCAGCTGCCGGGCGAGGTGTTGCTCACGCAGCGGCCGCCGCACGGGTGGTAGCCGTCAAGGCAGGCAAATCCGCAGACGCCCGCGGTGCAGCTGCGTGT
>JAHFDP010000005.1:0-48726 GCA_023248955.1 Deltaproteobacteria bacterium
ATCGTCGCTAAAGTCGAACGGGGCTCGGTCACCGACATCGTCGAAGCCGCCGGCCCACTCCAACCGCCGCCCGGATTCGACGCCAAGCTCGGCTCGCTCGTGCCCGGACGATTAGCAACCGTCCGCGTCGCCGAGGGCGATCACGTCGCCGCGGGACAACTTCTCGCCAGGGTCGACACACGTCCGTTTCAAGACGCCGTCGCGCAAGCCGAGGCCAACGTCGCCGGTGCGCGCGCACAAGAAGAAAACGCCGCGGCGAAATTTTCTCGCGCACAAAAATTATTTGAGGCGGGCATCGTCGCGCGTTCCGAAGTGGAAGATGCCAAGGCGCAAGACGTTTCCACTCACGCGGCTGTCTCCACCACGCGGGCGGCGCTCTCCACCGCGAAGAACCAGCTCGCACGTGCCGAATTGCGCGCGCCATTTGCGGGCGTGGTGGCGCACGTATTCGCCGCGTCCGGCGAACCGATGTCGGGCGATGGAAAGCCCATTCTCGAAATCGCGCGCACCCAAATTCTCGAGCTGCGCGCGCCCCTGTCGGCGTCGTCGGCCTCGCGCGTGCAAGCGGAACAGCGTGCGCAGGTTATCGCGGATGGTCTCTCGGACCATCCATTCGAAGGCACCGTCGTCGCCGTGGCGCCGGTGGTCGATCCCCAGAGTGGCGCGGCGCTGGTGCGCGTGCGCATCGACAATCCGCAGGGCCTGCTGAAGGGCGGCGCCTTTGCGCGCGCGCGGATCGCGGTGAACGTCCACACCAACGTGCTGACAATCCCGCGGGAAGCGCTCCTCGCTGACGGTATGACATCCGATCACGAAAGCAATACGCCTCGCTTCGCAGTCGCCACCGTAGCGGCCGATGGCTTCGCGCATCGTCAGTCCGTCACCGTCGGCGCCATGGACACGCGCGCCGTGGAAATTCGCTCCGGTCTCACGCTTGGGGACGAGGTGATTGTGCAAGGCGGCTACGCGCTTCCCGACGGAACGAAAGTGCGCGTCGCGCGCGAAGCAGCGAGCGATGGAGGCGCGTTGAGCCTGCCCCCAACAAAATGAGCGACGCCGCCGCCAACAGCACCACCGCGCTCGCGCTTCGTCACGGTCGAGCGCTCGTTTTCATCGCGCTCTTCGCGGCCGCGGCCGGACTTTTCGTCTGGGGCCGTTTGCCCAAAGGCATCTATCCCGAAGTCACGTTTTTGCGCGTGCAGGTCGCGGCTACATTGCCCGGCGCGCCGGCAGCCACCGTTCTCGCGGGCATCACGCGGCCGCTGGAAGCTGCGCTGGCGGCGGTCCCGGGCGTGGAGCGCGTGAAGAGTCGCACCATCCGCGCGGCCGCCGAGTTGTCGCTTTTTTTCGCGCAAGACACCGACATGCTGCAGGCGCATCAACTGGTGCTGGCCCGGCTCGCCGAGACGCGCACCACGCTTCCGCCCGATGCGGAGGTGGTCGCCGAGCGCGTCACGCCGTCCAGCTTTCCGATTCTGTCGATGAACATCGAGGGGCCGTACGCACCAACGAAACTCTACGAGATCGCGCAATATACGCTGCGGCCCGCGCTCTCGGGATTGCCGGGCGTTGGGCTCGTCGGCGTGCAGTCGAGCGACGTTCCGGAGATGGAGGTGCTGCTCGATTCCGCACGGCTGGAAGCGGCGCATCTCACCGTGACCAAAGTCGCCGATCGTTTGCGCGATGCGAATCAGGTGCGCGCGGTGGCACGGCTGACCGACACGCACGAGCAAGCACTCGGTGTGGTGACTGGCGAGCTCGGCGATGCAACGGCGATCAGCGACGTCGTCATCGGTGGAACGCCCGAAGCGCCGTTGCGCGTGCGCGATGTCGGCCGTGTGGTGGAAGACGTCGCGCCGCGCACCACGCTCATTCGCGTCGACGGCCGCCCTGGCGTGATCCTCAATGTCGCGCGACGCCCCGGTGGTGATGCGTTGGAGCTCGCCAATGCCGTGCGCGAAAAACTGGCGGCTCTCAAATCCGTCCTTCCGCCGGGCGTCTCCATCGTCCCTGTTTACGATCAAGCCGTTTTTGTAAACGACGGTATTCAAAATGTTCGCGATGCCGTTCTGCTCGGCGCGATATTGGCCGTGCTGGTGCTGGCTCTGTTTCTGCGTGATCTGCGCGCGACCATGCTCGCCGCCACTTCTCTGCCGCTCACACTGGGCGCGACGCTTCTGGCGTTGCACGGCCTCGGCCAGACAATGAATCTCATGTCGCTCGGCGGACTCGCCGTGGCCGTTGGTCTCGTCATCGACGACGCGGTGGTGATCATTGAAGCCATTCATCGCCACCTCGAAGCGGGCCT
Source organism: Deltaproteobacteria bacterium (assembly GCA_023248955.1). Lineage (GTDB taxonomy): Bacteria > Myxococcota > Myxococcia > Myxococcales > JAHFDP01 > JAHFDP01. The sequence continues at coordinate 2,309 of JAHFDP010000005.1, forward strand.
CTCTCCCACCGAAGCCGCGCGCCGCGGGACCGCCGAACTTTTTTGGCCAGTGGTGGGAACGACCGCCACCACCATCGTCGTTTTTCTTCCGCTCGGGCTGCTTTCGGGCGTGGCTGGACAATTTTTCATGGCGCTGTCGATCGCGCTGGCTGCCGCGGTGGCCATCTCGCTTCCCGTGGCGCTCCTCATTTTGCCTGCGCTCTGCGCACCTTTTTTGCGCCCTCCGCGACACCGCTCGGCGGGCGCCAGTTTGGCGCACGTCTACGCCCGCTTGCTCGATCGCGCGCTGAACCGCCCGCGGATCGTTGCACTCGGCGCGCTGTTGCTCGCACTCGGTGGCGCGCTGATCGCCTCGCGGCTGCCCACCGATTTTCTCCCCGAGGCCGACGAAGGTTCCTATGTCCTCGACTACTTCGCACCGGTCGGCGCTTCGCAAGAAGACGCCGATGCGCTCGCCACTCGCGTGGAAGCGATCGTCAGGGACACGCCCGAGGTCGAATCTTTCTCGAGACGGCTGGGCGCGGAGTTGGGACCGCCCGTAGCGACCTTGCCGTCGCGCGGCGACATCGCCGTGCGGCTCAAGCGCGATCGCAAACGCGCCATCGACGAAATCTTGGACGATCAGCGCGCCCGCATCAGCGCCGCGGTGCCGGGGCTGCGCGTCGAGTTCGTGCAGGTGCTCGCCGACATGCTCGGTGACTTGCAAGGCTCGCCGGAACCCGTGGAAGTGAAAGTATTCGGAAGTGATCCAAAAGTATTACAACCGATCGCTGCGCAGATCGCCGCGCGTCTCGACCATGTGCCTGGCCTGGTCGATCTTTTCACGGGTGATGAAGGCTGCGCGCCCGAGGTGGATCTGCGCATCGATGCGCTGGCCGGCGGACGACAAGGGCTTACCGCGGCGCAGGTCAGCGAGCAGCTCAGCGCGGATTTCTTGGGCGTGGTGCCGACCTCGCTTCGTCGCCCCGATCACCTCGAAAATGTACGGGTTCGTTTAGCTCCTTCTTCGGACGAGCAACCGGGCCGCGCCACGCTGGAATCCGCGCGGCTGCTAACCGAGAGCGGCGCGGGCCTTCCGGTGCAGTCGGTCACTCGCCTCGAAACCGCCTGTCCGAAAGCTGCGCTCCTGCGCGAGAACCAGCAAAACATGGTGCACGTCACCGCGCGTTTGTCGGGAACGGATCTCGGAACCGCAGTGGCGACGGTGCGCGCGCGATTGGCAAATCTTCCGCTGCCACCCGGCGTGCATTGGGAGCTAGGTGGTCTGGCCGAGCAACAGGCGCAGAGTTTTCGATCGCTCCTCGTCGCGCTGGCAGTGGCCATCGCTGCGGTGGCCGGCGTGCTCCTCTTTCAGCTTCGTTCGGTACGTCGATCCTTGGCCGTGCTGGCTGGCGCGCCACTCGGGCTGGCGGGCGGTTGTGGCGCGCTCTGGGCCACACACATCGCGCTCAACGTCTCGTCGATGATGGGCGGCATTTTGCTCATCGGCCTGATGGTGAAAAACGGCATTCTGCTGCTCGACTGCGCGCTCCTCGCCGAGGAAAACGGCACGCCGCCTCGCCAAGCTCTCCTGGAAGCGGCGCGGCTCCGTTTGCGACCGATCCTCATGACGACACTAGCGACGTTGGCCGGACTTTTTCCGTTGGCGCTCGGACTTGGCGCCGGCGCCGCGCTGCAACAGCCGCTGGCCATCATGGTGATCGGCGGTCTCTTGTTCTCGACGGCTGCGACGCTCTTCGTGGTGCCGGCGCTCGCGCTCTGGGTACGGCGCAATTAGCGACGTCGCCGCCGCGACACCAACAACAAAAATCCGATCATCGCCCAATCCATCGGCGCCGATCCACAGTGGCATCCGCCTTTCGGCGGCGGTGCACCAACATTTAGTCCGCCGTCTAGACCAGCATCCGCGCTCCCGCCATCGCTCGCCTGCGTGCAAGAAACGTCATCGGCGATCTTGAACGACTTGCGAAGCTTGTCCCAGTCGTCAACACACGTCGCCTGCACCGCCTCGCACTCGGCCATCCCGCAGATGTTTTGAAAACGAAAGAGCGGCTTGAGCGTTTTTCCGCCATCGTCGCTTTGCCCGAGTGCAAAACCGTCCAGCGCGTTGTCGCCGCAGGCGAAGAGATGCCCCGCGCGCTCACCCAAACAGCGCAGGTGCGGCGCAGCGCGTTTCTCGAACGTACCGGCACCCGGCGCGCGCACATAGAGCGAGCTTGCGCGTGTGCCGGCGTAGAGCGTCCCATCGCTGGCGCGCAAAAACGCGGTGAAAAAATCGTCAATCTGCAGCGCCAACGTGATGGTCTGGCCACCGTCGTCGCTGATGCCGATGGCATCCTTGCCGGCCAAGGCATCGGTGAGTCGCAAATAGATTCGGTCGCGATCGGGATCGATTGCGGCGATGCGCACGATCGATCCGGGCACCGCGGTGATCGCTTGCCGACTCCAGTGGACGCCGCTGTCCACGCTGCGAAGCAAGAAGGAGGTGCCGGCGCCGGTTTTGTCGAGGTGAAAACTGGTCGCGTAAAGAAGGCCCGGAACCGATCGAGAAATTTCCACGCTCTTCAACGAATCGGGATCGGTCATCAGCGGAGCAGCAAACGTAAGCGCGCCGTCCTGCGACGGATAGAGCGCCGTGGCGTCCGAATCGGCGCTCCCGATGGCAACGACGCGCTGCGCATCATTGGGATCGACGAACGCATCGAAAACGAATCGGCCGCTCAACGTCCCGCCCGCGGGCGACCAGGTGCAGCCATCCGCGGATCGCGCCATGCCCCGCGTGTAGATGCCGTAGAGCGCGCTGTCGGGGCCGACTTGGTAGAGGCTAACGAGGGCGTTGGAGGCGCCGCCGCTGACGAGCCGCTCGCAAGTGAAGCGCCAATGCATCCCGTCGTCCTCGGAGATGACCAAGCCAAAATTGGTGGCCACGATGAGTCGGTGTGGGGCGCTGGGGGGCGCGAGCACGGCCATCTCGTCGGGGAAGGCGCCGTCGGCCAGCGCAACGCCCGGGAGCAGGAGCAGCGCAAAAAAGAGGAAAAACCGCATGCGTCAATGTCGGCCACGGCAATGACAACGTCAACGCGGACGGCCTCTTCTGCGCAAAAAGGCACCCAGAAAGATGTTGATCAAAAGTATGGCAATGTATATACAACGTCATCATGGAACGAGACGCGATGTTGGTGATGCGAGTCCCCGGTTCGTTGAAGACTGCCCTCGACAAGGCGGCCGCCGACAACCTTCGCTCGATGTCGAGCATGGCCTCTTGGATTCTCTCGCAATGGCTCGAAGGCAAGAGCTATCTGCCCAAGCAAGAGAACGGCGATATCGGCGGACGGCGACGCAAGAAGGTGTAGTTCCGTTTCGGGAATGCGGAACCCTTCGCATTAGCGTTCGATGTCAGACCCCCGGCGTACAGTCTCGGGGTGAACAAAAAATTTGATCATCGTCAGAAACCCTGCCTAAGGTGGCGGCACATCTTCCTAGCCCGCTCACCTTTGACTTGTTCAAAACAAAACAAATCCCATGCCAACGCGGTATCCCCGCGACACTCCAGCGGAACTGGCGTGGGGTTGACTTATACCCCATATCTTGTGGCAGAGTGTTGTTCACATATCAACCTGTTGTAGTACACCCGTCTTCGCCGATTTCTACCCAACCCCCCGGGAGAACATATGAAAATCGCTCGCCGCTTCACCAAACAGGGCCAAGGACCGTACGCCAGCATCAAGTTCGAGAAGCGCACCTCCGAGATCAAAAACCCGGATGGCTCGACGGTTTTTAAGCTCGACGGCATCGACATTCCCGAGAGCTGGTCGCAGGTCGCTACCGACATCCTGGCCCAAAAATATTTCCGCCGCGCCGGCGTTCCGCAGAAGGACGGCAAGACCGGCGGCGAGACGGACGCGCGGCAGGTGTTCCACCGTTTAGCCGGCTGCTGGACTCACTGGGGCAAGGAGCACGGCTACTTCGATTCCGAGAAGGACGCCAACGCCTTCTACGATGAAATCGCCTACATGCTGGCCGCGCAGTTTGCCGCGCCCAATTCGCCGCAGTGGTTCAACACAGGTCTGCACCAGGCCTATGGCATCACGGGGCCAGCCCAGGGGCATCACTATGTCGATCCGAAGACGGGTGAGCTGACGCAGTCGAAAAACGCTTACGAGCGGCCGCAACCGCATGCTTGCCAGCCCTACGGCGCGCTTATTTCCACACCGTTAGGGCCGGTCGCCATTGGCGACATCGTGACCAAAAACCTAGTTGGCCTCGAAGTGTTCGATGGGACCTCCGAGGGAACGGGACGCACGCAGGTCCTCGCGGTCAAAGCGAATGGTGAAAAGGGGGTCTTCCGAATCGTCTTGAAGAATGGCGCCGCTGTTGAAGCTACCGCGGACCATCTGGTCTTTGCCCTTGATGAACGGCGAACGGACGGCGAATGGCGCCGTGTGGATGCGCTGACACCCGGAATGCGCATGCAGCTCTCGACGCGCTTGAACGTCGAGAAGCATTCCGATGAGCTCGCTGTGCGCGAAGCGGCCTTGGCGGGCTGGCTGCAAGGCGATGGGTTCGTCGGCCAGTACGACCACGGGACCAACCAGAGCCTCACCGTCGAGTTGATCACAATCAACGATGACGAGTTCGCGTTCGTCAAAGGCCTCGTCGAAAAGATCTTCGAGGGCGTGCACTACAACGTTCGCTCGGTCGAGACGCAGAACAGCGATCTCGACGTGAAGCGCATCCGCCTCTACGGCGAACAGCTCCGGCCGTTCGTCGAGAAATACGGCCTTTTGCGCGCGGGTGACGATCACACAATTCCCGCCGCCGTGCGAACTGCTGGCGCCCAGGCCCAAGCCGCTTACCTGCGCTCGCTCTTCCAGACGGACGGCACGGTGCGCTTGCGGCACCGCACGACGCACACGGCCGACGTGGTGCTGACCACCGTTTCGCCAAGCCTGGCGCAGGGCGTTCAAACGCTGCTGATGAACCTGGGCATCTACGCCCGCGTGCAGACCGGCGTCGAGAAGCGTTCCGATCGCCGCACGTCCTATTTCGTCTCCATCGGCTACGCGGAATCCCGCGCGCGCTATCGCGACCTCATCGGCTTCGTCTCCGAGGAGAAACAGCGCAAGCTCGCCACCTCATGCTCGGCGGAATTTGCGGGCAAGGCGTTGCCCTCATTGCGCGAGGAATCGATCGTCCGCATCGAGGCCGTTGGAACGCAGCCTGTCTTTGACGTGCAAACCAAGAGCGGCCAATACCTCTGTAGCGGTGTTCTCGTACACAACTGCTTCATCCAGTCCGTCGCCGATGATCTCGTCAACGACGGGGGCATCATGGACCTCTGGGTCCGCGAGGCGCGGCTCTTCAAATATGGCTCGGGCACCGGATCCAACTTCTCCGCGTTGCGCGGCGAGGGCGAAAAGCTCGCGGGCGGCGGGCGATCCAGCGGCCTGCTCAGCTTCTTGAAAATCGGCGACCGCGCGGCGGGCGCCATCAAGAGCGGCGGCACCACGCGGCGCGCAGCCAAAATGGTCTGCCTCGACTTGAACCATCCCGACATCGAAGACTTCGTCAGCTGGAAGGTGACCGAGGAGCAAAAAGTCGCGGCGCTGGTGGCTGGTTCGCGGATCGCCAAGCAGAAGCTTGAAGCGGTCCTCGCCGCGTGCACGCCGACGGAAGGCGCGCCGATCGAGGCCGATCCAAAAAAGAATCCGGCGCTCAAAGCCGCGATGCGTGCGGCGCGCGAGTCGTTCGTTCCCGAGTCCTACATCCAGCGCTGCCTGCAATTCGCCGCGCAGGGCGTGACCAAGCTCGACTTCCCGGAGTTCGACACCGATTGGGAAGGCAAGGCGTACGCCTCCGTCTCGGGACAGAACTCCAACAACAGCGTCCGCGTGCCGAACAACTTTTTCGAAGCACTCGACCGAGACGCCTCGTGGGAGCTCGTGCGCCGCATCGATCGGAAGGTGGCCAAAACCGTTCCGGCCAAAGCGCTCTGGGAGAAGATCGCGCAAGCGGCCTGGGCCTGCGCGGATCCGGGACTGCAATTCGATACGACCATCAACGAGTGGCACACCTGCCCGGAGGATGGACGAATCAATGCATCGAATCCCTGCGTCACGGGTGACACGCTCGTGGCCACGCCACACGGGCTCTTGCGCATCGCCGAACTCGTCGGGAAAGCAACCGACATCATTGCTGGCGATGGGAAATCCGCATCGGTAACTGGCGCGTTCAAGACCGGCACGAAAGAGGTCTTTGTCCTGCGCACAGCGAGCGGATATTCGATCAAGCTCACCGCCGACCACAAAGTGCGAACGCAAAATCGCGGCGATGTCCCCGCGCTCGAGCTCACGCGCGATGACGTGGTCGAGTTGCAACCATCGGGATTCGGCGAAGATCGTCTCGGCACGGAGATCGGCGAGCTGGTCGGTCTGGCCGTCGGCGATGGCTGCATTTCGCAGGGCATCCTCACGTTAGCCATGGGCAAGAACGAACGCGCGATTCTCGAGCGAATGGCGAGCGTCGTGAACAGCGTCAAACCCAACCGGCCGGTGAATGTCACCGAGAGCGAAACCACAACACGGCTGGCCACGAACGCGGATGAAGTCGTTGGCGAGTGCGCGAAGTGGGCCGTTCTCGATGGCGGATCGGAGAATAAGCGGTTTACCGATCCCGTTTTCGGTCTGGATCGCCGCTCGGTGGCTGGCCTCTTGCGCGGCCTTTTCACCGCCGATGGCACCGTCGCAAACTACGGCGAGAAGAGCCAATTCGTCGCGCTGGATTCGACGTCACTGGAGCTCCTGCGCCAAACGCAGCTCTTGCTGCTCTCCTTCGGCATCAAGGCCAAGCTCTACGAGAACCGCCGCGCGCTAACCCAAACCACCGCCATGCTTCCCGACGGAAAGGGTGGGGCGCGCGAATATCCGGTGCAGCAGATTCACTCGCTGCGCATCAGCCGCTCTTCACGTCTCGCCTTCGAGCGGGAAGTCGGCTTCATGCCACAGAGTGAAAAAGCGGCGCGGCTTCACGTGCTCAACGAATCGGTCGGCAGCTACGCGGACCGCCTCACCGATCGCGTGGCCAGCTTAACGCCGGCCGGTGTCGAGGACGTCTTCGATCTCACCGAGCCGCGCACCAACCACTTCGTGGCCAACGGCCTCGTCGTCCACAACTGCTCTGAATATATGTTCTTAGATGATACGGCCTGTAATCTGGCAAGTATCAACCTCGCCAAATTCCTGCGCGACGATGGCTCGTTCGACATCGACGGATTCCGTCACGCGTGCCGCCTCTGGACGGTCGTCCTGGAAATCAGCGTGCTGATGGCGTCGTTCCCGTCCAAGCCCATCGCGCAGAAGAGTTACGAATTCCGTACGCTCGGACTCGGCTACGCCAACATGGGCACCATCCTCATGCGCGCGGGCATCGCATACGACTCGGCGCAAGGCCTAGCATTGTGCGGTGCCATCAGTGCCGTGCTCACCGGTGAGGCTTACTCCACGAGCGCGGAGATGGCTGGCGAGTTGGGACCGTTCGCGGGATTCGCCAAAAACAAAGCAGCCATGATGCGCGTGATGCGCAACCACCGCCGCGCGGCCTATGCGGCCCTCGACAAAGAGTACGAGGGCCTTACCGTCAAGCCGCATCCGATCGACGCCAAGTCATGCCCAGCCGATCTCTTGGCTGCGGCGCGTACCGCGTGGGACCGCGCGCTGACGCTCGGTGAAAAGCACGGTTACCGCAACGCGCAGACCACCTGCATTGCGCCGACAGGCACCATCGGCCTAGTCATGGACTGCGACACCACGGGCATCGAGCCAGACTTTGCGCTGGTAAAATTCAAGAAGCTTTCGGGGGGCGGCTACTTCAAAATCATCAACCAGAGCCTCACGCAGGCGCTGCGCACGCTCGGGTACACGCCTGATCAGGTCGCGGAAATCGTCGCCCACTGTCTCGGCCGTGGAACGCTAGTGAGCGCGCCGCACATCAACCACGAGACGCTGCGCGCGAAGGGCTTTTCCACCGAGGCGTTGGCGAAAATCGAAGCGGGGCTGGCGCAGGCCTTCGACATCCAGTTCGTCTTCAACAAGTTCACGCTGGGCGACGAGCTCTGCAAGAAGCTGGGCGTGACGGATGCGCTGAGCGTCCTCGAGGCGCTGGGCTTCTCGCCCGAGCAGATTCAGGCCGCCAACGACTACTGCTGCGGCACCATGACCGTGGAGGGCGCGCCGCATTTGAAGGCGGAGCACCTGCCGGTCTTCGACTGCGCCAACCGTTGCGGACGCAGCGGCAAACGGTTCATTCCGTTCGAGGCGCACGTGCAAATGATGGCCGCGGCGCAGCCGTTTATCTCCGGCGCGATCTCCAAAACCATCAACATGCCCAACGACGCCACGCTCGACGATGTCAAGCGCGTCTACCGGTTGGCATGGACCACCATGAACAAGGCGGTTGCGCTCTACCGCGATGGGAGCAAGCTGTCGCAGCCGCTCGCCTCCACCGCGGACGAGGATCTCCACGACGCGGTGATCACCAAAGACGCGGGCAAGCTGGCCGAAAAAATCGTCGAGAAGTTGGTGGTGCGCTACATCGCTAAGCGGCACAAGTTGCCGTCGCGCCGCGCGGGTTACACGCAAAAGGCGCTGGTCGGTGGTCACAAGATCTACCTGCGCACCGGCGAATATGAAGATGGCGCCATCGGCGAGATCTTCCTCGACATGCACCGCGAAGGCGCGGCGTTCCGCAGCTTGATGAACTGCTTCGCCATCGCTATCTCGCTCGGGCTCCAGTACGGCGTGCCGCTCGAGGAGTACGTCGACGCGTTCGTCTTCACGCGCTTCGAGCCCAACGGCCCCGTGCAGGGACACAGCCGGCTGAAGCTCGTGACCAGCGTCATCGACTACGTCTTCCGCGAGTTGGCAATCAGCTACCTTGGCCGTACCGATCTGGCCCAAGTTGCCGAAGAGGATTTGCGCGCCGACACCGTTCACAACGATGAGCCAGCGTTTGTGAGCGAAGAGGTGGTTTCGGAAACGGAAATCCCCGAGGTAAAGACCGGCGCTCCGGAGATGCCGGGTGCGGTTGTGGCGATGGCCGCACCGGCCGCAACAGTGCCGCAGTCAGCAGCAACGCCCGCGCCGCACAAGAACGGCAAGAGCAAAGTACAACTGGTGGCCGGTCCCGACGGCCGCGTTGGCGTGGCGGTGCGCGAGGCCAAGATGAAGGGCTACGAGGGCGATGCTTGCCGCGAGTGTGGACAGTTCACGCTGGTGCGCAACGGAACGTGCCTTAAGTGCGTCAGCTGCGGCGGCACCAGCGGTTGCTCGTAATTGACGTAAAAACGCAAAGCGGAATGCAGGTTGCGAGGCCTGCATTCCGCCCAACGGGCCGGTGAAAATCGGAACCCGACAGTAGAAACTCGCATACGGGATCCTCTTTGAGGGCGCGCAGGTTACCCGTTCAGTTCGTCATGGCCGGGCTTGACCCGGCCATCCACGAGGATTTCGATGCACGTGGATGGCCTCCCCGGGCTTGACCCGGGGATCGGCGGCCGGCCATGACGACTGGTGTGCCGTACTGAATGGATACTTTTTTAAAACGCGGTATCTTATTCCAATGCGAAAGTCCCTCGTTCTCCTCCCCGTTTTTCTTTTCGCGGCCTGCGCAAGCGGAACCAGCGGCGGAGGCGATGCCGGCACCAACGACGCTGGCCCTTCGGACAAAGACCGCGCGAATTCCGACCTTGCAAAATTTGCTAGCGCTTATCAACGGTTTCACGCTGACACCGGGCAGTGGCCCGACGGCTCCGTGACTTGGAACGTCAACAGCGATGGCTGCTTTGCGCCTGAATCAATGGACTCATCGTATGACGCTCTTTTCAAGGCTCCGCAAGGAACAACGGCCTGCGCAAGCGGGACCACTCAGGCAAACCATTGCTGGAAGGGGCCCTATCTCCCCGGAGATCCAAACATCGCGTTCGGCGTCGGCGATCCGTGGGGCAACCCCTACAAAGTATTTCTGATCGCCAACAGCGGCTCATCCAACGCCTGTCCTCAGTGGTCCGCAAAAACTCCGAATGGTGCCATCGTCCTCTACAGCACCGGCTCCGATGGCACCGACAACAGCCAAGGCAATATGGCCGACTTAGCTGAAGGCACCGTCAGCGGTGATGATATCGCTCTGCAGGTCACCAGCGACGTGCGGTAGCTCGCGAGAGCTGTTTGTTTAGGTCCCCCAAAAGAAAACGCGGATGGGTCATCGCCTCAAGACCCATCCGCATTCGCTCGTGGCCCCCGCAGGCCGCTTAGTGTTTAAAGGATGACACGCATCGGAAACGTTGCCTATCGGGCAACAGACCGATGCGCATAGACGCTCCCGAATGGGTGCGGAAAGCAGCATAGCGGCACGCGCCTTGCTTCTATTTCACCCCATAGGAGCCTTCCATGCCCACGTTCCCTCGCCGCCCCATCCCGTTCGCGCTTTCCCTAATCCTCTTCACCGCCTGTGGGGCGTCCAAGCTCACCGGAACCGATTCGGACGGCGGAACGAACGGCGGAACGAACGGCGCAACGGACGGGGGTGCGACCGACGGTGGCGCGAAATGTCATCCTCAAACATGCACCCTCGCTTGTCCCAACGGGTTCGCCAAAGACACGGATGGGTGTGATCGGTGCGCCTGTGCTCCAATTTCATGCGAAGTGGACTGTGATTGCTCCGGAAGCGACGTCTGCAGCACCGGTCAGTGCGTTGCCTCGACGAGCGGCGCCAACGCCAAGTGTTGCCATCCCGTCGAGTGCGCTGCACCACCGGCGACGTGCCACTATAAAGGCGGCAGCTGCACCTCCTGCGGCGAGCTCCTTTGCGACAAATGCCCGACGACCACGACCTGCACGCTCGACTGCCCCAACGGGTTCACCCAAGACGACAACGGCTGCGACAAGTGCGAATGCGCGCCCGACAATGGTGGATGCATCTGCCCGGAAAACGTCGATCCCGTGTGCGGCGAAGACGGCAAGACCTACAACAACAGCTGCGCGATGGACTGCCGAAACGTGGATGAACGGCACGCTGGCGCCTGCGGCACGAGCTGCCCCGCTGGCCGATCGGACCTCTGCAAAAACGGCGAGAAGTGCCTCTCCGATCCCAAGAGCCATTTGATCGGTGGCGGCGAATGCGTGCCTGCGGACTTCTGCTACGGCGGTGGCGACTGCCCGCACGGCGTTTGCGACACCGATAACAACGTCTGCAAGTGATTCGTTACCCGCCGCTCAGCGCACAGACGATCATCACCTCGTCGTCCTCGCCGAGCGGCTGAGCCACGGTTTTCGCAAGCGCTTCGCCCGCGAAAAAACGGATGTGGGGCCGAATCCGATCCTGTTCGTCGACGATGCGAAAACGAATCCCGGGAAAGCGCGCGTCGAGATCGGCGAGCATGTCGGCGAGCGTCGCCCCGCGGCCTTCAACCAGCGGCGCACCGGCCGTGTAGGAGCGCAGCGCGGACGGTATTCGGATTCGCATCACTTGTAATGCTTCGTATTACAGCGCGGCTGCGGTCACGGACTGGATGTACGGCAGGTGCTCGGCGATGCGCGACCAGCTTTCGCCATTGTTCGGGCTGGTCCAAACTTCGCCGCTGGTCGTGCCAAACGTGAGCCGGACCGGTCCGTCGCCATGGCCGATCATCGCTTGGCGCAAAACCGTCCAATAAGCGCCGCGCGCCGGCAGCCCGCGATCTTGCCGCTCCCACGAACGTCCACCGTCCTTCGAACGATACACCGCGGGCTTTCCACCGGGCGACGTGCGCGGCCAAACCGTGGTGCCATCCATCGGAAACATCCAGACCATGTCGGGATCGCGCGGGTGCGCCACTACCGAAAAGCCAATGTCGCCGATCTCCTTCGGCAGGTTGTTGCCGATACGCTCCCACCTTTCGCTCGGGCGATCGAGTCGGTAGAACCCGCAGTGGTTCTGCTGGTAGAGCCGGTCGGGATTGGCGGGATGCAAAATCACGCAGTGCGGATCGTGACCATAGGGTGGCAGCTCCGTTCCCGCCGGAAGAAAATCCATGGCCACGCCCTGGTTCAACGGTTTCCAAGTGGAACCTTCGTCGTGCGTTTCGAAAATCCCGCCGCCCGACAGGCTGACATACATATGCCTTGCTTGGCGGGTATCGATGAGAATCGAATGGGTGATGGCGCCACCCGGCGTGGCGCCGAATGAGACATCAGCCCGCGGGAGCGATTGCAAGTACGTGCGAAAGGCCGCGAGCTCCAACCAAGTCACGCCGCCATCTTCCGAGCGGAAAAGCGCGTGCGGCGCGGTGCCTGCCCACCAGACATTTTTCTGCGAGGCGTGACCAGGCGCGAGCCAAAAGACATTGAGTACCGATGGCGCTTTTTCGCCTTCGGGTGCCTTCGGAAACGCGGGCGGCCGCTCGGCTTCGGTCCACTTCTTTCCACCGTCCGTCGAACGAAACACGGTCGGTCCGAGGTGCCCCGTGCTAGCGGCAGCTAGCAGCGTTTGGCCATCGCGCGGGTCGAGGACAACATGGTGCACGACATGCCCCAGAAAATGGGGATCGTCGAGCTGCCACTGGCCGTTGTTCTCGTGAAGAAAGAAGGCACCTTTCTTCGTCCCCACCATCAGCGTCAGCTTTCCGTTGGCAATCACGTACGCCGCTCCTTGGTTGGTGCAATCCGGCTGAAACAGTTGAATGTTAAGGTCGCAGTCTTCACGATGCGACGATTTTTTTCCACGCAGATATTCAAACGCTGCCTGACCTTCGTCTTTCTCTTTTCCATCGTACCCGCGCTCGCCGCATGGCTCTCGCTCGCCCTGGGTGCGGGCCCGCAAATGTCCGCGTTGCGAAGTGCCTTCCAATCCGATAGCGGCTGGGCGGCGCGCACCGCCCTCGGCGCCGTGTCCGCATCGCTCCTCGTGGCCGTCGTTCTCGCACTCACTTCGTTTTGGGCCTGGCGCGAGTCCGACGGACACCACGTGCTGCGTGCGCTGCGCGCGCTGGTCGGACTGGGCGGCGCGACGCTCGCGCTCCATCCAGGATTCTGGGCGCACGCTACCGTCGTTCGTTCCATTCCACTTGCGCTCCTCTGGATGATCGGCGCTAGCCTCTTCGGGCTACTTTTGCTCTGGAAACCGGCCCGGCCCTCTCGGCATGAGCTCCTCTGGATCGTGGCCTTCTTGGCCCTCTGGCTCACGTCGTTTCGGAGTACTGCTTTCGATTTTACCGCCCGCGCCGGACGTGATCTCACCAGCCGCGACACCCTGCTCTTCGGCTTCGATTCGGTCTCCGGCGATGATGTCCAAGAGGCGCTTGCGGCCTTTCAGCCGAGGGCGGGGACGAAGGTCGTCTACACCAATGCCTACACACCAGTGGCGATCACCAGCGCTGCTTGGCGCTCGGCCCTCTCCGGACTTTTTCCCTCGAAGACATCGTTGCTGCCGGGAACTACGTGGGCCTCGGACAGTCCCGGCTGGCTGCCTGCGCAGGCGGCGCGGCTGGGCATCCACACGACTTTTTTTCAAGATAGCCCCTCGACGAACATTTTCGCGCCAGCCGAACAGGTCGAGGTCCGCACCCTTCAAGGGTGGAAATTTCTCTTCTGGCAAACCGCGTGGAAAGCTCTGTTTCCCTTGTCCACCGTAGGCGCCCCCTGGTGGGTGGACGCATTGGGTGGACCTGCGGGCGCACCAAGTCAGTACACCTATTGCCCCGACTGTTTCTGGAACAGGACGCTGGCGCAGGTCGCCGACACCGCTCGCACAGGGCCCGTACTCTTCGCCGCGCACTCCTGTTTCGCGCACCCAGCGATCCATCTCGAGCTCGAAGAGCTCTGGTCGCTTCCACACTGGTGGCTCCGACCTCCGATCGAGCTCGAGGGATCGGACCTCGTGGGCGTCTCCAACGTCACGGTAGGCCAAGATCTCATCTGGTCGGCGCGCACGATCCGCACCAAGCGCGTTCTCTCGCGCCTCCTTCACCGCCTCGACGACTCAGGCATTTTGGGAAAGGCCAACGTGGTGATCCTTTCCGATCACGGCGCCCGCGCCTCCTGGTTTCCCAAGATCCGCACCCACCACATCATGCTGACCACCTTCACGCCGGGGCCACGCGAGGATCGCGTCATCATCGCGCCGGTGGTGATGGCGGATTTGGCGCCGACAGTGCGCGCCTGGCTTGGAATCCCTTTCTCGGAGCCGGAAGATGTGCGGCCACTGCCAACCACCGAACCCGCGCAGTGGCCCGCGCGCGAATGGCCGATGTTCGCCGTCCCGACGCTCAACACGCTGGGCTTGGCGCCCGACAAGAGTTGGTCGAAAGCGGCGGATGAGTTGATCCGTTTCAACGGAGACGGAACGTACGTTTTTTCAGAACTTCTCCAGCGGCGATCGGGCGGGCGCGACGACGTCGGAATGGTGCCACAGCAGGAACCCTAGAACATGGTGATCCGCCGTGGTGACGTCTTTGAATCGGAACGACTTGCCGCTCGCGCCCTGCGTGCCCAACTTCCCGCACCGCTGCGGACATGGCGTCCGCGCGACAACGAGGCTCCCCATGAAATACGTCGTCACCTATCGCGAAGACACCGCCGTCAGCACCAACATTCCCGCTCCGGCCATCGTCGAGTTCGTCGAAGCGTCGCAGAATTACCTCGAAGACCTGAAGCGTAAGGGAAAGGTCACCGACTACGGCTTTCATGCGGCCGGCCACGGCGGAACGGTTATTTTCAATGTCGCCAATCACGGTGAGCTGTCCGAGCTGACCGAAGGCGTTCCGGTTCGTCCGCTCTGTTCCATGGAGTCGACGCCGCTGTGCGATCAGGAAGAGTTCGCACAGGCCTTCCGCAAGCAAAAGCCGCAAATTCTCTCGATGTGGGAGAAGCGCCAGGCCATGATGCAGGGTAGCGCTGGCAATGTAGGCAGCGGTGGCGCCGGCGGTTACGGCGGACAGCGCCGGTAATTCAAGTACCCCTGACTTTGAAAAAGGGCGACTTGCCGACGCGGCTGGTCGCCCTTTTTCTTTGCGAAGCGAGTGGACGCTTTCCACGGTTCCACACCCGTTCCACGCTCTGCGCTTCGACGTTTCAGGCACTTAGCATTGGCCCTCGGCTTGCTTTAGCGACAAAGCATGACCACCAACGCCCTGCGCCCATTCGTGCAACTCGCCGCCGTTTTCACACTCACCGCTTGTGGAAGTTCGTTTCTAGGCTCGAACGACGCCGGCCCCGCAATCGAGTGCATCTTTCCGTCGGACTGTCCGATCAACAGCGCCGCCTCTTGCGCGACGGCTTGCGCCGACGGAAGCAATCCCTGCAACAATACCTGCATCAACAACCGTTGCGCGGAGCGCGGCTGCAAGGTCGAAAAACCCGACGGCGGAGGCTGCATCGATGAGTGCCCGCCGATGCCGGACGGCTGCCGTGTCGTCGAACCGCCTTCCTGCCACAGCTGCGGAACCTTTCATTGCGACGGAACCGATGCCGGCGCGCCCTGTGCGACCACGTGCGACTGCCCGGACCAACAATTCTGTCACGCTGGGCACTGCGGCAATCCGCTACCTGGCGACGGATCGGGCCTACTCTGCTCGAATCCACCGGCAGGGTGCCACTATGAGGGCGGCGGGCGTTGCCGCTGTGGAATAATCGTTTGCAACACCGACGGCGGATCGGAATTCTGCAATTCAGACGACGATTGCCCCTGCGGCGAATTCTGCCCTCGACCCGGAGGTGGCCGATGCGCGATTATTGAATGTGCACAAACAGACTCAGCCTGCCCTCGCAGTTCTTGCCACAGCTGCCCGCCGCGGACCTGCTCCGACGGCGGAACGCCCGGCTGTGCCACCGACAAAGACTGCCCGAGCGGTCAGAAATGCGAAGACAGCTTGCTCTGGTGCGAATCCACCGTGGGATCCTGCGGCACCTGCATCGCCATCGCGACACCCTGCATGCTCCATGGGGATGTGCGAGCAGACTGCCCGGCCGGCCAAACCTGCGTCGCGACGCTGGACAACGAAGACGCTGGAGGCGCTCCCATGTATGGGGAATGCAAACCCGACGGCTACTGCAACTCGCCGTCGGATTGTGACCACCTCGGATTGGCCTGTCCGTGGACTTGCTCCAACCACGCCTGTTCGGCGTCTTACTGTGGGACCTAGCGAGCCCGCATCGTTGTGACCTTTCGCACGTTATTGACAGAGTGCACGTCGTATAGAATGAAGTAGCCACTTCTGTCGAAAGGACACGCCGTGAATAGTCGCCTCCTCCGCATCGGTCTCACGCTCGCCGGAATTCTTGCCGTCGGATGCAATCCCAACGGTCTCAAGAACACGCCCGACGGCGGCGACGGTACCGACAACGGTGGGACGGTCACCACCGACGGCGGCGACTGTGCGGCGCTCAACTGTGACCCCAAGTGTCCGAGTGGCATCGCCCTCGACCCGAACGGCTGTCCGACCTGTTCCTGCGCCTCCGTGTGCAGAAACGATTGCGACTGTCCCGGCACTCAGGTTTGCAACGTCGATCACAACAGAGGCGGCAGCTGCATCGCGCCCTCGAGCGCGGTAGCCAAATCTTGTGGCGGCACGTGCGTCACCTGCCAGCCGCCTCCGCCGGGCTGCTACACCCGCGGCGCGGACTGCCACAGCTGCGGCCAGATGATTTGCGACCATCCGGACGGGGGCGGTCCGCAGTGTGAAAAAGATTGCGATTGTCCGGGCTCA
Organism: Deltaproteobacteria bacterium; assembly: GCA_023248955.1. Classification (GTDB taxonomy): domain Bacteria; phylum Myxococcota; class Myxococcia; order Myxococcales; family JAHFDP01; genus JAHFDP01. The sequence goes on from JAHFDP010000005.1 coordinate 19,044, forward strand.
GATGTCTGCATCTTCCCGATGCCGTGCGACCCCGCGGGACCCAACGCGGGATGTCCTCCCCAAGAGGGTCCGCACTGCGGTCCCAGCGGGCCGCGCGGACACAACCCCAAACACTGCGAACCCACCGACGGCGGCAACTGCGACTACTGCGTCGCCACGTGCAGGGGAGACACAGATTGCGGCGACGGTATGAGCTGCATCCACAAGCGCTGCGGTCCCGGCTGCGGTGTCGACGCCGAGTCCACATGGTGCCAGCCCAGCAACGGCGGGGGAGCCTGGTGCAAAGACGACTGCGGCTGCCCCGACGACGAGACGTGCGATCCATTGTCCGGCCATTGCGTGAACTGGATGAATCGCCAGAACCAGTGTGGCGACTCCGATGGCGGATCTTGCGTTGCTTGCCCTCCGCCACAGCCGGGTTGCTACTATGCCGGTGGCGACTGCGGTAGCTGCGGAAAACTTGTTTGCTCGTCCGGTTGCAAATCCGACTGCGATTGCGGCGCCGAAACCACCTGCAACGCCGGCCAATGTATGATGTCGAACCGCCTCAATAACTGCGGTGGCGGGTCATGCAAGGACGACTGCGGCTGCCCACCTGATCAGACTTGCGATACAACGCAATACAAGTGCACCAATACCATGGACCGCCAGAACCAGTGCGGCGCCTGCATGAAAGACGGAGACTGCGGGCCCAAGCAGGTGTGCGCCTTTGCCTGCGGTGGCACCGGTGGCAGCACCACCAGTGGAAGCGGAACGACCGGCGGCGGAAGTGGCTCCTGCTCTGGGCCGGGCCGTTGCGTTCCGAGCGACCCCGGCGGCACGACGGGCGGCACCGGCTGCATTTGCCCCCACGACTACGCACCCGTTTGCGGCGGCGACGGCAGAACCTACACCAATGGGTGCGAGGCGAACTGCGCCCGCGCTCCCGTGAAGCACGACGGCGCGTGCGGCGCGGTCTGCAATCAGTCGTCCAGCTGCCCGCCGCACACCAAGTGCGCCCCAGCGCAATTCGGCCCCGGCGAATGCGTTTCCGACGGTACCTGCGTCACGCCGACCGACTGCCAGACGCTCGGCACGCCGGGCTGCGCTGGAAGCTGGAGCTGCACCAGCGGCAAGTGCGCGTTCGCCTGCGGGACCTAAAGAGAACCCAGCAACCGCTCGATGCGTGCCGCAACGAACTGCGGCCGCTCGAGCTGTGGCAGATGGCCGCAGTTGGGAATGACCTCGACCTGTCCGTTGTGCAGATGCGCGCGAAAGTAGTCGACGCTGCTAGCCGGAAGAAGCTGGTCGGACGCGCCCCACAACACGAGCACGGGACAACGAATCGCCGAGAGAACACGCGGCGGCAACGCGCCATCCGCGGAAATCAACGCGGAGAGAATCGTTTGCACCGCGGGCACCGAGGCTTGGCGAGCCATGTCGCGCGCGAAGAGCAGCGCTGGCAACGGACGATGATGGTAGAGCCGCCGAATGCGCTCCATCGCCGAACTTAGGTTGTCCTGAAAAACATCGCGCAACACCGCGCGATCCGCTCCGGAGAGCGGTGCACCGGCCGGCGCCAGCGCGACGACCGCGGCAACACGACGCGGAAATTGCGCCGCGGCATGTAGCGCCAAACCGCCACCGAGTGAATTCCCCACCAGCAGCGCGGGTTCACCGAAAAGTTGCAGCGCTTCCCCAATGGAAGCCGCGTGCTCCATGGCATTCGCGGGCAATTCGTCCGAACCCAACAACGAGCGGCCGTGACCGGCGAGATCGATCAACACCACCCGGCGACAGAGGCGCGCCAGCGGCCCGAGCAGCGGCGCAAACGAATAGGCGTTGCCGGAAAGGCCATGCACCAACAGCACCGGAGGACCGCGCCCAGTGCCGGTCTTTTCATAAAGGTGAAACCGTCGCGCGCCGAGCTGCACCGTCCGCGAAGTCGCACCGCGCGCGCGGTAGAGCAGATGCGTAGCGGCGTGAAGGCTGGAGAGCGGCAGCAGCATGCGGAAGGATATAACTTGATTGGCGAGATGAAAGCGCCTCGGCACCCCCGCCTGGTCCTGTAGACTAACAACGTGCGACTTGTATTCGGAGCGATCGCTTTTGTATTCGCTTACGAATTTCTCCGCGCCAATGTCCTTCGTCGCCTGCGTGCCGCATTTCACAATCGCGCGCGCCGCGCCGCCGAACGCCATGGCACGCGCGTCGACCTCTTCAAATTCGGAGGGAAAGCACTCGTCCGCGAAGAGATGCTCAACGATCGTGTGGTGACCGCGGCCATGGCCGTCGCCGCGCGCGGAGGCGAACCGCCGGAAACCGTACGCTGCCGCGTCGAAAGCTACATCGACGAAATCGTCCCTGCCTTTTCGCTCGGCGCCTACTACCAGCTCGGCATGCCGTTGGCGCGCGCGGCGATTCACCTCTTCTACCGGCCGGTCATCGACGACGCGGCATTGCGTAAACTGGCCGCGCTGCCCGAGGGCGTTACGCAGGTCTTTGTGCTTAACCACCGATCCAACTTCGACTACGTCGTCGCCGGCTGGGCGCTGGCTAGGCGCGTGGCCATCAGCTACGCGGTCGGCGAATGGGCGCGCGTTTTCCCGCTCGACGTTCTCTTCAAAGCGTTCGGCGGATTTTTCGTGCGGCGTGGGTTTCCGGATCCCGTGTATCACGTTGTATTACGCCGCTATTTGCAGCTCATCGCGCGACGTGGCGTGACGCAGGGCATTTTTCTCGAAGGTGGACTCACGCGCGACGGAGCGCTGCGGCCACCGAAAGTGGGACTGCTCGATGCGCTGGTGGAGCTCGCCGCCGAAGGGCAACAGCTCGTCTTCGTGCCGGTCGGCATCAACTACGATCGCGTGCTCGAGGACGAAACGCTGCTCGCGGAGAAACGAGGCCAGGCCGCGCCGCCAACGTTCGCGCAAAAAATCATCGGCGTGTTGCGCTTTCTTTTCGGACTTCCGATCTGGATGGCCATGAACACAATGCGCGCGCTTACCGGACGCTTGCACCACGCCGGCACCGTTGCCGTTGCCTTCGGCGCACCGCTTTCGCTCGACGATGCCGCCGCATCGCTCGGACTTTCGCTCGCAGCATTGCAAAAAGCCGACGATGACACGCGGCGCAACGCAAGTAAGTGCCTCGCGACCGAGCTGATGACCCGCATCGCGAACGTGATTCCGGCAACTCCTGTTCCTCTCGTCGCCCACGCCATCGATGCAGCCGGCGGAGATCTCAGCGAAGCGGCGCTCGTGCAACGCGTGCAAGAAATTCGGCGGACGCTCGAAGAACGCGGTGTGCCGATCACACCCGGCGTCGAGCTCGATTCTTTGCGGACCAGCCGCGACACGCTCGACGAAAATCGCAGCCGCGAGACCGCGCTGCTCGAGGGTGAACTCGTGGGCATCGAAGAGAGTGAAACGATCGTGCGGCTCGGCGTGGAGCGGCTTGTGCGACGGCGAATTTTACGCCGCAATGGCGATCGGATCGTCCTCGAGGATTCCCAACGGGCGCGCGAATTGATCGCGTATTACAAACGATCAATCAGCAGCTAATTTTCGATCGGATAAAAAGCGCGCGACCCATCCTTGCGTTAGATGGACCAGCACGAGCCGTGCGGGGTTTCCGTAGCCGGATCCTTCGTAAATCCACTCAGAATTTTTCACGAAAAGTGCGAACTCGTAAATAGCCTCGTTGTCAGAGGCGTACGGAATGTAGAGCGTGCCATCGTTCCAGGTCTTTCCCAAAGCTTGGGCGTCCTTCACTGTGATTTGCGCCGGACCCCACGTTGCCGCATTCGGAGGGAGGGACGTTCTATTCGCGAGCCCGACACTGTCGCCTCGAGACACCTCGCAGTAGCCATTGTTCACGTCGACCAAACGTTGGTTTCGTTCGTGCCATCGTAAAAGATCCAAGACCATTTGTAGGCAGGCTTGTCATAACCATCCTGGGTGGCGACGACGAACGTACCCTCTAGCCCGACGAAGCTCATGTTTCGAAAAAGCGTGTCATCGCTCTCTTCCTTCGCGAACTGAAAAAAACGCTTAACGCCATTGACTGCTTCCACCCGTGCGCGCCTGGTAACGCTCGGGTCGAGCGGATTAAACTTATCGAGCGTGTCCGCGCGCTTCAGCGTCACTTCGGCGCTGGAGTCGGTTTTTACCGCTCCGCTGGTTGGTCCGCCACAAGCGGCGACGGCGCAGAGCGGGATCAGAACGACAACGCGTTGGATCGAAAACATTTGAGCTCCGAGGTGCATTGATTTCCGGCAACAAAGCACGCTGCGTGCCAAACCGAAGGCCAGCAAATCCACGCTTAGGAGAGCTATCGCTGGTGCGCTCACGCACCAGGTGCGACGGAGAGACCCATTCCACTTTCATCGGCAAATGTGCGCGCCACATGATCCGCCGCGCGTACTTCGGCCCAAAAATCGGGCGCGAACGTCGACCCGCCGACGAAACCGACATGGCCACCACGCTTGGTCACCACCGCATGCACGTGGCGATGCATCGCCAGCGCTGAGGCGGGAATGTAGTCGGCCGGAAAAAAGGGGTCGTCCGCGGAAGTAAGGACCAAGAGATCGCGCGCTATCGCATCGAGATAACCGCCGCCGGAGCAGCGCGTCCAATAGTCGCGCGCGTCGCGAAAACCATGCACTGGTGCCGTGAAGGCTTCGTCGAATTGCGCAAACGTCGTCGCCGCGCGCACGCGACGTGAATCAGCGAGACCCGGAAATTGCGCAATCTTCGCCAGCGCCTTCGCGCGTAAGGTGCGAATGAAGTAGGCGCGGTACGGCGCGCCGCTCCAGCGATCGAGCGTCCGCGCCGCGCCCTCTAAGGTGAACGGCGGCGAAATGGCCACCGCGGTTTTCAGCAATGCCGGCGCGCTTGAACCCGCTTCGCCAAGAAATTTCATGACCAGATTTCCACCTACCGAAAAACCGATCATGCCGCAGGAACGTCCGATGCGGCGCGCGGCGAGGTGCATGAACGCAGCGCGCACATCGTCGGTCTCCCCACTGTGATAACTACGGCCGAGACGATTCGGTGGTCCAGAACAACCGCGCAGGTTGAGAAGACACGCCTCAATACCGCGCGACGTTAGTCCACGAGCCATACGAAGCATGTAAGGTGCCGCAGAGCTTCCCTCGAGGCCGTGCAACACCAGCACCCACGGCGACCCTTCCTTCGCGCAGGCGGGCACAGCGACGTCAGCATCGAGAAAATCACCGTCTCGCAACTCGATGCGTTCACGCACCAGGGCCGGGGCCTTCGGAAAGGCTAACGACGCAAAGAGCGTCTGCGCGTGCGGATTGCTCAATAAACGAAGCGGCTTAAAATCGTCGGCGTGATTAAGAATCACCGAAATTGCCGCCCGCGCTCGAGCCCCTACCAAAGGAATTCGTCTTTATCGGCGACCTAGAATCGGTCGCCCTTCACCAAAACCAACCTGTTGGCTAGAAGAAGGACTCGGGAACATAGACAATGTCGCCCGGCGCAAGAGCGAAATTCGGCGCTCGCCCATTACCAATATCCTTCACCGGAATTTTGATTTTGTGTTCCTGCTTTTCGACCTGGCGACTAACCGACGTAGAATTTGCCTCGGCCTTGGCCGTAAACCCGCCGGCAAGCGTAACCGCTTGAACGACGGTCATGCCACTTTCATAAGCAAACGTTCCCGGTTTTTGAACTTCGCCAAAGACGAAGACTTTCTTCGAATTGAACTCTTTGACGAACAGAGAAACCTGCGGCGCCTTTAGGTAACCACCTGTCCGAAGACACGCGATCAACATGTCTTCAATTTCGCTTCCAGTCTTTCCGGAAACGGCGACCGATCCGCAGAGTGGAAACTTAATGGTCCCATCAGCGGCAACCCTATACACGCCGCTCAAATCCTTCTCCTGAAAGACCTGAACTTCAAACACATCGCTAGGCCCAAGGACGGTCCCTTGAACTAGGAGCGGAGCAACGTGCGTGTAGTCAAGTGCGTGCTCACGCTGTTCCTGCTGGGCTGCAGTATGGCAGGAGCCCAATAAAACGAGACCGACCCTCAAAATTCGTTGGTTTAGGAGGCGCATCTCAGTACGTCGCGGTCGTCCTTACGAAGACTTCGTGACGGGTGTAGTTATACCCAGATCCGCCCTTGTTGCTTCCGCGGTTAGTCAAACCGTACCCTGCACCAACCTTAAACCAAGATCCGACAGCGTAGTCGAGCGAGGCCGTCACGCCGAGGTTCGTGTCAAACTGCTGTCCGCCGAAATTAAGGTAGTCGTACCCAGCGTAGAGTGTGGTCATGAGCTTCGTCATGAACTGCGCCGTTAGATCTGCGTAAACACGGTCGTCGCTGTAGAAACCAAAAGCCGAAGGCACTGATTCAAAGGAGCGAACGTAACCGAGGTGCGCTGTAGTAAGCTCCGAAAAGCTATAGCCGACTTCCGCCTGGCCGATCGGCGAATTGAAGTTCGTTCCGGACGTCAAGTTCGAGTAACCGTAACCACCCTTCAAGCTTAGGGAGACTCGTGGCGTAATCAAGCCTGCAAAGCCCGCCATCACGCGGATGGGGCTCGACCCAACGTTGCTTGCCTCGGTTAGATAAGTCCGAACGCCGTAGGAAAGATCGGCGACCAGGGCCGTCTTCGGAAGAAAGCGCCAGCGGAAGTCGAGCTCCCCGCTGTTGTTTAGATAATTCGAGTTGGACACTTCAGAAGCAGCCGGACTCGCCCCGAACCGTGTGTCGAAGTTTTCAAACGCAAAATCGTAAGCGAGGCCGAATTCAATCGCCCCGCCGCCAGGACGCATGGTCGCACGAGCATGGGCGTCATTGTAAGTCGAAAGGACGCCGACTCCGAAAGCAAGCGAGTTTGTCCGATCGCTGCGAACGATACGATCGCCGAGCTGGAAGGCGAACTTGCCGCGGCGATTAAAGTCAGCCGTCATGTCGCCCTGCAAGCCGAAGAAGGAAAGTCCGGTCGTGTTCGCCACCGCACCGGTGTAATCGTTGTAGTCACCCTTGACGTTCAAATCGAGAGCCACAGAATCAGAGGGCAATTCGAGCCGGAGACCAGGAACGACGTGTACGATAACATCGCCAGCGCTGCCTCCGCTAAAACTACCGACCACAGCTAGCGAGTCGTAACGCCCTTCGAGCGCTAGACTCGGGTGCAGGCGGCCATCGCCAACCTTAATTCCGTTGGCACCTTCGTTGGTTTTTTCGACGGCGAATGCGGCACCGCTCAAGAGCAACATCGCGAAAAAAGAGCGGGCCGAGATGGAGGAGGCGAGCGAGTTCAATTTCGAATCCTTTCCGAAGACCTTGTGTTGCAAAACGTTTTCGTGGGGTTGGATGTTATCGACGCAAGGGAAGAGAGAAGCCAACTACTGGCCGCTCGCAGGAGGGGTGCGCGAAGTCAGAACACCAGACCCGGTCGGGCTCGTGGTTTCTCCACCGGCCGAAAGATCCTTCGGAGCCTCGACAGTCACCGAGCCGCTCTTGTCCTTATAGTTAGCGAGCTGGCCGACACACTGTTGGGCCTGATTAATGAGCTGATCCACCTTTTGTTTCGCGAGGTGAATTTTCCCAGCCGACCGTACGATGCGTTTTTCGTCGTGCTGAGCGGCAGCGTCCTTAAGGTCGCTGCCGGCATCTTTAGCAACCCGCTCGAGGCCGTTAATTAGAGAAAGCTTTGCGTTGACGCAGTTCAACTTCACGATGTCCTTATCGGTACGCGCCTGCTCGACAAGCTTCTCGACCTGTTGGCGGGCTGCGGCGATCGCGTCAATTTCTTCGCGAGCGGCGCCGACCTCGTTGTTGGTATTGCTGATCGTCGGGCCGGCAGCAAAAGCTGAAGTTGCTGCGGCGCCTGCCAGAAACATCGTTGCAAGAAGAGGCGTTGCTTTCATAAATTCTCCGGGGCCTAGGCTTCAATTCGAACACGCTTAGCGCGATGGCCAAGCGCCCTTGTGCGTGTGTTGTCTATAGGGCTCTTTGCCGCTGATGGCAAGTACTCGTCCTTTTTTCTTTTCGTGACCATGTTCATGCTGCCGAGTTCTCTCTCGTTGACCGCAATGATTGTACACCAAGTCCGCGTTCAGCTTCAAAAATTGTCAAAGGACGAACGGCGATTCCAAAGGCTGTGTCGTCGGTTGTGAGTGAGAGGGCGAGGACAAAAGTGGGTCGCTCGTTATCGGCGAAAAAAAGAAACTCCTCGCCTGGCGTGCAGCCAAAACGCGACTGTGCGGCGTCCCTTCGAGAGGCGAGGTTCAGAGACGCGTCTCGCTGCGCCGCGCGGGCCTCCGCTGCTTCGGCGCGCAGTCTTTCCGCTCTCTCTTTACGCATGCCGACTTCCGCCGTGAACGCGTCGGCGCGCCGGCGTGCTCGCTCCGCTAGCGCTAACTTTTCTGTCGACTCGATCTCGAGCTCGAGATTTCGCTCCCAGAGCTGCACCACCTCCGCCCAGATCTCGTCTTTGCGCTTCTGATCGCGCTCGTAGGCTACTTTGGCCTCCAGAAGCATGGCCGCGGAGGGCATCTTTCCGCTCTTCGTTGACGACTGTTCTCCGAGCGCGGTCTCCAGGGCGTTTACGCGGTGCCACGCGGCCGTCGTTCGATTGCGCTGCTGTTCGAACGCTTCGACTGCTTCGTACGAGCGTGTTTCGGTCTGCGCCGCGTCGGACTGAAGGGTGACCGCGGCCGCTTCCCAGATCGCCGCAGATTCGTTGTGCTCATTCGCGCGGAGCGTTGCGAAGTCGGTTTTGGCTGCCATCAGCGCGGCCTGAGAGAGCGTCTCTTCCACGCGTGCCGCTGCGGCGTCGTGGTCGGCTCGCGCGCGCACGAAATCGTCCCACCAGGCGGAAAAGTCCGCAGACTCGACCAGCAATCTTAGCTCGGAGGGGGAAAGTGCGCGCACGGCCGTTGTTGGCTAGCTCGAAGGCGAGAAAACGAAGGGGAATTCCACGGTCGCATCGGCATCGGGTGTGAAGGGCGTATGCCACGTCTTGATGAGGCGCGCCACGCAGGATCCAACCTCGTCGTCACCGAGCCCGTTTTGGGTCACCTCGACTTCAGTGACTTGACCGCGCGTCCCGATGGTGAAGCGCACCACCAACTTGCCACGCAGACCAGGGTTGCGCTTGAGCTCGCGCTCGTAGCAGCTGACCAAGCTCTTCATACGTCCCTTGATAAATTTTCCCAGAGCGTCTTTGTCGACGGTCGCGCTATCGACTTCGGCTTCGCCGTCCGACGTGACACCGCCACGAATGGCAACGTCGCCTTTCTCTTTGAGCGCAACTTTGGATGCGCCGCTCGTTCCGATGGCACCGATCGAAGACGCCGACGCGCTACCCGAACCGCGCGGGCCTTCGCTTCCGTCCGACGCTACTGCGATTCCGCCACCGGCACCGGCGATCGCCGAATCGATGTCACCCGAAAATCCGGCGCCCGCCGCGAACACGTTGGCCAGCGCCGAGTTGCCGCCAGAGCCCACCGCGCCGAGAATTTTCACGAGCCCCTTGCTCTGAACAGCCTTCTGCACTGCGGCCTTGTGCTCAGCTTCCGTCGCCACGGGCTTGGGCTCTTCTTTTTTCTTGTCTTCTTTTTTCGCCTCTTCCACCGGCTTTTCGTCCTCGACGGCGGCCTTCTCTTCTTCCTTGGGCTTTTCGTCTTCAACCGGTTTTTCCGGCATCAGGATTTTGGCGAAACGGTCCGGGATCTCTTCCATGCCGGGCTCGGACGGCGGAACGTTGCGCGTGGTCACGGCCAGCATCGTCATGCTGTGGAGCAGGAAGCTCCCCGTCAGAATTCCCGCAAAGGTGCGGTCCATCGTGTTCCACAGCGAACCGCGCGCGGCGGCGGGAAGCAGCGATGGCGGTGGCTTGGGCGGCGGCGTGGCGAACTGAAACAGAAACGTCCCCTCACCGACGATCACGCGCCCCTTGGCGGTGTCGTTGAGCGACAGCACGTAATTGCCGCCCTGTTTCTTGGCGAGGCCCGAACTCTTGAGCGACGCGAAGTCGTGATCCTTCCCATCGACGGTGAGCTTTCCGCTCATGTCGTCGTTGAAGACCAGCTGGTACTGGCCGCTCTTGTGCTGAAAGAGCGTGTGCTGCATTTGCACCGTCGAGCCGACGATGAACGTGTTGCGCGAGCTCTCACCGACCGAGACACTTTCGTTTTTCAGAAAGTAGCGATCGTCGATGAGTTTGCCTTCGCGCAATACACCGATGCGGAGGACCTTAAGAGCGGCCATGACGTTCTCCTAGAAGGGATCCTTATCGACCGACTTGACGACCTTGGGCAAGAAAGTTTCCCGACGGTCCAGCGCGTTGAAGTTCAAATTGGCGCGCTGGAGAATGTAAAACGCCTGCGGTTTCTGGATGCGGCCTTCGACGGCGATCTCGTCGAGCTTCAAAACTTTTTTCTTTTTTTCCTGCGCATGCGCCGTTCCACTAAGCGTCACGACGGCAACGACGGCCAGGACGAACGTGAGCGTTTTCATTTTTCGTCCTCTCCGCCCAGCTTCCCGGTCGCCGCCGGCTTTGCTGATTTAGGAGTGACCGCTTCTTCGGCCTCGGAGATTTTGCCCAAGGCGGGCTTTCCAGCCACCGCCGCTTTCGGAGCGTCGTCGTCCGCGCCGCCGAGCTTACCCTTCTGCAACCGCTCTGCCGCAGCCTTGTCCGCGACTGCTTTTTTCTCGGCGTCTTCCTTCTTTTTCTTGGCACTCGCTTCGGCCTTGACCGCACGCTGTTTGTCGCTCTCGATGCGTGCGACCTCTTTCTTCTGTGCCTTACTCGCGGAATCGAAGTACGCATCGAAGTGGGGATCTGCGCCGCCAGCTTGCTTGAATTGCTGAAAATAATTTTGCGCCAGCGCGATGCGATCTAGAACCGTTTTGTCCTTCATATCGCCATCGAGATAGAGCACCCCGAGGTTGAACAACGGATCGGGATTCTGCGGCGCCAGCTGCATTACGCGCTGATATTCCGCGACCGCCTTGGGATAGTCCTTGTTGCCGCGATAGGCGTTGCCGAGATTCAGGTGAACGCTCGGCCAATCGGCGGCATATTTCGCGGCCAGCTCGAGCTCCCGAATCGCGTCGGGCCAGGCGGAGGCCTCGTTGTAGAAGACACCGAGGTTGATGTGCGCCTCCGGGAAATCGTCGCGGAGGCTCGCCGCTTTCTTGAAAGCCTCGATGGCCATCGGCTTCTGCTTGAGCGCGAGATAGATAAAACCGAGCGTGTTGTAGAGGCCGGCATCTCCGGGACGAATGCGAATTGCGTTCTCCGCAAGAATGTCGCGCGCGAGCTCATATTTTTTCTGCTTGAGCCAGAGAACGGCCAAGTTGTGCATGGCCGAGGTGTTTTGCTCATCGGCCTTCAGCACTCGCTTGGCCTCGACTTCAGCCAAATCGAACCGGCCCAACGCGATAAGTACATCGACGTAATGCGTGCGTAACGCAAGTGCGGCGGGATTTTTTCCGATGCGGTCACGCAGATCCTGCTCTGCTAGCACCTGTTGGCCGGTACGCACGCGCAGATGCGTCAGGTTGGCGGCGGCCTCGTCAAAATCGGGCCGCGCGTCGAGCGCCCTCGCGTAGGCAACCTGCGCTTTGGCGTTGTCACCGCGCCGCTCGTAAATCACGCCGATGTTGTAGAGCGGCCACGCGTTCTGTGGATTGGCCAGGAACGCCTCTTCGAAAACCGTGATGGCACCGTCCTGATTTCCGTCGGACGCCTTCTTCTGCGCGGCAACAAAGAGATCGCGCGCCTTGCCAACCGCGGCTTCGCTTACCTTTGGCTTCGCCGAATCGGCGGGTTTTGCATCGCCTGCTGGAATCGGTGCCGTTACAAACGCGGCCTTCGCTGTCGGCGCCGTTACTTCCGGAAGCGGTTTGAGTTTGGCGGCGGCCATCGGCGCCGCCGTGGGAGCGACCGGAGCGGTCGTCTGCTCATTCGGCGGCGCCTTCGTTTCGGGAACATGCGCACAGGCAGCAACCAGCGCGGAGCAAAGGAGGAGAAGGCGTTTCATTTCTCGTCACCTCCGCCGAGCTTTCCAGACGGCGGTGATGCCTTAACAGGAGTTGCCGGCGGTGGAGCAGGAGATTTGATCTCCGCAGGAGGTGGAGGCGCCGTTTTGGTGGGGGCAGGTTCCGCTGAGGCTGGTGTCTTCGGCGCTGCCACCTCGGCAGTTGGCGCGAACGCCGGAATACCGTCTACCGTCGTCGCCATGGGCAACGCTGACAGCGCCTCCGTCACCATCTCCGCGCGGGCCTCTTTCAGCAGCGGGAAATTCTTGTGGTCGTACTTGTCGAGCCCCTCTTGGATTCGCTTGGTGCAGTCATTGGCGATGGCCAAGTGTTTGGCTTCGTCGAACGCTCTTTTGTAAGCCTGCAACGCGCGATCCTCGATGGGAATCGCCTTTTCCGCCAGCGAATCCTTGTACTGATTCACGTAGTCCTCGCCCGCCTGCTTGATTTCGCGCGGCACGGGCGCTTCGTAGAGCGATTGTGCGAAGCGCTCATCGAGGTAGCCCATGCGGTAGAGCGAGCAGACGATCCAGTCGCCGCGCCGGTAGCGTACGATCGAATCCTTGTAATCATCGAAAAGCTTCTGCCGCGTTTCAGCCTTCTTGGTCAGGGCGGCACCGAGTGACTTTTCAAATTTGTTGCCCTTGCCCGAACCTTCGATTTTCAACTCGTCGTAGTGAGCGAACTCGTACTCCGCCAACTGGTAACGCGCCTCCGCCGCAGCCGCCGCCGCGATCTGCTTTTCTGGCGAGAACTTGCGTGAATCAAAATCGGACGCGCAGTCCTGGTAGGCCTTCTTGGCCATCGCATCGTTCTTTTGTGCCTTCCACGCCTGCGCGATTTTGAGATGGGCGTCGACGATGCGCTCCTCTTGCTTGGCATCGCGTGCGAACCGTTTCACGAACTCCTCGAGCTCCCGGATTTCACCCTTGTAGTCGTCCATTTTTTCGTACACGAGGGCAGAGTCAAAGAGCATCGTTGCGGTGTCGTCTTTGTCTGGAAAGAGCTGCGCGTAGCGGGCGTAAGCGCGAGCCGCCTCGTTGTACTTCTGCGTCCGTTCGAGCAGGTGCGCCACGTTGTAGAGCGCGTCGGAACGCTTTTCCGACTGCTGGTATTTGTCAACCAGCGTCTCGTAGCGCGCAATGGCCGTGTCGAAATCGAAGGCCTTTTCCGCCTCGAGACCGACCAGGAAGAGCGCCGCATCGGAGAATTTGGACTTCGGAAACTGCGTGTAGACGCGCTCGTAAGTGCGCATCGCGGAGTCGTGTTTGAGCTCCTGCTGGTAGCAGAAGGCCGCGTTGTTGATGGCCACGTCGCCGAATTCGAACTTCGGATCTTCGTCCACCGTCGAGGTAAAAGTCTTCGCCGCCTTCTCCCACTCTTTAGCCGCCATCAATGCTTCGGCGGAGTGGAAACGCGCGCCCATCATCACTTTGCGTAGCTCTTCAGCCTTGTCTGGCGCGAGCGTCTTTGCCCGCGTGGCAAGGAGATCCTTCGACGACTCTTCAACGTGGGCCCAGTCCCTGACGGTGAGCCAAGTCTCCAGCGTGAGGTTGGAGGCTGACGTCGCGACTTCCGAGGCCGGCCAGCGCTTGACGATGTCCGTAAAGCGCTTGCGGGCCTCGTCGTACTGGTTGTAGCGGTAGAAAATTTCCGCGGCGGTGTAGAGGATGCCCGGCGTGCGCTCGTCGTTCGACAAAATCTTTCCGAAACCATCCGCGGCCGCGATGTACTTTGTCCACAGCGGCGGAATCGGAAGCGGCGCGACGACTTCCTTCTCCTGCCGATCCTTCGAGTAGAGAATTTTCTGCTCGAGCAGATTGCCGAGACTCTGCTGCCGCTCCGCCTCGCGCTGGAATGAGAGCACGGCACCATAGGCCGCATCCGATTGATAACGGTTGTCGTTATTGTTGTCCCGAACCCGCGTGTAGGCCTCGGCTGCCTCCGCGAAACGGAGCGAGTTGTAGAGCGTTTCCGCCGAGTAAAAGAGTACCTCGTCGATGTCCTTGGCGTGCGGGAAACGGGCGATGTAGGCGCCGTAAGCTTCCGCGGCCTTTTCGAATTCCGCCTTCATCTCTTCGAGGCGACCGGCCTTTTTATACTCAATAGCTTGCTGGTGGTGGTGCGTGGCGGTCGAGCGCAAACGCCGTTCGATCAGATCGCGTGTTTTCTGCAAAATTTCGGGTTCATGCTTGTTGGCCTCCGCCCAGGCGCTCTTCTCTCCGAAGTTTTTGATCAGCTCCTCGATGGCTACGTTGGCCTTGTCGAAAGCGCGATCCCGCTCGTAGGCGAGGATAATTTTCTCCTGCGTGGCCGGCGCCTCGAGCGAGGTCGGGTCGTCGCGCAGCACCACCTGGTAACAGGCGATGGCCTCGTTGTGCTTGGTCTCGTCGTAAAAAACGTCGCCTAGTTTTTTAAAAAACTCGCCTTTGTACGGACGCGGTCCGAGCTTGCCGAAAAAGTCGATGGCCTTTTGCGGGGTTCCCCAGGCCGGATCTGCGAACGAAATTGCCGTGTACTGCAACGCCTCGTTGCGCAGATCGCCACCGGTGAACTCCTTGCCGTCCTTCTGCGCTAGCGCCTTCTGCTTGGCGTAGAAGTCAATCAGCTGCACGAACGTCTCCACCGCGCTCTGGAAATTCTCCGGATGCTGCTCGTCCGCGAGCCGGTAATAGGACCAGCCCAACTTGTACATGGCCTTGTCGTAGAGCGGGTGGTCAGGAAATTCCATCACCTTCGAGTAGGCCGCGATGGCTTTGTGCAACTCGGCATTCACGTCTGCGCCGGCCGATTCGAAGTAGTACTCGCCCATGCGCACCCATGCCTCGGGAACGAAGCGCGATTTGGGAAAGCGTCCGATCAGCGCGAGGTAGGTGTCGCGGGCGTCGTCGATCTGGTCCTGCTTTTCGTAGACATAACCGAGCAAATAGTAAACGCCGTCGAGCAGGCGGTACTCGGGAAAGCGGGCGATAAGGTCGCGGTAAAGCTGAATGGGGCGATCGTAGCGCTGCTTGGGTTCCGGCGGCGGCGAGTCGCCCCAAACGCCCGACTTGAGTTTGTCCTCGTAGTCGCGCATTCCCATGGCGGTGTCGTCCTGGCTCTTCTCGTAATAGAGCTCGGCCAAGCGGAACATGGCGTCGGCCGTGAAGCGCCTATCGTCGGGATAGCGGGCGACGAATTTTTCGAAGAGTGCGATGGCGTCGACGCGAAGCGCGCGCTCGTCCACTTCGAGTGCCCGGATCGAATTCTCAAAGACGTCGCCTATGGCACCCTTGCGGCTTTCGTATTTGCGCTCGATGGTCGCTTGAACTTCCTTTTGATAGGCCGCGATCTCGGCTTCGAATTTTTTGAATTCGGCGATCACGTCATCGAGATCTTTGGCGGAGACGCGCGGGACCGGAGGTTTGGCCGGAGCTGCTTTCGGCGCCGCAGAAGCAGGTGTTTCCGCCGAAGTAGGTGCCGCAGCTGGAGCGGTTGCCGCGGGCATTGGAGCGGACGCCGGTGCGGGCACTGCGGACGCCGCTGCTGCCGCGGTTGCGAGGACGAATGCGGTGATCATTCGTTCTCCTGCATGACTTCCTTGAAGTCGCCCTTGAGATCATGCACGCGCTTTTCTTTGTCGAGCGCCAGCGTCTTGATGGCATCCGACTTTTCGGCCTTGCGCGCCCAAGCCATGTCGACGAGTCCGACGTCGCCAGCCAGCACGAAGTCGTGGAAGCGACGGCCCACGCGGTCGAAGCTCTCGATGGCCACTTGCCCCACCAACACACGCGTGTCGTCTTCCTGCTTGGAGACGCGGTCCTGCATCAGCCGGAGTTGCTCCTGTTCGGCGATCACCGCGTGGCGAAACACCGCGTTGCGGCCAGCCGCCTTGTCGGCCAGCGCCTTGCGCACGCCGAGCACCACACCGCGCTGCTCGCCAATCGTCTTCATCGAGACATCGATGCGTTGAACCGTAGCGAGATCGTCGCCCTCGAGCTGTGATTGCACTTTGGAGTTGGCGGCCTGCTCGCGCTCCAACGCCGCACGGTAGGCGAGCCGAAGGTCCTCGTCTGCCACGCTGCCGGAAGCTTCCGCGCCTGAGATCACACGCTCTGCCGAGAGTCGAACCAAAAGCGCCTTGCGCGCCCCGGCCAGCTCGGCGACGTTCCCGCGCTCTTCGGCGACCTGCTCGCGATACTTAGCAATGATGTCCGCATCCCCATAGGCCTCTTCTTCCGAGAGATAAACCTCATCGCCGTTGAGCTGGGATTCCATGCTCTTGACTTCGAAATCCATCTTGAAGAGATCCAGCTCGAGCTGGCCGATCGATCCGAGCAGCTTGGATTTACGCTCCTGCGTTTGCGCCTGATTCTTGGGGAGGTCCGCGAAGCGAGAGTCGAGCGCTGCACGATCCTCGCGGGCCTGGTCCTGTTCGCCCTGCGCGTCGGGAGTGATCTTTCCGAAGACAACGCTGGTGTGCATCTGAACGAAATCCTTCTCCAGATCCGTCAGCGCGTTGTCGGCTTCGACCGCTCGCGCGTCGCCCTCCTGCAGCGTGGGAAAAATATCGATTTTGCCCTCGCCCACCGCGGCGAGAAGACTTTCGGCGATCTGCATCGAAGCTTCGGTACCTTTGCGCGAGGTCTCGAGCTCGTGCACCACATTCAGCGCGCTGGCCACGTCCTTTCCAGAGACGTAACGACGGGCGGATGGAGGCAAAAGGAGCGTGATGTCGAGCGACTTTTGTCCCCGCGCGATGAGATCGTTGAAGTAGCGGACCGGATCAGCACGTTTCGTCACCAGCCGTTCGATTTCGTCGCGAATGGGCGAATACTGCTCGACCACGCTCTCGAACGCTTCGCGCGCTTTGTCGGGCCTGTTGAGCTTCAAGTAGAGATTGCCCTCGAGCACTTTGGCTTCGGGCGCGATTTCTGTCTCCTCGGCGAGCACCAAAAGAATTTCCGTGGACTCCAACGCCTTGTCGAATTGGCCCATCTTCAAATAGGCGCTGCTTGTTTCGTAGAGCGCCTCAACATAGGCGTCGCTATCGCGATCGATCGATTGGTAGACCTCGACGGCGTCCTCGTATTTGCCCTGCTCGAAGAGGATTCGCGCCGAAGACAGAATGGCAGTGTCCGCGATCTTGGACACCGGATCGGCAGCATCCTTGGCCTTGCCTTTTAGATCAGCAGCGAGCTCGGTAAAGAGCTTGCGCGCGCCCTCCAGATCACCTTTCTCCATCTGGAGAATACCGGTGAAATAGGTCGCCTGCGGACCGAACGACGAGTCCTTGGCGATGGACGCGAAGGCGGTCATTCCCTTTGTGATGCGATCGGCGTCAGCCACGTCCGTCCGGCGCGCGAGCCACTTGGCATAGACGTATTCCATCTCGGGCGTCACGGCCTGGCCCTTGAGCGAAGCGAAGTAGGTGTCGATGCCGGTATAGTCGTTCAATTGGCCGGAAATTTCGACCAACTTGATGAGCGCTTCGCCGGTGTACTTGACGATCTTCTTGTCGAGGATCGCGCGGTAGTAACGGCGCGCCTCGAGGTAATCCGCCGTTTTGTAGAGCGAGTCGGCCAAGAAGTAGACCGCGTCTTCGTAGTCGGGATCCTTCTCGAAATCCTTGACTTCCACCACGTCAAAGAGCAGTGCCGCGGCGGTCGAAAAATCGCCGAGCAGGTACTGGGTTTGCGCGTCGGAGTAGTGACGCTTGGCTTGGTCGATGGCGCTCGGATCGGCCACGTTGCCGTACTGCGCGGCAACGAACTTCACCTGCTCGCCAATTTTCTGGAGCCGCTGCTCCATCGGCGCGAGGGGGCTTTCATCCTCCTCGGCGCGCGCTCCCGTCCAGGCGAGCACGACGACCAGAAGGAGCCCCGTTGAGTGGGCTCGCGACATCACTGCTTATCGGCCCCTTCCGGCGCCGGCGCAGCTTCAAGAGCTGGAACAGCTTCCGGTGCGGCTTCAGGAGCCGTCGCGGGAGTTGCGGATGGCGCCGAGGCTGCAACCGGCTTCTGGCCCGCCTTGTGCGCATCGCGCGTGACTTCCACTTCGTAGCTCACGGCGGGCTTGTCCTTCAGCTCGGCGGTGATGCCACCCTTCTGGTAGCCAATGATCTTGATCGCGGTCTGCTTTCCACCTTCGGCATTGAATGTATACGAAGATTGCACCGTGAACCGGTACCCCTCGAGGTAGCTGAAGAGGCCGATACCGGTAGGGTCGCGACCGCGGAAGACCAACTTCGCCGCGATCTCGTGCGCGCCAGGCTGCACATACCCATTGAACACTTCCATCTCTTCGGCACCGGCGAGATCGCCGTTCTCATCGACCTTCGAATAAATCGGCGTTCCGTCGAAGGAGTAGGTGGCGTTCTCGAGTTGGAACGACGAGCCCATCTCGTTGCGGTGCACGATGACCGCGCGCGCGCCCGAGGTGATGTCGCCGCCAAGAACGGTCTCTTGCAAAAGCAGAAGGCGCGCTTTGGTACGGAAGATTTTTTCCTTGAGGTCGTTGACCTGCTCCTCGAGTCCCTTGACCTTGAGATCGAAAGCTTCTTCCGAATTCCCAGTGGCAGCCGTGGCCGGAGTCACGGTCGGTGCTGGCGCTGCTGGCGCCGGTGCGGCAGCAGGGTCTTCAGCCCGTGCAGCACCACCAAGAAGCAGAAGGGTCGCGATGAGAAATCGAGCGTTCAATTTGGCCACGCGGTGAGCTCCCTTTGAGGACAAGGCCCCAGACTTGTAATCGATCTGACACTTGGGGTCAAAGCAATGTTCGTTTCCGAACGCTCAAAGATCGGGGCGCTATTTTTTGTTTTTTTGGTCGTTGAAGACCAGCCGCACGGCGGCCTTGAGCGTCTCCAGTACGCCCGCGCCCGTCGGCGCCACGGCCTCGAACTCGGGCACCTTGCGCGGATTGAGCGCCGCGGAAAGCTCCGACACCGGCAACGCGCTCGGCAAATCGCGTTTGTTGTACTGAAGAACGAAAGGCATTTTGTCGAGTGCGAGCTTCGACTCCGCGAGATGATCGGAGAGGTTGTCCAACGATTCCAAGTTGGCGTCCATGCGCTCGGCCTGCGAGTCAGCGACGAAAATAACGCCGTCGGCATTGCGCAATACCAGCTTGCGGGTGGCGTCGTAAAAAACCTGCCCCGGCACGGTGTAGAGACCGAACTTGGTTTTGAAACCGCGGATTTCGCCGAGAGAGAGCGGGAGAAAATCGAAGAAGAGCGTGCGCTCCGTCTCGGTGGCCAAGGACACCATGTTCCCACGTTCGTTCTTGGGCCACTTCGAATAGAGATAGTGCAGGTTGGTGGTTTTCCCGCAGAGCCCAGGGCCGTAGTAGACGACTTTGAGATAGAGTTCGCGGGAGCCGAAGTTGACGGTGGACACGGACGCTACTCGCTCGGCCTAGTCAGTGAATAACTTATCAATGTCTTCATCGGAGATTTCCGCGAACGGCGATTCGGCCGCGCCGGGTTGATCCGCTTTTTTCAGAAGTAAATCGAAAATTTTCGAGAGCTCCTCGCTGGCCTTTTTCACACGCAACCGCACCAGCCCCAGCGACGATCGGTTGTCGAAGATGACCACCAGGATCACGCGGCCGCCGACGATATTGATGTGCACGTTGTCGCGTTGGCCCTCGTGAAAAATCTGCGAGAACTCTTTTTCGTCGATGAGCTTGGCGATGCCGCCGGTGGCCGCGATGTTGCCAGCGGTCAGCGACGCGAGCGAGGTGGTGTCGAGGTTTTCGCCACCGTGCGTGGCGATGAGCTGGCCGTTCTTGTCGACCAGAAAAACCACCTTGGCGCTGGCTTCGCGGGCAAGCCGGTCGCACACGGCGGAGATCTGCTGGAACTCCTGGTCGTACATCACCATCTGCTGGGCCATCCCACGCTCCCGAAGTAGTGAGGAGTCTACACTGTTCAGGAGCAAACGTAATAAACCGCGTTCCCCGTGAGTGCGGCAAGCTCGCGCGTCGCGCGTCAAGGTGGGCTAGGATTGCCCCATGCCGGCTCCGGTGGAAACCGAATCGCTTCGTTCGCACGCCGAAAACATGGAGCGGCTCACCGGCCTTTGGCGCAGCGCCATCGACGCGGTCCCGCTGCCGCTCGCGGTCATTCGCGGCGACTATTCCATCGCCCGCGCCAACGCCTGCTTCGCCGATAACGCCGGACTTTCGGTGCGCGAGATTTCCGGCCGCCACTGCTACACCGCGCTCTTCGGACGCAATGAGCCATGCGTTGGATGCCCGCTTCCAGAAGCTCTCGAAAAGGGCGGCGCGGCCACGCGGCTCCTCGAGATCAAAGATCGCACGGTGCGCGTAACGGCGCACGCCTTCGGTTGCCTCGGCGAAGGCGGACCGGTCGGGCTTTGTCTCTACGACGACGAGACGCACCGCCAGCGCGCGGCCGCCATGGTGGCCGCTGAGGAGCGACTCGCGCTGCTGGGTCAGCTCTCCGCGGGCGTCGCACACGAGATGAATTCACCACTGGCGGCGATTCTGATTTCCGCGCAGACGTTGCAATCGATCAAACGTCCCGCGGAAGAATTGACAGCGCTGGACATCATCACGCGCAGCGCTCGGCAGGCGCAGAGGATCGTGGGGAGCCTTCAGCGCATCGCCTCTGGCGCGACCGGGCCCGAACGCAAAGAGCGGATCGAAATTTCGCGCGTCATTCAAGAAGCGCTGACGGCCGCGAGCCCGATGCTCAACGATCGCACCGTGGAATTACAACTTGGTTCGAGTCTCCCCACGCTTCTCGCCCAGCGCGCCAGCGTGGCCGAAGCGGTGCTGCACCTCATCGCCAGCGCGGCCGTGGGTGCGGGACCGTTCGGGCGCGTGCGCATAGAAGCAACGGCGGACAGCGCGCATGTTTTCGTCACCATCGAGGACGAAGGGCTGGCGCGAAAAAATGGCCACGCTCCGCTGACCCCGGGCAAGACCGCGCCGCCGCTCTTTTCGTCGCGGGCAGCCGGCGAGATGCTGGGAATCTCCTTCAGTCGAAATCTGCTGCAGCGTCTCGGCGGCCACCTCGATCGCGCGCCCAGCCGGTTTCCGCAAGGCGTGGCGCTGCAACTGCGTTTTCCGACGGAGCAAGCTTGACCCCGGAATCGGTTTTGGAAGGGCTTAGTGAGCACGGCCGAATCTTGGTCGTGGACGATGACGAGCCGCTGCTCAACGCCATCGGTACGCTGCTCACCAGCGTGGGCCATGACGTCACGCTGAGCAGCAATCCGCTGGAAGCCGTGCAGCGCCTCGACGGGATCGAAGTCGTTCTGAGCGACATCTTGATGCCGCACATGGACGGCCTGGAGCTCTTGCGCCACATCAAAGCACGGACGCCGGAAATCCAGGTCGTCTTCATGACCGGATTTGGATCGATCAAGAGCGCGATGGAGGCGATTCGCGCTGGCGCCTACGACTACTTCACCAAACCCTTCGACGACGTCCATGACGTCTTTCGCGCGGTGGGCCACGCGCTGGAAAAGAGCCGTCTTGAGCATCGCGCGCGCGAGCTGTCGCGACAGCTCGACGCTGATGCGCGCTTCGCGGGCATGACCGGCGAGAGCGCGCCGATGCAAGCGATCTTTCGTCTCGTGAACTCATTGGCCGCGACCGAGTCGACGGTGTTGATTCGAGGCGAAACGGGAACCGGCAAAGAGCTGGTGGCGCGGGCCATTCATCTCCAATCGCAACGGCGGGCGCGGCCTTTCGTGGCGGTCAATTGTTCGGCGTTCGCGGAGACGCTCATCGACAGCGAGCTATTTGGGCACGCCAAGGGCGCGTTTACCGGCGCGCAATCCGCGCGGCGCGGACTCTTCGAAACGGCCGATGGCGGGACGCTTTTCCTCGATGAGATCGGCGACATTCCAGCAGCCACGCAGGTACGGCTCTTGCGCGCGCTCGAGGAGGGCGCGGTGCGGCCGGTGGGCGGCGATCGCGAATTGCACGTCAACGTGCGCGTGGTTGCGGCGACGCACGTGGATCTGAAACGCGCCATCGCCGAGGGGAAATTTCGCGAAGATCTCTTTTACCGACTGAACGTGCTGACCGTGGATTTGCCCGCTCTGCGCGATCGCATGGAAGATGTACCGCTCTTGGCGCGGACGCTGCTGGCGCGCGCCTGCGCACGGATTGGCAAAGAGGCGCCCACCATTTCTGGAGACGCGCTGGGTGCGCTGCTTCGCCACAACTGGCCTGGCAATGTGCGCGAACTGCAGAATGCCATGGAGCGCGCGGCGGCCCTGGCACGTGGCGAAGTCCGCGCGGAGGATCTGCCGGCCGAACTCTCCATCGATCATTCCGGAGGGCCCGCGCCGCATCTCGACGAGAACGCGCTCTATGCGCTGCCCTACGCCGAAGCCAAACGCGCGGCGCTGCAGGATTTCGAGCAGCGCTATCTAGCGGCGCGCATGTCCGGCGGGGCCAGTGTTTCGGCGGCGGCACGCGCGGCGGGAATGGATCGCAGCAACTTTCGCCGGCTGCTCAAAGCCAGCGGAATGCACGGCGACGACAACGAAGGGTGAGCTAAAAATTGATCGTCGCGATGATGGAATCGGTGTACGTGCCCGCGACGACGTCCTGCCCCGCGGGGACGTTTGCAAAAACGGTCACGTTGACGTTGACGTTGTTCTTGGGCGGGGCGGAGTCCGAATAGACCGCCGTGCTGCCCGTGCCATCTCCCCAAACAGAAGTTAGTCCGGCCGTCGTATAGAGATTGTATTGCAATGTATTCGATCCGTTGTTCAGATTCCGAGTTCCATAGCTGCCGGAGTTGCCGGCGCTAAGGGACACTGTGATCGGCTTGGATTGGAGGCAAGCGAAGGTGATGGTCCCGGTCCCCGTCAGCGCCGTCGCGCTGAAGACGTCGTAGCTGCCAAAGGAAATAGCCGTCGCGGAGATGGTGCAGGTGTTGGCAGCCTCGGCGGGAGCTGCCCAGCACAGCAGCACCGCCGCCACACTCCACCGCATACGGAAATGTGTGAGCGTCCGCACAGACGTAAGCCCTAGCACAACGTAGAAAGGGAAGCAGTACGGCACTTTGATTCGAGGTTTGATTTTAGACGTACAATGGACTATCTTCGGCAACACTGGACGTATTTTGTCTTCCAGTTCCCTTCACTCTGCGGAAAGAGGGTTGCATGATGACGAAATCATTGAAGTTCACCACGACGGCAGCTTTATTCGGCGCTCTGCTCTTTGCGGATTCGCGCGCGGTCGCAGGCTCCGCCAACACAACCTTCACGGTGACCGCGACGGTCGCGAACAACTGCACCATCTCCGCGGCGAACTTGGCCTTCGGCGCTTACGACCCCATCGTCGCCAACGCCACCACAAACCTCGACAATACCGGAAGCGTCACCATCACCTGCACCAAGGGCGCCACCACGACAATTGGCCTCAGCGCCGGCTCGAATGGTGCTAACGCCACGGGCACCACGCGCGCCATGAGCACCGGCGGCGGATCGCCTTCGTATCTCTCGTACGAGCTCTTCTCCGACTCTGGGCGCACCACTGTTTGGGGCAACTCGGGCGGAGCGCTCTTCACACCCGCAGCCGCTCCCTCCAAGGCCGCGCGAGCGTTCACGGTGTACGGTCGAATTCCCTCTGGCCAAGATGTTCCGGCCTCGATCGCTTACTCCGACACCATCACCGCGACGGTGAATTTCTAGCAAATCGTAGACGCTAGCTTCCGCCCAAGGCGTCGGAGTAATCTCCCGCGCCTTGGGCTTTTTCTTGCGCACTGTTTTTCTTCTGCTCGCACTGTGCGGGTCGGCCAGCGCCGCGGCGCTTCACGTCACGCCGATCGTGGTTGACCTCACGCCGAGCACGCAATCCGCGATGCTACTCATCGCCAATGAAACCAACGACTCAGTGCGCTGCCAAGTTAGCGCGGTGAGCTGGGACGAAGCGCCGGACGGCCGCATGTTGATTACGCCGACCAAAGACGTGCTGGTGTTTCCACAGCTCTTGACGCTCAAGGCCGGCGAAGATCGCAACGTTCGCGTGGGCACCACCATCCCGTTTGGCACTTCGGAAAAAACGTATCGCATTGTTATCCAGGAGCTCCCCGCCGAGAACCATCGGCTGCGGCTGCCGACGGCGGGCTTGCAGGTTCTGGTGCGATTTACAGTGCCGGTCTTTCTCGCGCCGGCCCAAGCCTCGGTCCATCCGCAGATCGAAAATATCGCAGTGTCTCACGGTGGGCTCTCGTTTTCGCTGCACAACGTCGGGACCATGCACGCGCGCACCGAGGCCATCCGCGCCACGGCGAAGGACGCCAAAGGCGAGCCGCTCTTCGATCAGCGCTGGGAGGGTTGGTACCTCTTGGCCGGGCGGAGCCGTGACTACGCGGTGAAAATTCCGCCGGCCTTCTGCGAAAAAACAGCCGCGGTCACGGTGGAAGCCTCCACGGACGGTGACGTGGTGAAGACCACCCAAGCGATTCCCGCTGGCGCCTGCGGGCCGTGAAACCCAACGCTTGGGTTTTTCTGCTCGCGCTGACCGTGACGCGGCTGGGCGCTGCGGAGGAGCCCGAGGGCGGCGGCGGCGAAGTCCGAACCGTCGATCAGCTGGCGCCGGTTTCGCTGACCGTCAACCGCGTCGAAAAAACAGCCATCGTGGTTTTGCTCTCCGGCAGCGACGTGCTCGTGCAGGAAAGGGATCTCACGCTTTCGGGCGTGGAAAACGTTCCCGGCGATCGCATCGTGGTGGACGACATCCGTTACGTTTCGCTTGCGGAATTGGCGCCCGAGGTCACGTTTGTGCTCGACGAGCGCGGACCCACGCTGCACCTGACCGTCCCGCCCACGATGCTCGCCACGCAGCGGCTCGACGCGCAGGGCAACAACAAACCGCCGGGCCTCACCTATGCCGCGAGCCCGAGTCTCTTCCTCAATTACGCCGTACAAGAGACGGCGATCGCCACGCCCACCGCGTTTTTTGAAACGGCGGCCAGCGCCAATCGCGCGCATCTCTCGACCTCCGCAGCGGTCTTGCCGAACTTCTCGGTGTTGCGCGCGGCGAGCACGTTTTCCGTCGATGACTCGGAGCGGCTCTCTCGACTCGCGATCGGCGACACGGTGGCCACCACGGATGTGATCGGCGGCGGCGCGATTCTCGGCGGCATCTCTTTCACGCGCGAGTTTGCGCTCGACCCCTACGAAAATCCGACGCCACTGCCTTCGCTATCGGGCGCCGCCATCACGCCCTCCATGCTGGACGTTTACGTCAACGACGTGCTGGTCCGATCGGAGCCGCTGCAACCGGGGCGCTTCGAGCTCTCGCACGTTCCGGTTACCAATGGCGGCGGCACCATTCGCTACGTCGTGCGCGATGTTTTTGGCCGTACGCAGGACGTGCAGACGCCCTACTACCAATCGGCGGGACGGCTCGCGGAGGGCTACTCGGATTTTGGATACAACGTCGGTTTTCGGCGCGTGAATCCGGGCACCGAAAGCTTTTCCTATTCAGCGACGCCCGCGTTGCTGGCGCGCCACCGCATCGGCGCCACGCAAAATGTCACGTTGGGCGCGCGCCTCGAAGCCGCGCCGGGCCTAATAAGCGCCGGGCCAAGCGTCTCGTTTCAGCTCCCGTTTGGGCGCCTCGATCTGGCCGGCGGCGAGAGCGTCGATAGCGCCGCGCATGGCCGCGCTGGTGCGTTCACTTACTCCTTCGAATCGCCCCGCTTTGGAATTGCGGCGACGATGCGCGCCGAGAGTCGCCGGTACGCCACGGTCAGCCAAGCAGCCACGGACGATCGCGCACTGCTTGTTGCGAGCGTCGCTGCAAGCATTCCGCTGGCCACCCATCTGGCCGCCAACGTCAGTTATACTCAAAATACAATGCGTGATCAGCCCCGCACGCAAACCGGCACCTTTTCGCTGCACGCCCAAATCCAGCGCGACGTCGCCATCATCACCACCGCCAACGCCACGCGGCTGGACGGCGGCAGGTTCGACTACGACATTTTCGCGGGACTCATTTACGCTTTCGGCCCGCGTTCGCTGGCCCAAGCGTCCGCGTCGCGGAGCACAACGTCGACGGCGGCCCTCGATTTGCAAAAGTCGCTGCCCGTTTCTGACGGCTACGGCTATCGCCTCCACGCGGCGGCGCAAGATCCGTCCGCGCTCTCTGCCACTGGCCAATATCAGGGGCCGTACGGTCGTTACGAAGGCACCGTGGAACGGCTTGGTTCGCAGCAGTCGCTCTTACTCTCGGCGACGGGCGGCATCGTGGCGATCGGCGGGCGACTCTTCGCAACGCGGCCGGTCGAGGAGAGTTTCGCGCTGGTGCGCGTGCCCGGCGTGGCTGGCGTGCTCGGCACGGTGAACAATTTGGAAGCGGGCCGTACCAACAGATACGGCGATCTGCTGATTCCCAATCTCGTGCCCTACTACGGCAATCGGGTACGCGTTCGCGACGCAGACGTGCCGCTCGACTATGCGATTGGCCGCACCGAAGAGCTGGTGGCTCCGCCGGTTCTCGGGGGTGCGATCGCACGGTTCGACGTGCGGCCGGTGCAACGCATCGCAGGCACGCTGGAGGTGAATCGCGCGGGACGAAAAGTGGTTCCCGAAAATGGCACCATCACCATCGCGGTTGCCGGCGTGGATCAGCCGTTTCCGATCGGCGAAGACGGCGCGTTTTACCTCGAGGATGTGACACCCGGAGAGACGCTGGCGACGATCGATTTCGTCGGCGGGCTTTGCCATTTGCCGATCACGGTGCCGCACGCGACGCAGCCGCTGACAGAGGTCGGTCTACTGATCTGCACGCAAACGCCGGAAGAGGTGCAGAGCGCGCGAGCCGTTCCTGTGGGAATGGTAGCCGGGCGACTCTTTCTCGATCAGCATGGGAGTGGCCATTACGAATCGGGCGATCCGATATTCAGTGGCATACGCGTGCAAGTGGATGGCGCGGAGGGTGTGACGGACGCGGAAGGCCGTTTCCTTCTCTCGGCGGTGGCGACCGGTGATCAGGGCGTTGAAATCGGAGAGCTTGCGCCGACCGACCTGCTTTTCGATCCGGAGCAGACCGTGACGATCGCGGAAGGCAAGACCACCGAGCTCTCGTTGGCCGTGCGGCGGCTTCCGTTGCTGGATGCAAACGGGATTTTGAAAATAGGCAACGAGCAGCTGCGCCCGGTGAAGGCGATGGCGCTTTCGCTGGACCGCTGGACGCTGCGACATTCAGTGTCGGCACGGCTCGGGCGCAAGTTGGAGCAGCTGGTGCAACTTGCGCAGGGCGATCGGCGCATCGCCATTCTGGTGCAGACGGGATCGACCGATGTCGAGACAGACATGGCGCGAGATGGCGCGGCAACGCTGGCGGAGTATCTGCACACGGCGTTGCAGGTTCCCGAAGCGCGCATCGTGAGCAGCATCGTTCAGCCGAACGCGGTAACCGCGCGCGGAACGATTGCCGTTGTGGTTGTCGAGGCGCCGTAGGTGGGACAAAAGGCGACGAATACAAAGTAATACTTTCATACTACATCCGTACTACATGCCCCGACGGAGCCCGAGCTTGTCGCGTGGGTCGCGGGCGATCCGCGGGTCCAGTTTTACCCAGTGCGGGCGCGGGATTTCTCGAAGAAATAGGCGGCCTATTGGTTGCTGTGCTGTGGTGCGCGACTTGCTCCTGATGGAGGCATGGCTCGCGCATCGCTTCTGGTGGTTCTGCTTGCGATGCTGGCGCCGCGTGGCGTGCGAGCGGACACGTCGCGTCGGGCTTCGTTTGCGGTGAGCGCGTCGGTGGCCGCGGTGTCGCGCGTCGAAGTGGATGCGGAGCGGCACCGGTGGCGCTGGGTGACGAATGCGCCAAGGCAGGCGGATCCGCCGAGTGTGGTGATCGTGGGTGACGATGGTGTCGAGCGCAGCACTGTTTTTTCCGGACGACCCGGCATGTGGATACCGCTGCCGGCGCGGTAACGCATCGATTACGACCGCGATGACGTCCGCGATTGACGATTACGGCCTCGATAAATGGGAACCGACCGCGATCGCCCGACCGGCCGCCCATGCGCTGGCTTCCATGCGCTTGCCGCCTTCGGGCTGAAGGTCTCGAAGCAACCAAGTGGCCGTTCCGCACGCCACGAGAACACCTTCGGTTGACACGGAAATCACTTCACCGGGCGCGCCTTTTCCCTCGGCCACGCAGGCTGCGTGGACTTTTACGTTCTCTCCCGCGTGCGAAAAAAAGGCGCCGGGCCATGGTGTGAAACCGCGGCGGCGGGCTTCGTTTGCGGCGGCAGATCGCGTCCAATCGATGCGGCCCTCGTCGCGCGTGAGCAATGGCGCCAACGACGCGCGCGCGTTGTCCTGCGGCGTGCGCGGAAGATTTCCGGCGGCGAGAAGTGTGAGCGCTTCGCCCAAGGCGGCGGCGCCGAGCGTGGCGAGCTTGTCGTGCATCGTCGCGCTGGTTTCGTCACCAGCGATCGGAATCGCATGCTGCAAGCGGATGTCGCCGGTGTCGAGGCCTTCGTCCATCTGCATGATGGTCACACCGGTTTCGCGTTCTCCATTGGCTATCGCCCATTGAATAGGTGCGGCGCCGCGATAACGAGGGAGAAGCGAGGCGTGTACGTTGAGGCAACCCAGGCGCGGCGCGGCCAATGCGTCGGGCGGCAAAATGCGACCGTACGCGGCGACCACGGCCACGTCTGGCGCGGCTTTGGAGAGGATCGCGGCCAGCGCGCCGTTGCGGACTTTCGCTGGTTGCTCGACGGGAATGCCGTGCGCGATCGCCCACCGTTTGACCGGCGTCGGTTCGATTTTTTGGTGACGGCCGACGGGACGATCCGGTTGCGAGACGGCGAGGACGAGGTCGCCGTGCGCGGCGCACGTTTCGAGTTGGCGAGCGGCGAAGTCGGGCGTGCCGAGGAAGGCGATGCGCATGGGGTGTTTTAACCGGAAAACCACAGCTGCCGTTACCTACGACGGCCGATCGCAGCCCGGCTGCTTCAGTGCTCCTCCGGTGCCTCCTCAGCGCACCGAAAAGTGCGCTTCCGGGGGCTCCTCGTCCGCGCTTCGCACCCGAGCCGCGCTCGACCGTCTCGGTACCACGGCAACTGTGGATTTCCGGTTTAACCGACCAGCGCGAGATGCAAATCGCCAAGATGCGTTCCCGTGGTCATGCGCGGCAAGGCAACGCCGAGCGATTCGCAGCAGCGCGCGGAATCGAAGGCGGCGAGCGCGGGGGCGATCGATTCGTGCGCGGTCTCACCGG
The DNA here is from genome assembly GCA_023248955.1 of Deltaproteobacteria bacterium. Classification (GTDB taxonomy): domain Bacteria; phylum Myxococcota; class Myxococcia; order Myxococcales; family JAHFDP01; genus JAHFDP01. The sequence goes on from JAHFDP010000005.1 coordinate 48,261, forward strand.
TAACGAGCGCACCCGCGTGATCTGTTGCTCCATCGCGTCCGTCACTTCCCGCGGCAAGAAACGCGAACGGCAATCCCGCGCAAAGCTCGGCGACACGCAACGCAAGATGTTGCGCGCGGCCCCCTATCTCCCTCGCCCCTATCTCCCTCCCCGCTAGCGGGGGAGGGTTGGGGTGGGGGTCCCGGATCGCGATCGTCGGTTCTCCCGCTAGCGCGAGCAGAAACGGAGATTTGCGCGACTGCCGTGGTCCCTGTGGCCACGGCACGGCTCGCGCGGATGCGCGTAGTGGAGGGCCAGCATAGGCGCGAATCCAATTCGCCACGAGCTGCGCCGCTTCTTCGACAGTGCCACCAAACACAGGCGGCGGCTCGTCGAAATCGATTCCGCGCTCCGCGGCTTCGGCGCATGCGGCTTCCGCGAGCGAGGCCATGTCGGCGATTACGCGATGGCGCGCGCGCCAGGTGCG
>JAHFDP010000005.1:48826-93691 GCA_023248955.1 Deltaproteobacteria bacterium
TGCCACCAAACACAGGCGGCGGCTCGTCGAAATCGATTCCGCGCTCCGCGGCTTCGGCGCATGCGGCTTCCGCGAGCGAGGCCATGTCGGCGATTACGCGATGGCGCGCGCGCCAGGTGCGGTACCACATCGGACCGCTGGAGACGTACGCCGGATCGCCGCTCGGCACGTCGCAGAGCACGAGGACCGTTCCCGGAAGATCCACCAGCGCACGCGCCAAACCACCACCCTTGAGACGCGAGCGCATGCGGCGCTGTTTGTTGATCTCCTCGATCGGCGCACCGCCTTTGAGTAGCGATTCAGTTTCGCGAACCACGTCTTCGAGCGAATAACGCGCATCGAGAACTTCCGCGAGCGCCGATCCGCCGCCCGAGAGAAGGACGACCGCGCTCTTCGCGGATTGTCGCGCGCGCTCAGCGATCGCGATCAGCTCAGCTCCGGCGATGAGCGAATCCGCATCGAGCAGCGGATGACCACTTGTGACCAACTTAGCCCACTCGAGCTGACGCGAACCACGCGGCGCCACAACGATCGATTCACCGATCCGATCACCGAGTGCGTCGCGCGCACCCTCGGCCATTTCCACGGCCACTTTTCCGAGCGAAAAAACAGCAACCGGCGTGGGCAGCGTCGACGCGGTTAGCGCACGCGCAACGAGCGGTCGTGCCTGCACACGGGCGATCGCGCCGTCGAAAATCTGCTTCGCAACCTCGCCGAGTTGCGACCGCGCCTCAGCCAAGCAGGCCGGCCATCTTCTGCTCGACGCGCTCGACGATCGCACCCTTCAACGGTCGCATCAGAAACGGCAAATCCGCGCGGATGGCCACTTCCGTCGCGCTGTGCGTGAGCTCGCCCTTCACGCCGCGGCCTTCGAAGCGCACGGTGTGATCGTCGTGCCAGCGCCACGTCAGACCGAATTTCGTGGCCAAGTCGCGCACGGTGTCTTCGATGCGTTTCTTGATCTCCTCGGTCGAGAGCTTGTGCGCGCGCTTGATTTCGATGTCGGGCATTTTGTTCTCCAAAAAAAAGAAACACGGTAATCGTTCAGTCTGTCATGGCCGGGCTTGACCCGGCCATCCACGAGGGTTTCGGTGCACGTGGATGGCCGGCTCTTTCGGCCGGCCATGACGACTGATGGGCCGGATTGAACGGATACGAAACACGCTATATCCGAGGCATGCCGGAATCAAAGGCGGCCAAGACCGCGCGCACCGAAAAGGTGCTCGACCTTCTCGCCAAGCAGATGCCCGACGTGCGCTCGGCGCTCGTGTATGACGATGCATTACAACTGCTCGTCGCGGTGATCCTGTCTGCGCAGTGCACCGATGCGGTGGTGAATCAGGTGACGCCGGCACTCTTCGCGAAATGCAAGCGAGCGGCGGATTACGTACAGCTCGGCGCGAATGGCATCGAGCCCTTCATCAAGCGCGTGGGACTTTTTCACACGAAGGCGAAAAACATTGCGGCAGCGATGCGCACGCTTGAAGAGCAGCATGGAGGTGGGGTGCCGCGCGATCGCCAGGCGCTGGAAGCGTTGCCGGGCGTGGGGCGCAAAACGGCGGGCGTGGTATTGTCGAATGCGTTCGATATTCCGGCTCTGCCGGTCGATACGCACGTCGGGCGCGTAGCACGGCGGCTGGGGCTTTCAAGGAACACGAATCCGGACAAAGTGGAGGCGGATCTCTGCGCACTGATTCCGCCGGAGCGCTGGGGAAAGGCGCACCACCTGCTGATCTGGCATGGGCGGCGGACCTGCGATGCGCGCGCACCGAAATGCGCGGTGTGCGTGGTGACGGAGTTGTGTCCAAAGCGGGGCGTGTGACAGCGGCTGTCAGCAACCAATTACCGGCACTGCGCATCGTTGCAAACGCAAACAACCTCGTCGGGCACGGGCCCCGCGCAACCATCCTTCGGGTCCATCACGATCTCAATCGTGTTGAACCCCGGCTGTAGGATGAGATTCTTCGTGAACAGCTTATAGCCCGTCTTTCCCACCGCGAGAAGTTGCGGGCCGCCCGCGGAGAGCGCGCGCAGATTGAAATAACTCTTACTGCTATCCGAGCAGACGCTCTTCCCGTCGATGGAAACCCGCGCCGAGAGCGGGGCACGATCGCAACTGCGCACGATCGTGCCCGAGATCTCCGCAGCGCCCGCCGACTCTTCGCAGCGACCGGTGGCGACGTTGCAAAACTGCGCGGTCAAGCAACCTGTCGTGTCGCACGCATGCGGCGTCGGCGGCGGGGGTGTCTGTTGCGGCGCTCCATCCAGATCGCTACTCGACAAGTCGGAAACGCCACAGCCAGCAATCAGGACGAGCAGAAGAGACAGGCTCCTACCGGCCATAGTTGACTCCAATCGAACCAAAGAACTGCCCGAAGGGCTGGCGCACGCCATCGACTTTCATCCAGACGTTTTCGTAGCCGGCCTCGGCGTACAAGGAAAAATCGGCCGCCAGCGCGAATGGCATGGAGAGCAGGCCGCGCAGAGCCGGCGCCGCAGCGTCACCGTGGATCGGCGAGCCTTTCCGAAAAAGAAACGTTGACCGCACGCCCGCGGCGATCGCGATGCCCAGGTGAGGGATAGAATCGAATTCTCCGAGGAGAAAAAGGCCCGGGCGGCGCAGTTCGTAGCCCTTCCCGTTTGGAAACGATGTTCGGTAATCGGCGTGCACACCGTAGGAAAAGCGCGTCTCTCTTCGGCGGACGTCGAGCTCGACAGCTTGATCTAAGCCGACCAGCCCGAGCGGAGCGAGCGCAACGCCGTAGCCAAGACGCAACCCAAAAAGCGAGCGTGGGTGCATGAACGACGGCTCGCGGCCGGACTGAAAGCCAGCAGCCAGTGTGGCCACGATCTCACTCGTAAATGGCGCGGCAAATCCTGCGCGTGCAGAGTCGGGGACCTCCGCGCCGCGTTGGCCATCCAACTCGGCGAGCTCCACATCAAGCGTAAGCGCGCGATCGTCGATGGCGGTATCGGTCTCTCCTAACGAGACGTCACCAGCCCGTCCGTGATCAGCATCGAGCAGATGCACCACACGGTAATGCCCCGGCGGCAGCAGAAGCTTCAGCGATTGCCCCTCCCCTTTATTGGCCTCGGCGAAAACCGGCCGACCCTCGCGCGATTCCACGCGGTAGTGTCCCGCCTGCTCGCCGAAAACCAGGCGCCCACGGCGATTGCGGTGATCGATGGCCGTCGCATTGAGATCACCCCCAGGTGGATCAAACCAAGGGCGCTGGCCCGTTAGGCGCTGCGTGTTGAACGCCACGAAAGCCGCGAGCTCACCGAACGTCACGACATCATCGCCATTGGCATCCGCCGCGCCCGCCAAGCCCGAAGCCAACACGTGCGAGAAGGTGCCCGCTTGGAGATCCGCGGCTTCACCAGCGGGCTGGTTGCTGGTGGCGGCGGTGAGTACACCGATCGAAACCGCGCTGGCACGACGCTCGAGCTCGTCGACCTCCGCGGCCAAATCCGGACCGCTGTCCGCGCCCCGCTCCACGAAGAGACTTTGCGCGCGGCAGGCATCGATAAAAACCGCGGCCCGTTCGATGGGTAGCGTGCCCAATGCCGCGCGCAGCTCGTGACCGGTGAAAGCAGCTTCAGTCGCTCCCTCCGGCTGCAGCAAGAAACGCCCCGAGAGCCCGTGTCCTGCGTAGACGAAGTAGAGCAGCGCAGCGCGACCCGGCGGACGCTGGGCAAGTTTCACGCGCAGCGAATCGAAGGCGGCGAAAAGCGATCGGCGCGTGGGCGACTCTACGGAAGGAATGACCAACTTCGCCCGGGCGAATGTTTCCTGCGTCTGCGCATCCGGCGTGGTGAGAAGAACAACGTGGTCCTCGCCGGCCAGCGCCCCGAAGAATCGCGCGAATCCGATCGCGTCATCATCGGCGTAATGCAGCGTTGGCAGACCAGCCGCCGCGCCGTTGTAGCCAATCACGATCGCGTACATGTCTGGAGGAGGCGCCGCGAGAGCAACCGCAAAGGCAAGCGCGGTCAGCACGATTACGGCTCCACCGAGAAAAGGCCGCTCACCTGTTCGCCCGGAAGAGCAAGAGGCCCGCCAGCCTCCAACGCGGCAGCCGTGTCTCGCGCGGCAGACGCAAGGCGAGCGGACTCGATCGGTGACGCCGAGAAAATCGCGTAGAGACGAAACCGCCCAGCCCGATCCCACGTGCCAAGATCGATGCTCTTGCCGAACGGTCGAGGCTTTTGCGTGGGCGTGGTCAAGAGACCTGTTTCGTAGAGGGTGATCTCGCCGCTTTCCCGAACCGCGACGACAGCGACATACGCCGCGCCGAGCGATTGCCGGTAAGCGAACTGCACCTCGTCGTGCATCGACAATCGACCTTCCACGGAACCGGGAAGATCCGCCGCAAGCCGCAACGGCGCTCGGCCACCGGGTCTCTTCTCGCTCGCATAGACGAGCAGACTCGCCTTGGACTCGGTGGCCATCGGACCACCGCGGTAGGTGACTGCTGGCTCCTCTTTCCTCGCGGGCAGGCGCACGACAACGAACGCTGCAGCCAAGGCACCGGCGGGTAGGAGAATCGCGACCAACCGACGGCGCGGCGAAAACCTAGGCGCCATCACCGTTCGCTCGTCAAGTTGTGCGAAAAGGCGTTCGGCCTCGCGCGCGCCCGAGTCGCTCTCATCCCCAAGCGCGCGCGCAGTGCGGCTCAAGGAGTCGTAATACAAACGACATCGGTTGCATTGCATGCAGTGCGCCCGCAGCCTCAGTTCCTCGCGGCCCGAAAGCTCGCCTGCCACCGCGTGTTCGATCGCCCGGCGATGAAAGAGAAGACTCACGGAGTCTCCTCCAACTCGCGCATCGCCGCTTGCAACTCCGGATCCGACAGCGCGCGCGCCAGAACTTTTTTCTTCAAATACTTGCACTGCCGCACGGTCGCGCCGAGCGTGGCCGCGATCTCTTCGTGACTCCGCTCCTCGGCAAAACCAAGCCGCAGCATCGCCCGCTCGTCCCCAGAAAGTTTCGCCGCAAAGCGCGCCACGATCTCCCGAAGGCGCGATCGGTGCACCGTGACTTCCGGATTCCGATCATCATCTGGCGGATCTTCCAACGCGTTTAAATCGGCGTCGCTCATTCCCGACCGCGCATTGAGCGCTGGTTGGCGTCCGCGCGCGCGCAGGATCTCCCTGCACCTGTTGGCGGTCACCGTCCAGAGCCAACCTCGGAACGAACCGCGCTCGGGAACGTAGGTCGTACAATTGCGGTGAACCATCAACCAGACCTCCTGCACCGCTTCCTCACGCTCGAAGATGCTGGCAAAGAACCGCGCCACCCAACGTCGAATGTCGTTGCCATACGCACCATAAACCTCGCGAAAGCCCGCACGCTCACCGCGCCGGAAGCGATCCAGAACCTCCGGCGCGAGCGCTGACAACAAGAGTGCGATGGGAGCTCCCTCGATGGCGTTGGCGCATCATCGCCTCCGGGGATCGGCATCCGCAAGCGGCGATCTTATTGTGCCCACGCCGGAGCCCAGCGGTGTGTGCCACGGATCTCAGAAAGCAGCTTCTGACCGGCCGCCTGCACCGGAGCATCATTCGCCGTGAGCTGCAGCGCGCGCGTGAGCATCGGCTCGGCAAATCGGCCGAGGCCAAGGAAGTGCGCGCGGGCCGCGGTCTGGGCCTGCTGGTCACCTTTGTCGAGATCCTTGAGCCAGACAACGAACAAGTCCTCTTGTTCGGGCATCACGATCTCCGCGCGAATAACCATGGTGCGCTTGAGGTGGGCCGGTGCGGGGGTCACCGTGAGAGGAATCAGCTGGTTGGTATCATCTTGCGGCAGCAGGTAGAGAAGTCGGACGCCTGGAGTCCGAAACCAGGAGTGGGACCAGGTATCGACCATGGCCTTCGCCTCGTCGGCGTAGAGGCCGTCCTTGACAAGGCTGGCGGCGAGGCGATCTCCGAGCGTAACAACGAAAGCGTCCAGCGGCTCGCGTCCCTCTTTGGTAGCAAAATGCAACCCCGTTGCCTGATCGATCCAGCGAGGTACGGTCGCACCGATCGTCGATCCGGCTTGCAGATCGCCCAGGTCGAAGAGTGTTCCGCTCTCTGAATCAACCGCGAGTAAGAAAACGCTCCCCAGAACCCTTGCTTTTTCTTCATTGCTAAACGACGGCTCCTGGAATTTGTCGTTTCCGGTGGCGGGATGGAACTGCACACGCATCGGTGGATCGAAGTTCCCGAGCCCACGGTAGAAGAGAAACTTCTCGGTCTGCTTAGGCGCGCTCGGATCGTTTGGGTTGTAGGTCACGCGGATCGGATTCGACGTGGTATTGCGCGCAAAACCCCACGTCGTTTTCCCGAGCGGACTTGGCAGGTCCGCGGAGTCGTGCGGCGCGAGAACCTCCACGGTTCCCCAATCGAGTTTGCCGTCGTGAAAACCCGTTTTGGCGAATTCCATTTCAAATCTTCCCCTGCACGAGTCGGACAACGTTGCGGTGGTATCGATCCATGGATCGATGCTCCCGTTGCTGCCTTGATAGGTCGGCGGATTCATGCTCTGGACGAGTGGAAACCACTGCGTAAAAATACCCTTCGGAAACGCAACCTGAACGCTCACCTGTCGTGGTGTCGGCGAATAGAAGTAGGTGACCGGAGTCTCCATCTTCTGATCAACCGTCCAGGGAACCGCCGTACCCTCGGCCATGCGATCGGCGACGAATCCGGGAAGATCTTCCTCTTCGTGATGGAGCCCCGGCAGCAGCGTGCCATCGGACGCGATCACCGAGGTAAGCGTTCCCCACTCGTGGACAGTAAAGCCGTCTTTCGCCGGGTCGTAGGCGGAGCTCGTCGGGTTGACGTTCGAACCCGCATCGGGCTGATCGTGTCCGCCGTCTGCAGAGCCTGGATCGCTCTTGGAACTGTCTTTCGATGGGTCAGACTTGGCGGTCAGGCCACAAGCAGCAAGGGCAAAAACCAAGGGTGCAGCAGTCGTCAATCGCATTTGTATCCTCCGCTTGGCTCCTATGCCGAGGCAGTCGCGGAAGGACAAAGCACCGTTCGTGGAAATCCCAAAATTCGCTTGAGTTGAGGCGGATTTCCGCCGGAGCGTTGTGTCCGAAGTGGGGCGTCTGACAGCTACAACGCCGGCTGCTCCGAATGCGGCGTCTCGTGCTCACGCTCGCTCTTCAACTTCTTCATCCGCCGCCGGATTAACTCTCGCTTGAGCGCGCTGATACGGTCGACAAAGAGCACGCCTTCGAGGTGATCCATCTCGTGCTGGAATGCGATGGCGAGCAACTCCTGGGCGTGCATCTCCACCGTTTTTCCGAATCGGTCCTGGAAGCGCATATCGACGGAGGCGAAGCGCTCGACTTCCTCGGCCTCGCCGGGCACCGAGAGGCAACCTTCGTTGTAAGTGGTAGCCCCCTCTCCGCGCACGAGAACGGGGTTGATGACCTCGATCAGCTTCTGCCCCTCTTGGCGCGGTGAGGTGTCGATCACGAGAATGCGCTGGAGCACGTCCACCTGCGGCGCGGCCAAGCCCACGCCCTCGGCGGCGTACATGGTTTCAGCCATGTCGTCCAAGAGGCGATGCAACGCGGTGTCGAAGGTCCGCACGGGCGCGGACTTCTTCTTGAGGCGCGGATCGGGCCAGATGAGGATTTCGCGAAGCATTTGGATTTAAGAGTAACGTCCCAAGTTACGCATGCCAAGTTGGGGCGGCAGAGGCGGTTTGACGCGTACACCAAGAACGATAGAATAGGTGTATGGCCAGAACAAACATCGTTCTCGACGATGCGCTCGTCCGTAAAGCAATGAAGCTGACCGGAGCAAAGACCAAGCGCCAGCTCGTCGATATCGCGCTCCGAAAACTCATCGAGCAGGAGGATGAGATCCTCAAGCGACGTGCGCTCAACGCGCGAATTCTAAAACTGCGCGGCAAACTGCATTGGGAAGGCAACCTCGACGAGATGCGGAGATCGCGCGTTTGATTCTCGTCGACTCGTCGATTTGGATCGATTTCTTCGAGGGCAAGGCAACGATTGGGGCGTTGTGGCTAGAGCAGGCCGTAGCCGATGATCGCCAGATCGTGACGTGCCCTACGGTCATGACTGAAGTGCTTCAGGGATTCCGTATGGACCATGCATTCGAAGAGGCGCGTAACATGCTCGTTGATTGCAGATTGCTGGATTTGGATCGCGAAGGCCACATCGAAGCCGCGCAGCTTTATCGAACGCTTCGGCGGAAAGGCTTCACCGTTCGCAGCACGCTCGATTGCATTATTGCCCAGACGTGCATTCTGAACGAGGTTGAGCTGCTGGGACGCGATAGCGATTTTGATTTCATCGCGCGGCATGTGCCGTTGCGGCTGGTGCAGATTACGAACGCGTAACGGCGTGCCGTCGAGCGACACTCAACACGTCGACTAGAGCAACGAGCCCGGATCCACATCCGCGATCACGCGTAGTCCACTCGGCCGGGGCGCGGCGAGCACTTCCGAAGCCACGTGCGCGAGCGGCCCGTGCGTCGTTCCGCGAATCAGCGCTTGCCACCGCCATCGGCCGCGCAACCTCGGCAGCGGCGCCGGCGCGGGACCGAGCACTTGCACGCCTTTGTGCGAGCGCGCAGCGCGCGTGGCAAGTGACGAGAGTTGTCGCGCGCCCGCTTCCGTCGCCGCCGCGTCTTCTCCCTCGAAGCGGAGCAGCACCAGTCGCGAAAAGGGCGGATAGCCGAGGTCGCGACGCTCGTTGAGCTCACTTTCCGCAAACGACAAAAAGTCATGTCCCTGCGCGCAGCGAATTGCCGGCGCGTCCGGTGCGAAAGCCTGCACGATCACTTCGCCCTTGAGCGTACCGCGGCCCGCGCGACCGGCAACCTGCGTGAGCAGCTGAAAGCAGCGTTCCGCCGACCGGAAATCGGGAAGCCTCAGTGCAGCGTCCGCGCAAAGCACGCCGACCAGCGTCACACCGGGAAAGTCGTGACCCTTGGCCACCATTTGCGTGCCGACCAACACGTCTGCTTCGTGCCGCGCGAATTTGGCGAGGATCGCGGCAGTGGCGCCACGCGCGCGCGTGGTGTCGGCGTCGAGTCGCAACGCGCGGGCCGCTGGAAAAAAAGACGCCAGCTCTTCTTCCACTTTTTCGGTGCCCGCACCGAGCAGCAGAAGTTCCGCAGCGCCGCACGACGGACAAACGTCGGGAGCGAGCGCGGTATGACCGCAGGTATGACACACCAGCCGCCGCGCGCCTTGGTGATGCGTGAGCGAGAGATCGCAATTGGGGCACCGGACCGGCAGGCCGCAGGCGCGGCAGAGCACCACCGTCGAGTGGCCGCGGCGGTTTAGAAAAATAATCGCCTGCTCGCCACGCGAGAGCGTTGCCGCGAGCGCATCGCCGAGCTCTTGCGTGAAGAGTCCCGTTTCGCGCGACGCAGCGCTCGGACGTTTCAAGTTGCGCAGCGAAACGAGCCGCACCACGGGTAATGGACGATCATCGATTCGCGACGGAAGCGTGAGCAGCCGGTAGCGGCCTTCGCGCGCATTGCGCAGCGTCTCCAACGATGGCGTGGCCGAACCGAGCACCACTGGCGCACCGACGATGCTGGCGCGTTTCACGGCGAGATCACGGCCGTTGTAGCGCGGCGATTCGTCTTGTTTGTAGGAAGGCTCATGCTCTTCGTCGACGACGAAGAGTCCGGGATTCTGTACGGGTGCGAAGATCGCGCTGCGCGCGCCCACGACGATGCCCGCGTCGCCCGCGCGCACGCGACGCCATTCGCCGAGCCGCTCCGACGGTGAAAGTCCTGAGTGCAAAACCGCCACGTCGTCGCCAAAGCGCGCACGAAAACGTCCCGCGAGTTGTGGCGTCAACGCGATTTCTGGAACGAGGACAACCGCACCCAGCTTGCGCGCGCGCGCCTCGGCGATGGCGCGCAAGTAGACTTCCGTCTTGCCCGATCCGGTAACGCCATGAAGCAGAAACGGCGCGTACGATCCGAGCGATGCCGCGATCGCTTCGACCGCCGCGCGTTGATCGGCATTTGGATCGGGCGCTTTTTTCGCATCCCACGGTCCGGCACCAATGACAGCGGGACCTGCCGCGATTTCGCTCAGCGAAACGAGATCGCGCGCCGCGAGTTTTTTGAGCAACGCACGCGCCGTCGGAAACGCAGCGACGATTTCTTCGAGCGGAACGGCACCGCGGCCGATCAGGTATTCGAGCAAACGTTTCTGCGCCAGCGATCTTGATATTTCCGCAAGTCGCGATTCGGCGCCTGGAAGCACCTGCGCGATTTCAACGGAGGGCGCTTGTGTTCGCGGCGTCTGTTCTTCCGTCACTTCAATCGCCAGGCTCGCGGCGAGAAATTCATCCTGCACACGCGACGACACGCCGACGCCCGACGCGATCGCACCGAGCACCCGCCGCTGCGACGCCGGCAACGTGTTTCCTTCCAGCGCGGCGCGGCCCAAATCGGTGAGCGCTAACGCGCGGGTCTCGGTAACATCGATCCCAGGAGGCAACGCCGCGCGCACCGCGAGCCCGAGCGGACAGAGATAGTAGTCGGCCGCGAACAGCACCAGCGCGAGTACATCCGACGGAAGGAGCGGACCGTCATCGAGCGCCCGCAATATTTCGCGTGCGTTTTCGGTGGATGCATCATCTGCCGCGGGCCGTACCGCGACACCCGTGAGCCGTCGCGATCCCAGCGGAACGAGCACGCGCCGCCCTGGCACAACAGCATCCACGAGCGCATCTGGCACCGCGTACGTGAGCGCACCCGCGAGCGGCGCTGGAACGGCGACTTCGTAGAAGCGCACGGCAGCTACCGCGTCGCGCGCTCGACGGAGAGTTTCAAGAGCGCGCGATCGCCTTCCCACAATTCGATCGTTCGCGGAAAAGAGTCGCCGACGGCGGGCGAGCTCCATTCGCCAATGCGAAGGTCGACCGTGCGCGCGCCAGCTTTGGCCGAGAGCCGCACGGGGCGAAATTCTTGCCGCGAAAGCCAAAGCTGTTGAGGAGCGACGCCAAGGACGTAGCTCGCTTCGCTGTTGAGACGCGTCAGCGCGATCGGCGCCAACGCGATCTGCTGCCGCTCGAGAAATCGGCGCAGAATCGATTCGCCCTCTTCGGACGAACCGCCGCGCAGCGTCACCAGCGGGCAGGCCAGCTCGAGCAAGAGATCGCGCGTCGCGGAAACGGCGGGCGGAAGTTCGAGCGCACAGTGATGCTTCGATTTGAGCTGAAGCGTAAAGGGCGCGTGTTGACCGTCTTCGAGTGTGGCGATCCCGGAGAGCGTGCCGAGCGGAGTGGATTCACCCTCGGCGCGCGTGACAGCGTGGCGAAGCAATGCGCCGGAGGGAAGGAGATAAGCGAAGAGCAGCGCGGAGAAGAGACGCATGCGGCGGAAGTTAGCATGGCCGTGCTAGAGGGTGCGCCATGACCGTCCACCCCTCCGCGGCCGAGGGTTTTCGCACCGCTGATTTGTATGAACGCGGCAGAGCCAGTTATCCAAGCGAAGCGATCATGCATCTTTGCAGCGCGCTCGACAGGTAAAGAGCATGGCGGTGGGCGTCTAGAGTTCGTCTCCGCCGCTGGCCTTGTTGATGATCCTTCCGGCCACGTATTGAAACTCCTCGAAATCGACTGCTTCTGATTCGGCCGCAACCGAACGCAGTGTGGAGGGGTTCTGAAGTGCGGCGCGGTAAACCTCTCGTCCGCGTGAGACTACCCAACTACAGAAGTCGCTCCATCCATCGTCGCCGGCACCACCGCCAAGCTCTTGGGCCATCTCGCGCAGGTCGGCGTGATCTTCTGCCTGATTGCGGTAGTCGTGGAACATCTGCTCGAAACCCTCCACCGCCGCGGTCGGCAGAGCGGAGAGAAGATCATTCAGCCGTTGCGCCTGGGCATCAAAACCCTCCTCGGGCTTGGTCGCGGCAATGACCGACCAGAATTTCTGCTTGGTCATCGCATCGCTAGCGCCGCCGCCAACGTAGAAGGTCTTCGTAACCGTTTTTGAGGAGTTGCCGTGCCGCCCCTTCGGATGTGTAACGACGGTAGGCATGGTCGGAGATTGGCGAGAAGTTGCTTTCTGAGACGTTCGGTGAACGCCTCCCTCCGATTGAGTGGCAGGATTTGGCGTTGGGTGCTTGGTGCTTCTTTTTTTCATCCTCACTCCACGTTCTCAAGGAGTTTGCGCTGCTCTCCAAGTAGGCCTTTCATGTGGACTTCCTTGCTCGCCCTACTCGCTAAACTCCGGCGGGATCACTGTCTCTCTCATGTACGAACATCGCGCTACCGCACCAACTCGCGCATGTATGCGATCAACCCATCCCGCAACTCCGGTCGTTTCATCGCGTACGCCAAATTCGCTTTCAAATAGCCGAGCCGATCTCCAGCATCGTGTCGCGTGCCTTCCAACTCCACGCCGATGAGCCGTCCCTCAACCGCGAGTTGCGCCAGTGCGTCCGTAAGCTGAACCTCCCCGCCCGCGCCGGGCTTCACCTTCCGCAAGATCGCAAAAACATCCGGTGGCAAAACGTAGCGACCGATGATGGCGAGATTCGACTTCACCGTTCCCGGCTTCGGTTTTTCCACGAGGTGTTCGATCGCAGTTCGTCGCGCCCCCGCAGATTTTCCTGTCGCGATTCCGTACAGCGAAGTTTCCCTTTCCGGCACCGCAAGCAGCGCGACTGCGCCCTTCCCTGTCTCTTGCGCCACACGCACGAGCTGTCCGATTCCCGGGTCCACGCTGTCGATGAGATCGTCGCCCAGCATCACCGCGAATGGCTCGTCGCCTACCGCCGCCTCTGCGCACAGCACCGCATGTCCCAATCCCAGCGGCTCTTTTTGTCGCACCGAATGCACGTGCGCCAAATTCGCAATCGCACGCAGCCCATCCGCCTGCGCCGTTTTTCCGCGCGCGCGCAGCGTCGTCTCCATTTCGAACGCAATGTCGAAGTGATCCTCGATGGCGCTCTTACCGCGGCCGTTGACAAGCACCACGTCGGTGAATCCCGCAGCGACGGCCTCCTCGACCACAAGCTGCAACGTCGGCACATCGACGATGGGCAAGAGCTCCTTCGGAATCGCTTTGGTGGCCGGCAAAAAACGCGTGCCCAAGCCCGCGGCGGGGATGACGACTTTGCGAATTTTCCAGTCGGCCATGGGCAAATCTTTACCACGGACAACCATACTCACCGAAGGCGCGCTAAACTGCCCCCATGCTGTGTATTACATTCGCGATCGCTTCGATCATTGCCGCCGCAGCGCCGCCCGGCGGACCTTCTGGACTCGACGTGACCACGCGCGCGCTCGGAATGGCCGACGCCAACCGCGCCATCGCCACCGGCAACGACAGCGTCTACTTAAATCCCGCTGGCGCAGCTTTCGGGCATCGCTACACCATCGAGTTCGACGGGGTGCGCGACGTGGCCACAGGCGGATTCGTCACCGGCGCGTCGGTGGTCGATTCCACCTCCTCACAACCAGTCGCGGGTGCCTTCAGCTACACGCGCTGGCAACTCGGTGACGTGACAGGAAACGTCGTTCATTTGGGATTTGCCTATCCCGCGTCGCCGAAATTTCTCATTGGCACCACCACAAAATATCTAGGACTCTCCGGCCCCGATGGCGACGTAAGCCGATGGACTACCGACATCGGTGCCCTCATTCTCACCGGCCCTTTTTCACTCGGGTTCGTTGGACAAAACCTCGTCCCCACGCATTCCGCGCTCGCGCCAGTCGGCATTGGCTACGGCATCGCGTTTGGCGAGGACACCACGTTTCGCCTGGCCATCGACGGAACGACCACGTTTCTCCCAGGTGGTGTACGCGCACTGTCGACGAAAGCTGGCGCGGAATATCTCGTGAGCGGAGCTTTTCCAATTCGCGCCGGCGTCGCCTACGACTGGACCACGCGCGCTTACGATTTTGCGGCCGGCGTCGGATTCGTTACACCGCAAGCGGGAATTGATCTCGGCTACCGACAACCCGGCCATGGTAACGGAGCGCGCTACCTCGGCGCCGCGCTAAAGTTTTTCATCGAGTGATGGCAGCACGATGGGCGCGCCCGTCTTTGGATCGGCGATGACACGCACGCTCGTTTCATAAGCGGCCGCGAGCGGCGCGGGTGCGAGCACATCGTGAGGAGCGCCACTCGCCACAACACTTCCACGTGAAAGCAGCGTCAGGTGATCGCACACCGCGCCGGCAAACGAGAGATCGTGCACGACTACGAGCGCACCTCCACCGCGGGCGGCGTGCGATTTCAGTGCGCGCGCAAGATCCGTTTGATGCGCCAAATCCAGCGCGCTGGTTGGTTCGTCGAGAACAACGAGCGGCGCGGCCTGCGCGATCGCGCGCGCTAAAATGCAGAGCTGTTTCTCGCCACCGGAAAGCGTGTCGAAAGCGCGTTCGGCGAGATGCGAAATGCGCACTTCGGCGAGCGCAGCATCGGCGAGGCGCACATCTTCCGCGCTCTCCAGTGCGAGCAAGCCCAAGTGGGGCGCACGTCCCATCAGCACGACTTCGCGTGATGTGAACGGCAATTCCGTTGGAATCAGTTGCGACACCAGCGCCGCGCGCCGCGCGGCTTCGCGACGCGGGAGTGCGTGCGCATTTGTTCCGCCCAGGAGAGCCTCACCGAACCGCGGTGCGAGAAGTCCGCACAAAAGCCGCGCCAGCGTTGATTTCCCGGAGGCGTTGGGGCCAATCACGCCGGCGATTTGGCCGCGTGTAATCGAAAGCGATACATCCGTGATCACGTCGCGCACGCCATAAGCGAACGAGACGCGCGACAATTCGCCGAGCGCTGTCACGTCTTTTCCTGTTGTCGCGCGAGGAGCCAAAGAAAGAGTGGACCACCGAGAAGTGCGGTCACCACGCCAACGGGTGGCTCTGTACCGAGCGATCGAAACAAAAGTCGCGCACCCGTATCGGCGAGCACCAGCGCGGCCGCGCCGCCCAAAGCGCAAGCGGGCACCAGCGATCGGTGATCGGGACCGAGGATCAAGCGTGCCGCGTGCGGAACGAGAAGTCCGACAAAGCCAACCAGTCCCGCGAGTGAAACCGCAGCACCGGTTACGAGCGACGCCGCGAGAAAAAGTGCGCCGCGCGTGCGCGGAACATCGACGCCGACCGCTGCCGCGCCCTCCTCGCCGAGCGCGAGGAGATTCATGCGACCGGCCAGAATCATCATCGTGAAAATTCCCGCGGCGGAAAAAGCGGCGGCGACGAGGAGCGCGGTGGGCCGCTCGTAGCCGAGTGATCCGACGAGCCACGAGAGCAGTGTCTGTGCGCGCGACGGCGAAACGGAAATCTTAATTCCGGTGATGACCGCCGAGGCGAAGGCGTTGAAAACGACGCCGACCAGGAGCGCGCGCTCAGGAACGAGGCGACCGCCGACGCGGCCCAATGCGTAAACGCCGAGGGCGGCAGCGAGCGCGCCAGCGAATGCCGCGACGGCGACCGGCGAAAAGCCGGCGGTGGAAGCGACACCGAGCACGGTTCCCAGTGCGGCGAAGAGCGTTGCGCCGAGCGCGGCACCGCCGGAAACGCCGAGTACAAAAGGATCAGCGAGTGGATTGCGCAAGAGCGCTTGCAAGGCGAGCCCCGCGCTGGCGAGACACGCTCCGACCAGCGCGCCAAGCAGCGCTCGCGGCAAACGCAGCGCAACGACGATGTCGCGATCGGGAGGAACTCCGCGCCAGGCGCGGCTCAGATCGATCGGCTCCGCTCCGGTGGCCACGGCGGCGATCAGCGTAAGCGTAAGCAAAATGCTAAGTGTGATCGTCACCGCAAGGGCGCGCGCGAGCGGACGCGGCGTCATTTCTTCTCGTGCGGATGCAGGGCTTCGTCGATTTCGTCGAGCGCTTCGCCGAGCCGCGGACCGGGTCGCAAAATCGCCGGAGAGGCCAGTTGCACCACGCGGGCGCGCGACAGACCGGGCGGCAATCGAAGCGATTCGGCGGCGTCCGGCGCCACGAGAATCACGTTCGGAGAAAGCGCGACTGCGCGCTCCGCGGCTATCGTCGGAAACGGCACCGCCGATTCGCCCGCCACATTGTCTGCCCCCGCATCCGCGAGGAGTTCGCCAGCAAACGATCCTTGGCCAGCAACAACGAGTGGCGCGGTTCCCAAGACCAGCAGCGCACGCACGGGCGAAAGCTTCGCGACGCGCGCACGCACGCGTTCACGGTGCGCCGAAATTTCCGCGGCGATCTGCTCTGCTTCAACTTTGCGCGCAAGCAGTGCACCCATCGCGCGCACGGTTTCCTGGACGTCGGCCACCGTGTTGAGCTGATACGCAACGACCGACACACCGAGCCGCGCCAGCACTTCCACCACGCCGCGATTTCCCGGTGACGGCTGCGCAACGAGCAAGTCCGGATGCAGCGCCAGGATCGTCTCGGCCGACGGATCGCTGTAACCACCGACGCGCGGCAACTTCGCCACGCGGGGATCGTCGTCGTAGCGCGTGACACCGACGAGCCCCTCGCCAGCACCGAGCGAGAGCACGATCTCCGTGAGGCTCGGCGCCAGCGTGACGATGCGCCGCGGGTTGGCGCTGGGCGCGGGGCCCAGCGTCAACACCGCGGCAAGGAGAAAACTACTGAGCATGAAATTCGACGCGCGCGACTTTGTTCGTCAAGTTTTCCGTGACGTAGAGCACGTCGGGAGCCACGACGGCGAGGTTGTAGGGATTCGATCCGTCCTCGAGGTGGGCCACGGCGAGGACCCTCAACTTCTCCGGATCGAATTTGACGACGTTGTTGGTTCCAGAATCCACGATGTAAGCGGCGCCGTCCGCAAACACGACCTGCTGCGGCGCTGCCTTAGCCGTACCACCACCCGTGAGATCAATCGCGCTCTTCGACGTGCTCAGCGTCGCACCCGAAGAAACGCGGTCAACGGAGTTCGCCAAGCTAGATGCGACCCAGGTGTCCTTGCCATCCCAGGCGAGGCTGACCGGCCCATCGGAAACCGTGGCGCTGGCGTCCGCAATGGGCTGGCCGGTCACGCGGTTCAACGCGACGATCTGGTTGGTGTTGAAGCAAGCCGCCAGCAGTTGCGATCCCGTGTCGACGAGATCGGCGACGAAGGCGAGTCCTTTGCTATTCGCCGGGCAAACCATAATTGGCGCAGCGCCACCGCGGCCGTTCTGCACGACGTGGCTCACGGCATCGACGCGGAGAAGTCCGCCGCTGGCCGCATCGCCAATGAAAATTTCGCCACCCGCGCGAACGGCCGTGCCGGGAGCAGCGCCGGTGTCGATGACGATCGCCGTATCCGTGGTCGTATCGTAGATGGCGAGGCCAGCACCGCCAGCCGCACTTCCCGAGAAATCGCCCGCGCAAGTGATAATCAAGTTCGATCCATCAGCCCGCGCGAATCCAGGATCGCGACAAGCGCCGAGCGAAACGGTCTTCTGTATTGCATTCGTGATCGGATCGATCACAACGACGAGGCCGGGGCCTCCGGCGGTGTAGTCCGGAGCGAGGTTGGTGAGCACGACGTAGACATTTCCGCCGATGGCCGCGATGCCCTGTGGAGCGGATCGGGTGCTCTTCCCGCTGTCTGGTAAGAGCGCCGTGCCACTCGGAAGATCGAGGGTGGACGCGACTTTCCCGGTCCAGGATTGTGGAGCCGCCGGATTCGAGGTCGTGGTTCCACCACAAGCAGCAACGAGGGCAACGAGACAAATTCGTTTCATGACGATTCCTTTTCGGTTGGAGTTGACGACTCCCAGCGAAGCGTCGCATTCACGGCGCGGCCAGGAAGGGGATAGCCAGAGATCTCTTCGAGCGTCTGTTGGTCGAGCAAGTTGGAGACCTCGGCGCCGATCCAAAAACCGGCACCAAGGCGAATGGATGCGCCCGCGTTCACGAGGGTGCGGGTGGCGAGAAAAACGGTTGCGGCGCGGTTCACCGGCGTGCGCGATTGTGCGGACAATTCGGCGAACGCGCGGAGACGGTCGCCCTCCCAACCCGCGCGCCCAAGGAAACCGTGCGGCGTTCGGTAGGGCACGGGATTTCCGTGCACGCCGGCAAGATCGATCTCATTGCGCGAAACGAGGAGTGCGTAGCCAAGCTTGGCGCGAAGTGCGCGGCGACGAAAATGCGCAGCGACCTCGCCGCCCCAGAGCGTGGCGCCGGGGAGATTGAATGGGCGCACTCGCGCCGGCGGGTAGAGCTCGTAAAGAATGAGGTCGCGGTAGCGCGTCCAAAAAGCATCGGCGGAGAGCGAAACCATCCCGAAGCGCCACGTCGCACCACCGTCCATTCCAACGTTGCGTTCGGGCACGAGATCAGGATTCGGGGTGAGCGGACCGGACGCGTAGTAGAGCTCGAAGAAACTGGGCGCGCGGCGACCGGCACCGCCACCGATGCGAAACTCGAGGGCGCTATCGGGACGAATCACTAATCCCGCCCGTGGGCTCACGCCGCCAAAATCGCCTTGGCGTTCCGCGCGGACCGCTGCGATGAAAAGAAGCGGATCGAACATGCGCCATTCCCACCCGCCGCCGACAGCTACGGAAGCGCGAGCCGGATCGCCAAATGCCGCCGAGAGTAGTGACTCGCGCGCACCGTCAATTGTGAAGCGAAAAAGATGACGCTGGGCGGCCTGCCAAGACGAGTGAAAACGAACGCCGGCGTCACGCTCAAGTGCATCGAGCGGAAAATCACCACCGCGTACCGATCTGTTGTCCCGTCGGAAATAGATCATCGTTTCGGCATCGAGCGTGTTCCAAGATCCTGCGGCGCGCGCCGATGCGTTGAGGTTGCCTTCATTTTCCCGAGCGCTGCTCGGTAAAGCTCCACGCGGCGAGGGAAGCCCTCGATCAAGGAAGGTCGATTGAACCAAGACGCCTGCCGAAATTCCGTCGTTTTCGAAGATGGCCTTGCCGAGCACGGCTGCGCGCGAAGCGTCCGCTCCCTGGCGTATCGTAGTCACGTCAGCGGCCGAACCGGGAAGCTCCGGCGTTGGATCGTAGCGGTAGGGAAAATCTCCAGCCGTACGAAAAAAGTCGGCGGCAGCGAGCCATCTCCACTGACCGCTAGCTCCTACGACGCTCCCGGAAAGCGCGCCCGTTCCGAATGATCCAATCGAGATCGCAGAGTCGATCGCAACGGGAACGACGGACCGACGCGTGACGAGCACGACGGCTCCGCCCATCGCCCCTGCACCGTAAAGAGCGCCTACCGGACCACGAATCACATCCACGCGGTCAAGGAACCCGGCGGGCAACGCGGAAAGATCAACTCCGCCACCAATAGCGCCGGTAATTGGAAAGCCATCGAGCAACACGACGACTTCGTCGCTCGAGGAGCCGCGAATTGTGGCGGTCGATGCAGCTCCCGGCCCTCCGAATCCCCGCACGCCTGCGCCCGGGACTTGTGCGACCAGATCTTCGATCGTCCGAAGTCCGCCAGTCAGGTTCACGTCAACCGATTCCGACGACGCTGTTGGATCGATCCCTGCGTGCGTTCGTGGTGCACGAATGACCACGGGCGGCAGCACGAACGCCGGCCGTTCGTCTCCGGACGTCGCTGGCTCACCGGCCATGGCCATCTGGGCGCAGCCAAGCCAAACCACGAGCCCGATGGCGTTGAAACGTTTCGCTAATGCGCCCGTTCGGGCGAAATCGTACGGCGGCAGGGCGTACCTCTTTCTCTCGAAGAGGAAAAAGCCCGCGACCCCAGCCGCCGCACCATGCGTCGGCCGAGATCGCAAATGGATCGATGGGCAGGTCTCCTGGCTCCCAGGTCTGCCGCTCCAAAACTTCAGAGCTGCGCGCTCCACCTCGCCTTCCCCGCCTCTCTAGGCGAGTGGAGTCGAGAGCGGTGCTGCCTGGCTACAGTGGCGGGACCGCGCCGGCTTCAGCACCGGCTTCCCTTGAAATCCGATTTCGCAACCGGATCACCCATCGAAATGTCGCCGACGCTTACGCTCGAGGATTGTCGCTGTCAACCGAACAAGGTCATTGCGGCTCCCTTTTCGTTGGAAGAACAACAGCAGAACGGACCGGCGAAGGGCGTGCTGTCAGGTGAGCACGCAGTCGCCGCGTGAGGCTCCGCCCGAATCCGCGAACATGCACCAGCTCATCCGGCGAACCAAACGCGTGCTCCTTGCGACGCTCGACGACAGCACGCGCTCGCTTAAGACCAACACCGGGCAAACGCATGAGCTGGGCTTCAGTTGCACTGTTGATGTCGATCGTTTCGCTTTCGGCGAGCGGCGTCTTCGTCTTGGCGTGCGCAGCCGCCGAGAATCCTATCAAGGCCAGCGCAGCCACCACGGCGCAGCGCATCTCAGGCTCCCCCGACGAAAGCAGGCGCCATTGCGTCCGCGCGCTTTTCCGCCCGTTCCTTAAGGCGAAGTCGCCCATTTAAGGGAAAGGTATCGACAAACACTTCTATCGTGTTGTCTGGCTTAACGAAGGCGTATCCGACGCGATTGAAAAACGGCTCACGGCCATCTTTTTCGGAAATCGAAAACACGCCATACATCTTCTTCGGCTCGCTCATCTTCTCCTCCGTAGGCGCCCAAATGGCGCGCGGAGAAATAAGAGCAGCGTTCATGCCAAAGCGTTCTCGGAGTGCGGGAGAACTTTGAACCACTTTGACGTCTCAAATTGAGATTCGAACGAATCAAAATGAGACCCCGAATCTAGTGGATCCCGAGTTGCTCCGTCTCCGGCCCGCTAATATCGATCTCCCCAAACTTGGCCTCGAACTTGCTGATGTTGTCCTGCATGGCTGCAACAAGGCGCTTCACATGCTTGGGGCTCGTAATGATCCGCGTTCGGACTTTGGCCTTGGGCTGCTGGGGCTGGATGTAGATGAAATCCAACGTAAACTCGGTTTCAGAGTGATTGACCATCGCCATGTTGACGTAAATCCCTTGGGCGATGTCGTCATCGAGTTGAACTTGAAGTTGAACGGGCTTGTTTTCGTCGGCCATGGGAGTCTCTCTTTGCTTGAAATGAATGCGAACGGCGAAGTTATGAGCACGAGGCTAAGGCGGCAATGCGGGATACCAGAGGGAGAGCGGTCGTCAACTAATCCAGACAAGCGGGCAAAGCTAGTCGGCGAGTGTGACCCGTGGTAGTCGCCCGTTCGATGGTCGCGCTCGGTGCGGAAGCTTTCGATCTCGGCGAACAACAGGGAGCCGGTAGCGTTTTGCTCCTGCATGGGCTCACGGGATCTCCAGCGGAAATGCGCCCGATCGGAGAGGCGCTTGCGAGGGCGGGACACCGGGCTGTGTGCCCGCTCCTCCCCGGGCACGGAACGACTCCTCTCGAACTGAACAACGTCAGCGCAGTCGACATGAGGGCAGCGGCGGAGCGCGCACTCCAATCGCTGGGACCCGGGCGACATGCCGTTTGTGGCCTCTCCATGGGAGCACTCCTAGCGCTTGGACTTGCGGCACATCACTCTGAAATTCGAGGCATCGTGACCATGGCGCCGCCCTTTGTTCCGGCCGGGCGAACCTGGGGCTTCGTCAATGTCCTCGGAAGGCTCCGGATTCCGAAGCGCTTTGGTCTTCTCCTCCGGAAAGGCAAGAGTGTCGAGCGGCCTGGGACCTACCTAGCGGTTCCGTTACGCTGGGGACGAGAGCTGCGATGTCTAATCGAACAAGCCCGAATCGATGCCAATCGCATTACGATGCCAGCACTGGTCCTGCATGGCGAAAAGGACGACGCGGCAGATCCGAGAGGTTCTCGTCAGCTTATGGCGCTGCTGCCCTCCACGACCTCCCGCCTTCTTTTTTTCCCTGGCGCCGGTCATGTGCTGCCGCTCAGCTCCGAGGCGGAGAACGTCTGTTCTGAAATTGTCCGTTTTGCAACTGAGGGTTTTCTTGATTCTAAAACGCCCATCCATCCGCACGGGAGTTCCTAATGGGAAGCTACATCCTGTCCATTGATCAAGGAACAACGGGAACGACGGCGCTCCTCCTCGACAAACGACTCAATATCAAGGCGCGGGTCAATCGCGAATTTCGGCAACTGTTTCCAAAACCAGGATGGGTGGAGCACGACTTCGAAGACATCTGGATGAGCACGCAGCACGTGATTATTAAGGTGCTCGCCGAAGCTGGCATTCACGCCAAATCGCTTCACGCTATCGGCATCACCAACCAGCGCGAAACAACCGTCCTCTGGGACCGGCGAACCGGAAAGCCGATTCACAATGCCATCGTCTGGCAATGCCGGAGGACCGCTGATCAGTGTGCAGCGCTCAAGTCGGCGGGTAAAGAACCTCTCGTGCGTGACCGAACTGGGCTCGTCTTAGATCCCTATTTCTCGGCAACCAAAATCCGGTGGCTCCTTGAAAACGTGAAAGGAGCCGAAGCGCGCGCGCGGCGCGGAGAACTCGCTTTCGGCACTATCGACAGCGCACTCGTCAGTCGCCTAAGCAAACATTCCGCGCACATCACGGACGTTACGAATGCCTCCCGCACGTTACTTATGGATTTGCGCAAGCTCTCCTGGAGTGATGAGCTATGCGATCTTTTCGGCGTCCCGAAAGAGATCCTCCCCGAGATTCGCGGCTCCTCGGGAGTCGTCGCGCAGACGAAGGGCGTTAAGGGACTTCCCGACGGCATTCCCATTGCGGGAATCGCCGGTGATCAGCAAGCGGCGCTGGTTGGCCAGGCCTGCTTCACGCCTGGCGAGGCCAAATGTACCTATGGAACCGGAGCGTTCCTGCTGATGAATGTCGGCCGAAGCCCCGTGGCATCCGCTTCGGGACTTCTATCGACAGTGGCCTGGCGCATTGGCGATGAGGTCGCTTATGCGCTCGAGGGAAGCGCTTTCATTGCTGGTGCGGCCGTGCAGTGGCTACGCGACGGGCTCGGCCTGATCCAGAAATCTTCAGACATCGAGGCGCTCGCCAGAACGGTGCCGCATTCGAACGGCGTGGTCTTCGTTCCAGCGCTGGCCGGTCTTGGTGCGCCCTACTGGCGGCCGCAAGCGCGCGGGCTCTTTGCGGGTATCGATCGCGGAACCAAGCGCGGCCACTTGGCGCGGGCGGTCCTTGAAGGAATCGCTTTTCAGATCCACGATCTCGTCACTGCGATGGAAAAAGATGCGGGCCAAGCCCTTCCCGCTTTTCGCGTGGACGGTGGCGCCTCGATGAACGATCTGCTCATGCAGTTTCAATCCGATCTGCTGGGAGTTCCCATCGAACGACCGCGCATGATCGAAACAACCGCTCTTGGCGCGGCTTTTCTGGCCGGGTTGGGAACCGGTTTTTGGAGCTCCAAAGAAGAGATCCGGAAAACCTGGAAAGTGGGAAAGCGATTTATGCCGAGAATGAAAGTCGAAGAACGCGAGACGCATCTCGCGCGATGGAAGGAAATGGTTGCTCGAGCGTGATAGCAGGGTGCGAATCAACCACCGGTCCGCCAATCGAACCCTAGCCAAACACGACCTGTAGCGCCGACTCCAGCGTTGCCACCGGCACCAGCTCCAATGGCGGCTTCTCACACTGCGCACCAGCACCGAGCGGAACAATGGCGCGTGTGAATCCAAGCTGGGCCGCCTCCGCCAGTCGCGCCGGGAGCTGACCCACGGCCCGCAGTTCACCAGCCAGTCCGATTTCGCCGAGAACAAGCGTAGTTTCCGCGATCGGCTTGTCCCGCAGCGACGAGACCAACGCGGCGGCGACTGCCAAGTCGCATGCTGGCTCAGTCAGCTCTAGTCCGCCGATGACGTTCACATAGAGATCGCAGCCCGCCAGATCGATTCCACACTTTCGTTCGAGCACGGCGGCCAGCAATCCGACGCGCGCGGAGTCCACCCCGAGACACGTTCGACGTGGCGCCGGGATCTGCGAGGGCGTCGCGAGCGCCTGAACTTCCACAAGCACAGGACGCGTCCCGGAAAGCGTCGCCGCCACCGCGGTTCCCGGCGCGCCACGCGGCCGCTCCGCAAGGAATAGCGCCGAAGGATTCGGAACCTCACTAAGGCCCGATCCCTTCATCTCAAAAACGCCGATCTCGTTCGTGGAACCAAAGCGGTTCTTGTGCGCGCGCAAGATCCGGTAGGCGTGCCCACGATCGCCCTCGAAGTAGAGCACCGTATCCACCATATGTTCGACCACACGTGGACCAGCGATGGCGCCATCCTTGGTGACATGCCCCACCAGAAAAACCGGCGTGTCGGTCTCCTTCGCGAAAGCAACCAGCCGCGCAACCACCTCGCGCAACTGCGCCACGCCACCTGGCGCGCCACCCAACTGCGGCAGATGAACGGTCTGGATCGAATCGATTGCCAACGCCCGCGGGCGCATCCGTTCGGCGGTTGCCAAGATGGCTTCAACGTCGCCCTCCGCAAAAAGCATCAGGCCGTTCGAGAGCGCTCCCAGCCGCTCCCCGCGCAATCGGATCTGTCGCGGCGACTCCTCTCCCGACACGTAGAGTACCGGCCCCTGCTGCGCGATCGCATGCATGGCCGCAAGCAGCAGCGTCGATTTTCCGATGCCTGGATCGCCGCCCAACAAAATCGCGGCGCCAGGTACCAGCCCGCCACCGAGCACGCGATCCAGCTCGCCGATTCCGGTGCTGTCGCGCTTGACCGGCCCGGCTTCCACCGCCGCAATGGCGAGCGGCAACCGGGCAATACCCTTCCCGCTTGATCGGCCAACTTCCACTTCCCCCATCGACCCCCACGCGCCGCAATCGGGGCACCTCCCCAACCATTTTGGCGTGCGCAAACCACATGCCGTGCACGCAAATCCCGCCGCCCGCTCTGCCTTGGCCATGTCCGCTCCCCTGTGAAAACGTACCTTACGCGAAGGGTCTGACATCGAAATTCGCGCGCTGGGCAGAATAACGCCCGTCCTTCTGTTCGACCCCCGTGCGCAAAAAAACGCTGATTGCCCTTTTTGCAATCGCCCACTCGCTCGCCTGCCGAAGTGTCTCGACGTACGTCGTGGACGCACCGTTCGAGAGCCCGCTCCCCCCCAAGATCGACGCTGACCGCGACGGACTCGTCGACGCCGAAGAAGACGCTCTTGCGCGGCTCTACGCTCCGCTCGTTTACCTCGACCGAGACGAGCCCAACTTGCCGGCATCTACTCAATGGATTCGGGCACGCGTTCGGCTGCCCTTCGACCCCGATCCCGTGGACGGCCGCAAAGCCTACATCGCCACGCGCCTTCGCGCAGGCAGCCGTGACCCACGCGACTGGGTCACCTACGCCCACGTCTATTCCCGAAAGGACGGCGGCATCGATATGCAGTACTGGTTCTACTTCCCGTACAACACGGGCGCTTTTTTCTTCGATCACGACAGCGATTGGGAGCACGTCTCCATTATTCTCGACAACACGCGCACCCCGGTCGGCGCCGCCTATGCGCGCCATCGCGACAATGCGCCAGGTCCCTTTCGGCCCTGGAATGCCCTTACCCGACTCGGGACGCACCCCATCGTGCTCTCCGCGCGTGGCAGCCACGCCAGTTACACCGATTCCAACGACGTTCCCTTTTTCGATCACGTTTCCGGGGCCGGACCGCGCTGGCGCACCTGGGAAAATGTCGTCAACGTGGGTGAGATCTGGGCACCGCGCAAGGGTTCGGAATTCATTGCCCTGCGCGGCCAGTGGGGCGGCAACGGATCTTTTTGGCCGGGAACAGATGCACCCGAAGGACCCGCATGGCAGCGAGGATGGTGTCCCGACGGTTTTCGAGGATGCGGACCGGCGCCCGTCCAACAGGCAGCGCGAAGCAAGCGTGACACCGATGTCCGAACCGAGTAGCGCGCGGAGCACCCGTCGCTAGTGAATCAGGTAACCTAGCTGGCGGCACGCCGATTGCTTAAGATCTCCTAGCTGGAAAGTTCACTGGGAGGCCACATGCATCGTCGCGCCGCAGTCCTCTTGCTGGCCGCAAGTTGCGCTCAACAGCCCGCGCCATCCGGAAGAGGAACGCGCGCTTCCGGGAGTGCCGCGCTTTCGAGCGACGATGCCTTCCTCTACATCGCGGATGCCGACAACAATGCGCTGCATGTCGTCGCCACTGCCAATTTGGCTCGCGTTGCCTCGGTGCCGGTCGGCAAATGGCCGGAGGCCGTCGCCGTCGGCGCGCACGACGAAATTTATGTCTCCAATCGATACGACCGCACAGTGAGCGTCGTCGCCCGCGGCAGTTGGGCGGCGCCGGTGGCCACCATCAGCGTTGGAGCCGAACCAACGGGGCTCGCGGTTTCGCCCGATCAAAAAACGCTCCTGGTGGCGAACAATTCCTCCGGAACCGTGAGCGTGATCGATGTGGATACGCGCAAAGTGAAGGGCGAAATTCCTGTCGCCCATGATGTGCGCGCCGTTGCTTTTTCACTCGATGGGCAAGCCTGGGCCACCGTCGCCAAGACGGGCGAGGTGATCAAGCTGGATCTCGGCCAGCGCGTGATGGCCCTGCGCATCGGACTCGCGCAATCGGTTACGCGCAATTCCGGTTCGGATTTTCTGGAGACCCCGCCGTCCGACTTCGGCGGCGACTTCAACTCCGGTGTCGACATGCCGGGTAACTCCAGCGCGCGGACGCCGGGCCAGGCTGTTTTGCTGGTCGTCTCCGCCGACGGGACGAAGCTTTTCGCTCCGCATGCGGTGTCCAAGCAATCCACCATTCCCACGCAAGAAACACGCAGCAGCTACGCCGATTCCTCCTCGCCAAACTTGCCACCCGCGCCGGTCGTCGCCCCAGCAGTAGCCACCATCGACTTGAGCGCAGGCACGCTGGTCCATCCGGACGCCACCGCTTCGCCCGGACACGATATTCCGCCGGCGATGCTTCTCTCTTCGGGCCACGCCATGAACGGTCCGGTGGCCGGCGTGGTCGATCCGACGGGCGAATGGCTCTTCTTGGTGAACCAAACCAGCAACAACGTCGCCGTGGTCAGCACCACACGCAAAGCGGTGGACAGCGACTCCTTGGATCAGGGCCTCTTCGGCATCATCGACGTGGGCGCCGGACCACGCGGCATCGCCATCAGCAGAGACGGACGCTTCGCCTACGTGCACAACCAGTTCGACGAAACCGTCAGCGTGCTTTCGGGCGTCGGGAGCGACAGCATCTCGGTCCGCAACACACTCAAGCTCGCAGAAAACCCGCTTCCCGCACCCGTGGCCCGCGGACGCGCGCTCTTCTATGCGGCCAACGATGCGCGCATGTCCGACACGAACGTGGGCGGCATCGCTTGCGCCAGCTGCCATCCGCAAGGCCGCGACGACGGCCGCACGTGGCAATTTCCGGAAGGGCCGCGCAACACGCCCAGCCTGGTCGGCCGCCACATCGAGAAGACCGCGCCCTACCACTGGGACGGCAAACTCGAGACCATGCACTCGTTTCAAACCATCGTTCAAGATCGAATGGGCGGTTCTGGAATCGAGGACAGCGACTTCGACGAAATGTTGGCCTACCTGGCGTGGCAACCTGGGGCGGACAACCCCAACGTCGGCGCCCACGGCGAAATCAGCGCGACCGCGCAACGTGGCGCCGCCGCCTTCTTGAAAGCCAACTGCAACAGCTGCCACACGGGCGAAACGCTCACGGACAATGCATTCCACGATGTCGGTACACTCAAAATAGAAGCGCAGCGCGTATCCACAAATCTCATCGTGAGCGAGCTCAACACACCGAGCCTGGCCGGACTCTTCGCTACGGCGCCGTATCTTCACAACGGAAAGGCGGCGACGCTTTCGGCGCGGCTCTCCGATCAGGCGGGCCTCACTGGAATTCATGGATCCACGACGCACCTCTCCGCGGCGGAGAAGGACGAGCTTGAGGCGTACTTGAAGACGCTCTAGACAAAATGGTTGGACCCGAAGTTCACGCGTAACGTGGGTTGCGCGACTTGGAATTCGCCAAGGCGCGTAGAGCCACAGCGGGAGACGAGTCCAACCATTTTGTCTAGCTATTTCGCCGCATCGAGCGCCAGCTTCAGGTGAATGACCACCTGATCATCGACTGGCACGAAGAGCAGTTGCGGGCGCTCCACCTTGAATGACTCCAAGCTGATGGGAAACGAACCCTCGGCCGAAACGTGCTCGGCATCCGCTTGCGCCACCTCGAGTTCCACCGTCTGCGGAAGCGACACGCCGTGGAACGTCAATGTTCCCTTGAAATAAATTTTGTTCTTCGCGGGGAACGCGGTCACTGGCTTCACGCCTGACGCCACGCCTTTGAATTCGACGTCGGGAAAGCGCGCCGCCTCGACCGTCTCCTTCATGTGGGCATCGCGGTTGCCGTTGCCGGAGTCGAAGCTCTCGATCTTGGCACGCACCTGGACTTTGATAACGCCGTCCGGCTGAACAAGCCCCTTGCCCTCGAGCGACTTGGTGACACCTTCGATCTCGTGGAACTTGTGCACGAGTTTGTAAGTCACGCTGCTCGAGGACGGAACAACCGAAAAAATACGGCCTTCCGCCTGGGCGAGCGGCGCGAACAGCAAAGCAATGAGCGCAGTGGCGACGAAGCGATGCATCGTTTTCTCCTCGAGGAATGGGTTACCAACGGTGAAAAGCCGGATGTCCTTCTTTGACGACGACAAACACGCCCCGACAAGTGGCGGTAACTTGCCCACGCGCCGAAAGCGTGGCCTCCACTGTCGCCTTGTCGGCGGTCGACTCAACGACGCGCGCGACGAGATGAACGGGGCCATCCATCGGCGTGGGGCGGCGCAACTTGACGGCAAACTCGGCGGTGACTGTGCAAGGCGGCTTCTCTTCGCCGCGCTGCCGCATGAAGTGCCAGGCCGCCGTCCAGTTGGAGTGGCAATCGAGCAGCGCCCCGCAGATGCCGCCGTTGAGCATGCCGGGGAACGCCTCGTGATGCGGCTCCGGCGTAAAATCGGCGATCAGCCCTTCGCCCTGCGGGAGACTTTTGATGCGCAGGCCCTTCTCGTTCGCTGGGCCACAGCCAAAGCAGCGATTTTGAGGCGCGTAGAGATCTTGCAGCGACACCATGCGTTCATTCTAGAACGGTCGTTTGCGCGCTGCACATTTTCGGACCACGTATTTTGGTAAACCGGCGTTCACGCAACGTTCACGAGAGGCGGGCTAAGATGATCGACATGAAGACATCGCCGTTTCGCCCGGGACTTTTCAACGGCCGCACCTACGTCGTCACCGGCGGCGGCACTGGCATGGGCCGCGCGGTGGCGCTGGAGCTGGCCTCGCTGGGCGCACGCGTGGCGATTTGCGGGCGGCGGCCGGAACCCATCAATGCCGTGGCCGAAGAGATCAAAACACTGGGCCACGAGTGTCTCGCCATGCCATGCGACATCCGCGAGCCAGCGCTGGTCAACGCCTTCGTCGACGCGGTGCTGACGCGCTTCTCGCGCATCGACGGACTCGTCAACAACGCCGGCGGTCAGTTCGTATCACCCGCGCTGGCCATGAGCCCCAACGGATTCGCGGCGGTGGTGAAAAACAATCTGCTCGGTACCTTCAACATGACGCACGCCATCGCCACGAAAGCGTTTCTCGAATCGGGCGGCGGCCGCGTGGTGAACGTGACGGCGCAGGTGCAGCGCGGCTTTCCGGGGATGGCGCACACCGGCGCGGCGCGGGCGGGCGTGGAAAATCTCGCACGCACGCTGGCCGTGGAGTGGGCACCGATGCGCATTCAGGTGAACACCATCGCGCCGGGGACGATTCGCTCGACGGGCACGGACAACTATCCGCCGGAGTTCATCGAGCGATCACGGACGCAGACGCCGAGCAAGCGCCTGGGCACCGTGGAGGAAGTGGCGCATCTCGCGTGCTACCTGCTCTCGGACGCGGCAGATTTCATCACCGGGTCGACCTTTACGATCGACGGTGGCGGCGCGTTGTGGGGAAATATTTGGGATGTGCCGGAGCCTGGTTAGCAGCGCAACCGTTTAATTACTACAATTGTAGTATCCGTCACCTACTACAATCGTAGTAATCAATGAATGTCGCGCCAACACGCCCCAACAACCGCTGCGGAATTTCGGATCCTCAAAGCACTCTGGCGCACCGGCAGCGGGCCGGTCGCCGAAGTCGGCGCCAAGTACCATGAGCTCTTTCGCGAGCGGCCCGCCTACACGACGGTCATGACGCTCCTGGGTCGCCTCGTCGCCAAGGGTCTGGTGCAGGTCGACAAGTCTCGCGAGCCCTATCTCTATTCCGCGGCCGTCCGCGAGCAGTCGGTCCTGGGCGCTCAACTTCGGCAGTTCGTCGACCACGTTTTCGACGGCAACGCCAAAGCGTTGGTGCTGGGCCTGCTTGAAAACGAGTCGCTGAGTGCAAAAGACCTCCGCCGCATCGAGCGAAAACTCGAGAAGGGCGGGAAGCGGTGACGGTCTTTGGATTCCCTTCTCGATCTCTATTGCCACATTCACGCTCGGAACGATTTCCAACTCGCGATGCTCTCGCGAACCTCACAGCTCGAAAGGAGAATTGACATGCTTCTCACCAAAGCACCCGCTCGGTCGTTCCGCTACGCCGGTGCAGTAATCGCCGGTTGGGCAATTTTGTCGCTCGCTGGAAGCGTGCGTGCCGGAGACAATTCTCCGAAGCCGATCGTGATGTCGGATGGACTGAAGCGAGAAGAAATCGGTGGGGTCATTAAGAATCACTGGAACGAGATCAAGCACTGCTACGAAGATGGCCTGACGAGAAACGGCGCGCTCGCGGGAAAGATCACCGCCTTTTGGGTAATCAGTCCTACCGGCGCGGTTGACGATGTCCGAATTCAGAATTCCACGCTCGCCGATCAACACGTGCAAGACTGCATGACATCGGCGATCCGCGAGTGGCAATTTCCGGCGCCGAAGGGCGGCGGCAATGTCAATGTGACCTATCCGTGGGTCTTCCTGCCCGCGAAAACAAAATAGGCCATCGTTAATGCCCGCCGTCGGCTCCCGGCCTAAGTCACATGAGTAGGAAAACGTGGGATTATTCAGGTCCGACTATCGTGAACCGGCCGTATTGACGAAAGTGTTCATCGAATGCGAACGCGGTGGAGACGCTGCGTTTTTCCATGACGGCAAAGCAGACGGCGTCGCAAAAACTGAAATCTTTGTCGTCGTACGTGGCCAGAATCTCCTGGGCTCGCTCTTCTTCGTGCCTGGTGACATGAACCACCGGTAAGCTTGCCGACAACAACCATTCACGCGCAATGGCCCGTCCGAGTTTGGAAAGGAGAAGGGCATGCGTCTCGGCGAGCGTGTAGTTGGTGATGAAGCTGGGCCGCTTATGTTTGGCGATATCAACAGCGACGCGCTTTGCGGCAGCATGATCAGCGTCTTTCCCGTCGATGAGCGCCAGGATGGCCCCAGAATCCCAGAGCACGGTTCGTCTCATTGGGCGAGAATCTTATGCTTGTCGCGAGCCCCAGGGAGGGTTCCGCTCTTACCAGCACCGACGAGCCGAAAGAGCGGATTGTCTAGGGTGAAGGGGGGGATTCGTTCACTGCGAATGCGGCTCGTTCGAGCGACCAGCCCGCGGGCCGGAATGAGCCGTCGGCCACCTTTTCGAACATTCTCGACCGCTCCACTGCGAATCATTCGCCAAATCGTGGAAACCGAAACGCCCATCGCTTCACTCGCTTCAGCGACGCCGAGAAGTGGAATTTGCTTGGACTTCCGCATGTGCGAGATCTATCAAACGACTATCATTAGTTCAATTGTGTCAATTAGTTTGGAACGCCCAGTGGATCTTTAAGCCTGCCAATCCACTATTCAGTGTCCGCCATTCGTCCCGCCGTCCGCTGATGCAATTCCAGGATCGCCCGGCGCACACGCCATGGGGACGCACCCGTGGAGCGTACTCCCCGGATTGTTCGGATCACGTTGGCAAATCGCGGAGGGACCGCAGTCTCCATTCACGCTGCATGGGCGCGTGCAAAACGGCGGCGCGGTTTTGTCTTGATCGACGGTGCAGAGAAACGCACCGCTAAAGCCATTGCTCGCGCATTCGTCGCCGCCACTTGTGCAAAATTGCCCGACGTGAAGTGAATTCCCTTTGTCGCAACGGGAAACGCAGCCCGTGTCTGCTTCCAGTATGCAACCGGCGTCGGCCGTCGAAGACGAATGCCCCGTATTGCATGCGGCAAAGCCACCCGCGACAATCGCGCCGATGACCACGCTCGAAAAACTTCTTCCCATGGCGCTTCTCCTCGCGGCCTGCCCTGGGCCAGCGCCGAGTCTGGATCCGAAGCTATCTGTAATCCAGAAGAACATTTTTTCGATCAATTGCACGCAGTCGTCGTGCCACTCCGCGGCAGGGCATGCGGGCAATTTGGATCTCGCCGACGGTCACGCCTTCGCGCAGCTGGTCGGGCATGTCGCGGACAATGCAGCCGCGCAGGCGGATGGGCTGTCGCGCGTGAAGGCTAGCGACACGAGCAAGAGTTTTCTCCTCTTAAAACTGCATGCGACGATCGATGCGAAGTATGGCGCGAACATGCCGTTCAATTCGACGCCGCTTTCGGATGGAGACCGCGGCGTGATTGAGCAGTGGATTACGAGCGGGGCGTTGAACGACTGACGTTACTCCAACACCACCGTCGAGCCGGCGTTGCAATCCACGAATCCCTTCGACGGGTAGTAGAGCAAAAGTCCCTGGCACATCTCCTCCGGAAACTGGATGGCGTGATCGGTCGTGTTGCTCCATCCGCACGTGTAGCGCAGCGTATCGCCCGCCTTGAGCGGCAGCGGCGCGTCGATCGGATAACTCTTGCGCGGCGGGTCGTTGCGCATTAGGAGTCCATTGGTCTCTCGGTAGAGCTGATCGCTGCTGCCCGCTCCGGCGCGTGTGAGATCGAGCTGAAAAAGATTCCCGTATTGGTGCGTGTGACCGCGGACATCGAGGACGTTGATGTTGGCGTCGAGCGTGCAATTTGCTGCGGTCTGGTAAGAGGGGCCGACCGGAATCCGGATGTTGACGTCGCCCACGAGCCAGTAATTCGCTTGAATGTATTTCTGGCCCGGGTCGCCGGCGATCACGTTGAGCACGTCCCGCACACGAATCGGATCTTTTCCGGCCACGTAGTGGGACTGCATCATCAGCGTCTTGCCGGCCGAAATCGTCAGGGCCACGCCATCCGGCAGCTTGTGTGCGATTCCCGCGTTGACACCGTCGACGAATCGCCAGTTCACCATGTCGAGCGCGCCCTCTGAACCGTCGCACCGGTAGGCGCCCGGCTTGAAGCTCTTCGTCAACGTGAACAGCGCCACGTGGTGCCCGCCGGGCGCCTGATAACCCTCGAGCGCAACGACCGTGGTCTCGTGCGCCAGCGGTTCGAATGGTGTGCACCACTGCTGCTCTTGACCAGCGGGGATATCGATCTCGGGCCCCACCAGTTGAAAGCCGCGCGCCGGTGGTGCAACGGTCGCCTGGTAGATTGGCTGCGCTGGTGTTGGTTTTCCACAGGCGACGACGGCGAGACCGAGCAGTGCGAGTGAGCGCATGGGTTCTCCGGGCCGTGCAGTCTATAGAGTCACCGCCGGATTCGGTAGAGTTGGCGCCTTCGTCCGCCCAACCACGCCGTATTACAAAGAATTACAAACGACCTACAATGAATAACATCGCCCTCTCCGCCACCGCACAACCGCGCCGCGAATTCGCCGGCCTCTCGCCCTACCAATGGCTGGTCTTCTTTGCCGCTTGGCTCGGCTGGGGCTTTGACGTCTTCGACGGATTGCTTTTCAATTACGTCTCTCCAATCTGCGTTCCGGATCTTTTGCACCTCACGCCGGGAACGGCTGTGGCGCGCGGCGCAACGACGTTCTGGACCGGCGCACTCACCAGCGCGCTGCTCCTGGGCTGGGCGCTGGGCGGCGTGCTTTTCGGACGTCTCGCCGATCGTATCGGCCGCACGCGCACGCTGCTCATCACCATGCTTACGTACGCGCTCGCCACGCTGGCCTGCGCCTTCGCGCCAAATCTCGCCGTGCTCGCGGCGTTTCGTTTCATCGCCAGCCTCGGCATCGGCGGCGAGTGGGCAGCCGGCGCGGCGCTCGTCGCGGAAACGGTTCCCGAAAAAAAGCGCGTTCAATTCGGCGCGCTACTCTACACTTCCGCGCCGGCCGGACTTTTTCTCGCCACCTACGTCAACGATCTCTTCACGCGGCAACTCTCGGTCGTGGCGTCCAATCCAAGTTTGTCGTGGCGACTCGTCTTCGCCACCGGCCTCATTCCGGCGATCGTCGCCGTGGCCATCCGCTGGAAAGTCAAAGAGCCCGAGCGTTGGGCCGACGCAAGAACCGAACACGCGAAGCTCGCCGACCTCTTCACGCCCGCCATGCGCGGCCGCACGCTCGGCGGCTTGGCCATGGCTGCGACCGCGCTCGTAACTTGGTGGAGCTGCAACGCCTTCATTCCGATGATCGCGCGCCTGCTGGCGGAAGACGCGCACCAGCCGCCCGCGAAGTTCGTCACCATCGCCACCAGCGCGTTCAATTTGGGCGGACTTTTGGGAACGCTGCTCACCGTTCCGATCGCGCTGTGGCTCGGCCGCCGCGCCATGTTCGCGCTCTATTTTCTCTCCAGCTCGGCAGCGATTTGGCTGGCCTTCGGATTCGCCTTTCCGCCGGAGACGCGGCTTTACTTGATCGGCCTCATCGGGCTGACCGTCTTCGGCGTGTTCGGAAGTTTTACGTTTTATCTGCCGGAACTTTTTCCGACGCACCTGCGGGGGACCGGCAGCGGCTTTTGTTACAATACCGGACGAATCATCACGGCAGCTGGGCCCATTGCGGTCGGCGTGATTGCGCAGAGTGGACAGAATCCGATCGACATCGTGCGTTGGGTGGCGCTGGCACCACTGATGGGGATCGTGTTCCTGCTGCTCGGACTCGGTGCTGAGACGCGCGGGGAAACGTTGGCGTAAACCCTATCGAGTCATCGATAGACTTCTTTGCGATGCCGAACGCGAACCACCAAAACGACGAGCGCAGCGTCCGTGATTTCGTAGATGACGCGGTAGTCGCTTATGCGAATGCGATAAGCATCCTCGCCCACAAGCTTCTTAACGCCGGGTGGTCGCGGATCAGCGGATAGTGCATCAATGGCGGATTCCACGCGCAAACGAATGGCGCGAGGGAGCGTGGTCAAATCCTTCGCAACGCGCGGCGCGATCTCGATGCGGTAGCGCTTCACTTGGTCCGTGAAGTCCGTTTGGCTGGCGCCCTTCGGGTTCCCTTAGGCCCGGCAACGGTCGAGCCTTCGCGCTTGAATCGCGCCCAAGGAATCGGACGCTCGCCCGTCCTGGCCATCTCGGCTTTAGCTTGGCGGTAAGCAGCAACATCGCGCCGGTCTTCTTCTTGTTCGGATAACCCCTCGAGGAGAGCAAGTTCCTCAAAGGGAACCACGGCGACAAGTGGTTTCCCGTTCCGCTCAATCACCAGGCGTTGCTTACCAAAGGCGACCTTGCTCAGCTCTTCGGCGAAATGGTTTCGAACTTTGGTGGCTTCCATCTTTGTGGTCATTTCGTACAAAGTGTACATACTGCACAATGTGAACGCAAGGCACTAAAAACCGCCGATCAACGCCGCGACTTCGCCTGTGGAGTGGCATACGTATGCCGGTTTCGCCGCTCGCAGCGCCGCTTCATCACCAAGCCCCCAAGTAACGGCGCAACAAGGCACGCCTGCCGCTGCCGCGGTCGCCACATCAACGGTGCTGTCTCCCACCATCAACGCTTCTTCTGGTCGCACACCCAAACGCGCGCACAATGCGAGCAGCCCATCTGGCCGCGGTTTCTTCGGTGCTTCATCGCCACCGATCACTTGCGCAAACGCACGCGCCAATCCGAGCCCTTCCAGAATACTTCGCGAAAGCACGCCCGGTTTGTTCGTGAGCACCGCGCGTTTCACCGGTGCAATCGCGATCAGTGCTGCGATTCCGGGATACGCCCGCGTCCGATCGAGCAGGTGCACGCTGTAGTGCGCGCGGTATCGAACCACCGCCTCCGACACCAGCGCCTGCTGCGATTCTCCGAGCGATCGCTCGAGCAGCCGCTCCACGCCCTCACCGATGAATCCGCGAATCTCCTCCCGCGTGCGCGGCGCCAGCCCCAACGCGGCCAGCGTCACATTCACCGAAGTCGCCATGTCGTCGAGTGAATCGATCAACGTTCCATCGAGATCGTAAATGACCGCTGCGAGCCGCATCGAAAGCAAGCTTACTCCGTGACGCCACGGCGCCGATCTGCAACAATCCTTGGCCGTGCTCATCTCGGCTCGCCCCACTGGCCTCTCGAGCGCCGAGGCCGCGGCGAGGTTGGCCGCGTCCGGCCCCAACGAGCTCACGCCGACCACCAAGGAAGAATCGCTCTGGCACGCCGTGCTCGAGGCGCTGGCCGATCCGATGGTGCTGTTCTTGCTGGTCGCCGGTGTCATCTACGTCATCACCGGCGATCGCTTCGAAGCCACGTTTCTTTTCGGCGCCATCGTGCCGGTGCTGGCGCTGAACCTCTCGCTCGAGCAGCGCTCGTTGCGCACGTTGCGAGGACTGCGCGCGGTGCTGTCGCTCGAGGCAAACGTGGTGCGCGACGGTGTTGTCGTTCGGATCGCTTCGCGGAATCTCGTCCCGGGCGATGTCTTGGTGCTCGCCGAAGGCGATGAGATCGCGGCCGATGCGATCGTGCTTTCCGGTCACGATTTGCAAGTCAACCAGGCCGTTTTCACGGGTGAACCCGAGCCGGTGGAGAAACCCGCGCGCGCGCTCCTCTTCGCCGGAACAACGCTGCTTACCGGATCGGGATTTGCCGAGGTCACAACGACAGGGCGCCATACTCGGTATGGCGAATTGGTCGCGCTGGCCGAAGCCGCCAAGCGTCCGCCGACGCCGGTGGAGCAGGCCGTGCGACGATTCGTGTTCTGGATCGCCATCGTAGCGATTATTACAAGCGTGATCATTTGTATGTTGGAAGTAATACGCGGCCACGGCTGGGAGCGCGGAATCGTGGCGGCCATGACGCTGCTGGTGGCCAGCCTTCCCGAGGAATTTCCCGCCGCATACACGCTCTTTCTCGCCTTCGGAAACGTGCGCATGGCGAGGAGCCACGCGGTGGCGCGCGACAACCGTGTGCTCGAAGCACTCGGCGCAGTGACGGCAATCGCCACCGACAAAACGGGCACGTTGACGGAAGGCCGCCTCACTCTTTCGGAGTTGTGGCATCCGACGAGCAGCGACGATTCGCTCGTCCGCGCGGCGTTGGCGGCATGTGATGCGCAACCGATCGATCCGCTCGAACGCGCGATCTTCGAGCTGGCCAACGCGCGTTTACCCGACGCGGTTGCGTGGCGGCTCACTTGCAACACCGGCGCCGAATATCCCTTTTCGGCGACGTTGCGGCGCCATTCGCACGAGCTGCCTCTGGAGCGCGCTCTCTTCGTCAAGGGAGCACCGGACGCGATCTTGACGTTGTGCAAACAGGGTCCGATCGCCGAAGCCGCAGCTGCCGTGGAGACGCTGGCGGGACGCGCGTTCCGCGTGTTGGCAGTGGCGCGGCGTAGCAACTTCGTGGCCACCGGAACGCGCGAAATCGACGAGGCCGATCTGGAGCTGCTGGGCCTGCTCGCGTTTCGCGATCCCGTGCGTGCGGGAATCGCCGAGAGCGTCGCCGCCTGCCGAAAAGCAGGCATCGACGTCTGGATGATGACGGGCGATCATCCAACAACCGCCGCGGCCATCGCGCGTGAAGTCGGCATCGCCGCAGACCGCGTGCTGGCGCGACTCGAGCCGGCGCAGAAGCTCGCGCACGTCGAACGTCTCCTCGCTGCCGGCGAAGTGGTGGCGGTCACCGGCGACGGCGTCAACGATGTGCCTGCACTTCGCCGCGCATCTGTAGGCATCGCCATGGGCATGCGTGGATCGCCCGCTGCGCGCGAAGCCGGAAGCCTCGTTTTGCTCGACGACTCTTTCCGCACGCTGGCCGATTCACTCTGGCTCGGACGCGGATTCGAGCTCGGGCTGCGGCAGTGTTTCGGCTACCTCACCATGGCGCATGCGGCGATCATTTTGTCCGCGCTGCTCCTGCCGCTGCTCGGCGCACCGCTCGTTTACTTGCCGATTCACATCGTCTGGTTCGAGCTGATCGTGCATCCCACGATGAGCTTCGCTTTCCAGGATCCACTCCCCGCAAGCGAGCTCCAGCGACATCCGCCGCGGCGCGGAGCGCTGCTCACAATTCCCGAAATGTCGGCGTCGATCGGGGTAGGCACGCTGCTCGGAATTCTCATCTTGGCGCTCTACTTTTTTGGCCGCCGTTCCGGCGAAGCGCACGGACGCGCGCTGGCGATGGCAGCGCTCTTCCTCGGAAACTTTGCGATGGTGCTGGCGTTGCGCCTCGACGGAATTCGCCGCGCTTCGCGTTGGACGCTGGTAGCGTTGATGCTTCCGGTGGCGTCGCTTCTCCTCGCCTTTGCGCTCCCGGCCGCGCGGAGCGTGGTGCAGATCACACCGCTCGCCTGGAACGAGTGGATACTCGCCGCGAGCGCGGCGTTAGCGACGGGCGTGTTGGCGCGGTTTCTGGTGCATCAACGCTACTTGGCACCGCAAAAAACGACATGACTTTTTATCAAGCTCCTCCTCGACTCGAGAACCAGTTCACGAGCGACGCACTTCTTCGTGACTACTTGGCGCGCAAGCTTCCCGATTCGATGCGCGGCGCCATCGAACCGGAGCTCGCCCATCTCGGCGCGCTTTCCGCTGGGCCGCTTTACGATCTCCAACTGGCCGATCGCGAGAACGAACCCAAGCTCACCCGTTGGGACGCCTGGGGACGCCGCGTCGACACGATCGCCCTCACGCCACTTTGGCGTGAAGCCGAAAAGTTGGCCGCGCAACATGGCCTGGTGGCCACCGCCTACGAGCGCAAACACGGCACGTTGTCGCGATTGCATCAGTTTGCGCTGGTCTATCTGCTGGAACCATCACTTGATGTTTTTTCATGTCCGCTGGCGATGACCGACGGCGCCGCGCGTACGCTGCTCGCGCACAACAACGCAGCGCTCATGGCCCGCGCGCTGCCGCGGCTCACCTCGCGCGATCCGCAAACGATGTGGACCAGCGGCCAGTGGATGACCGAGCGGACCGGCGGCTCCGACGTGGGCTTGACCGAAACCATCGCGCGCAAAGAAGGCGACGCGTTTCGGCTCTATGGAACCAAATGGTTTACCTCGGCCATTTCCAGCCAAATGGCGCTCACGCTGGCACGCCCCGAAGGAAACGGCACCGGCGGGCGCGGACTGGCGCTGTTTTACGTGGAGACACGCGACGACGCGGGAATGCCCAACGGCATCTTCGTGAATCGGCTCAAGGACAAACTCGGCACGCGCAAAGTGCCGACCGCGGAGCTGACGCTCGACGGCGCGCGCGCAATTCCAGTGACGGAGCTTTCCAACGGTGTGCGCCACATGGCGCCGATGCTGACGGTGACCCGGACTTGGAACGCCGTCGCCGCGGCGGCGGGCATGCGTCGTGCGGTTGCGCTGGCACAGGATTACGCGAAACGGCGGATGCAATTCGGCGCGCCGCTCTCGGAGAAACCGCTGCACCAAGACACACTGCTCGGTCTCGAGGCCGAGCAGTCCGGCGCGTTTCTCCTGGCCATGCGCGCCGCGGAGCTGCTCGGTTTTCGCGAAGCGGACGAGGCCACACCGCACGACTTGCGGCTGCTCCGTGTGGTCGTTCCCCTGGCCAAACTCACGACTGGAAAACAAGCGGTGGCCGTGGCCTCGGAAGCGCTGGAGTGCTTTGGCGGTGCGGGCTACGTCGAGGACACGGGGCTGCCGCGGCTTCTGCGCGACGCGCAGGTGTTGCCGATTTGGGAAGGCACCACCAACGTCCTTTCGCTCGACACGCTGCGCGCGCTTGGCGAGGAAGGTGCAGTGCAGTCGCTTGCGGACGAAATCCACCGCTGCACCGCAACGGCAGGTAGCGTTTTGCTACCGTATGCGCGCGCCGTGAGGGCCGCGTTGGATCACGCACAGGCTTGGCTCGTCGATGCGCGACGCGATCCCGCACAACGCGAAGCGGGTGCACGCCGCTTGGCGCTGACGCTCGGACGAACGCTGGAGCTGGCGCTGCTCATTGAGCATGCTCACTGGTCCCCCAATCTCGGATCGCGCGCTCAACTGCTGGTGCGTCGGTTCTTGCAGAATGGCGTAGATCTCATTGCCGATGACTTGCCGTGATATAGTTTCCCCTTAACGTTCCTTGAACCGGAGGGCTCTATGCGAACATTCAGCGCGTTGTCGTCACTCTGGTTGACCGCGATGGTCGTGGGTTGCGGCAGCAGCCCTCCGTCGGAAACACCGCTCCCGAAGGCCTCCTTCTCCGCAGCGGAAGTGACCAAAACGCAGATGGTGGCCGTGGTCGAGGCGTACCGCCGTTTTCACGCCGACACCAAGGCCTGGCCGGACGCCAGCTCAACTTGGAGCATCAACACCGAGGGAAGCTTCGCGCCGGAATCACTCAACGAGGCGCACACCGCGCTGTTCGTTCCACCGAGTGGCATGGCCGCTTGCGACGAAGGCGTGATCGCTGGCTGCTGGCGCGGCCCGTACCTCAGCAGCGAACCGATGAAGGCATTCGTGGACGGTTGGGGCGATCCGCTGCAAGTCTTTTTGGTCGCCAACGCCGATTTTTCAGCGGCGAATACGCCAGGTGGCGCCATCGTCGTCTACAGCCTAGGGCCCAACGGCATCGACGACAGTCGAGCCGATCTTACGGAGCTCGCCAACGGCCACGGCCACGGTGACGACATCGTCATGGTCGTTGCCAACGACGTGAAGTAGCTACCCCGGCGGCCACGAAAAGGGGCGGCCACCCAGCACGTGCAAGTGGATGTGAAACACCGTCTGGCCCGCGCCCCGGTTGACGTTGAACGTCGCGCGCCATCCGGCGTCCGCATGGCCACGGCCTCTCGCAATTTCGGCGCCCACACGCAGGAGATGTCCCGCCAGCGCTTCGTCGGCCGCGGCAAGATCATTTAACGTGGCGATGTGCGTGCGTGGCATCACCAGCACGTGCGTCGGCGCCTGCGGGTTAATGTCCTCGATGGCGATGCATCGGTCGTCCTCGTGTACGCGCTTCACCGGAATCGTGCGGGCGACCATTTTGCAGAAGAGGCAGGAGTGGTCAGTCATGAGTGAAGCCTCACTGTGTGTAGGATCGCTTGATGACGGAGAGGCCGTCCGGCACTACAACCATCCGCGCTAAAACCATCCGCGCTAAGGTAGTCGTGATTGCGTGGCTCTGGTAGCCTTGCCGGCCGTCGTAGGCCATATTTTAAATACATTAAACTGAAAATGCTCCCTGCCTGGATCGACACCGCCCGCGCCCTGATTGCCGCCGACACTTCTCCCGGCCATGGGACGCGCGCAGCCGCGGAGATCCTCGCCCCGCTCTATCGTGCCGCCGGACTGACCGTGCAGGTTGATCCCGTGGGCGATGACGACATCAACGTGATCGCGTCGCGACCGGAGTCGGGCGACGCGCTCCTCTTGGTCACCCACCTCGACACCGTACCGACTGGCCCCAAGGAACTCTGGACGCGCGGCGATCCACACACGCTTACCGTCGACGGCGACACCGCCTATGGCCTCGGCACGGCGGACGTCAAACTCGATGCCTTGGCCAAAGCATTGGCGGCGGCGCGTTTCACGAACACCAAACTTGCGCGACCCTTTCATCTCTTGGGAACGTTCGGCGAAGAGGTCGGCCTCCGCGGCGCCAAGCGATTCGTCACGCACGGTGCATTCAAACCGCGCTGGGTGGCCTGCGGCGAGCCGTCGGAGCTGCGCGTCATCAACGCACACAAAGGCTACTGCGTGGTGCGCGCGCGTGTGCGTGATCGCGCTGCACGCGCCATCGAAACTCCGGAGACCGACCTGCTCACCTTCGACGGTCGCGCCGCGCACAGCTCAACGCCCGCGCTTGGTGTGAACGCCATCGAAAAGGCCGTCGCGTTTGCGTTGCAGACCAGCGCCAGCATCGTCGCCGTCGAGGGCGGAACCGCCGCCAACATGATCCCGAGCCGCTGCACGCTCACCGTTGGCGCACCTTTCGAACGTCGTTCGGCCATCGTGCCCGACTTCGCGCGGCCTGGTTCGCTGCGCACCGATCGCCCGAAGAATCTCTGGCGCGCGCTTGCAACGGGCGCGAGCGCACTGACCGATCTGTGGCGCCAATTGGCGCAGGATCTTTCTCCAAGCGAAGACGCGCGTTTTTCGCCGCCGGGCGCCGTTGCCAACGTGACCCTGATCTCTTCCGGCGCCGATTTCGTGGAGGTGACGCTCGACGCGCGGCTGCTTCCCACGCACGATCCCGATGCGCTCTGCACGTCATTTGCCTCCCGCGCGCAGGCGTGGGCCGATCGCCTCGGCGATGGCGCGCTCGACGTCACGGTCACCGTCGATCGCAGCAATGCCGGGATGGCGCTTCCCGCAACCGCGCTCCTGGCCCAAGCCGCTGGCCGCGCGGCTCGGACGTTGAAACTCGATCCCACGCCGCTCGCCAAACCAACGTCGACCGAAGCCGGAATTTTTTCGCGCGCAGGCGCCGAGGCCATCGTCTTCGGCGCGGGACGCTCGACGGGCAACGCCCACTGCGCCAACGAACACACGTCTCTCTCGCAGCTCGAACGTGCGGTCGATTTTTACGAGCAGCTGATTCGAGAGCTCTGCGCATGACTCAAAAGCATCACGGTCCCCGTTACGTGTTGCGCGACGTGCAGCGCACCGATCTCGCTGGCATCAAGCGCGTCGCGGCGCTGCTGAATTCGCAAAATCTTCCCGACGATGAAAAAGCGCTCGCCGAGCTGATCGATACCTCCGTGCGCTCCTTCACAGGCGCCATCCGAAATCCATTCGAGCGGCAGTATATTTTCGTCCTCGAGGAGCTGCGAACGGCGCGCATCGTCGGTACCAGCATGATCATCGCGCAGCACGGCACGCGCGAATCGCCCCATATCTATTTAGATATCTACGAGAAGGAGCACTACTCGGCCTTCCTCGACAAACACCTTCGCCATCGCGTCTTGCAGATTGGCTACAACTTCGAAGGCCCCACGGAAATCGGCGGCCTGGTGGTCGATCCCGCGTTTCGCCACCATGACAAACCGGGCAAGCAACTTTCGTTTTGCCGCTTCCTCTTCATGGCCATTCGACCGCAGCGTTTTCGCGAACGCGTCTTGGCCGAGCTAATGCCACCACTCACACCCGAGGGGAAAAGCCGTCTCTGGGAAGCGTTCGGATCCAAATTTACGAACCTCTCGTACCAAGACGCCGACCGCGCTAGCCGTCGCAACAAAGAGTTCATCCAGCAGCTTTTTCCGCAGGGCGAAATTTACGCCACGCTCTTCTCCAAGAGCGTGCAGGAAGTCATCGGCGAAGTCGGCCCGGATACCGTGGGCGTGCGCACCATGCTCGAGAAAATCGGCTTTCGGTACGACGAACACATCGATCCGTTCGACGGCGGCCCCCACTTTTCGGCGCCAGTGCGCGAGGTGGGACCGATCAAGTTGTACGCGCGCGCCAAACTTTCAGCGGAGCAGCTTCCCGCAGGCGAAGGCGAAGACCGCCTCGTTGCCATCGAGCGCCCGCGGCGCCGGCAACGCTTTCGCGCGGTGTGGACGCTGGCCCGTTTCGATGAAGACGCGGTCCTGTTGCCGACGCCAGCGGTGGAAGCACTCGGCGCGCAGACGGGCGACGTCGTGCACACGATTCCGTTTTACTAAAATGAATGGGATCCCATGGATTACGATCAATCCGCCGGCGAATTGGAAGATCGTTCCCCCGCCGACATGTCCGATGTGATCGGACGATTTCCTTGGTCGCTTGACCAAGCTAACCGCGCGGTCGAGGCGGCCCGCGCGGCCGGGCCAGGCTGGTCCCGGCTTTCCCTGGCCGAGCGAACCAGCGTGCTCTACCGTTTTCGCGACGCCATCGCCGCACGCAAGGAAGAGTTGGCGCGCATCATCGCTCGCGACATCGGCAAGCCGCTCTGGGAGGCGCGCACCGAAGTCGACGCCTCCGTCAACAAATTCGAGATTACGCTCACCGAGGGCATGAAGCTTGTGACGCCCTTTGCCGCCGTGGGCCAGCCCGGCGCG
Organism: Deltaproteobacteria bacterium; assembly: GCA_023248955.1. Classification (GTDB taxonomy): domain Bacteria; phylum Myxococcota; class Myxococcia; order Myxococcales; family JAHFDP01; genus JAHFDP01. The sequence goes on from JAHFDP010000005.1 coordinate 92,886, forward strand.
GAGTGCCGATTCAAACCGCACGGCGTGCTGGCGGTGTTGGGGCCATTTAATTTTCCGTTGCATCTTCCCAACGGCCATATCGTCCCCGCGCTCGCGTGCGGCAACACCGTGGTCTTCAAGCCGAGCGACACTGCTCCCGCCGTGGCCAACGCTTACGCCGCGTGCGCGATCGCCGCGGGACTCCCTCTTGGTATTTTAAATATCGTCCATGGCCCGTCCGCTGTTGGCGCGCACCTCGTGGAGCACGACGCCGTGGACGGCGTGCTGCTGACCGGCGGTTACATGGTCGGTCAGGCCATCAAGCGCGCCACCGCCGACAGCACCAAGATCCTAGCGCTCGAGCTCGGCGGAAAAAATGCGGCGCTCGTTGCCACCGACGCGGATCTCGACAAAGCCGCGCATGATGTCGCCTTCGCCGCGTTCGTCAGCGCCGGACAGCGCTGCACCGCGACCAGCCGCGTTTTGGTCGAACGATCGGTCTCGGATTCCTTCGTCGACAAACTCGCCGCCTGGGCGCGCAAAGTTCGCGTCGGCGATCCGCTTGGCGATCCGCAGCCGTTTCTTGGGCCACTCGCTTCCGAAAACGCGCACCGACAATTCGCCGCCGGCATTGCCGCCGCGCGCGCAACGCCCGGCATCTCCGCGATCGTGGAGTCGCGTTCGCTCGATGTTGGCAAATGCGGTTTCTATGTCTCGCCCTCGGTACACCTCGCCACGCCGCGCCCGAGCGAAACGGTCTATCTCGCCGAAGAACTCTTCGGACCCGACGTAGCCATTACGGTCGTCGCCGATCTCGACGAAGCGAT
>JAHFDP010000071.1 GCA_023248955.1 Deltaproteobacteria bacterium
AGCGCCCGATCACATAGCGGGCTCCTCCGGTGCCTCCTCAGCGCACCGAAAAGTGCGCTTCCGGGGGCTTGCTCGCCGCAAGCGGCCCCCCTCTGTCGCTGCGCGACATCTCCCCCGGTAACGGGGGAGTCCCCTCGTGCGCGCCTCGTAGCCGACCCACGCTCGACCGTCTCGGTTCCACGGCAACTGTGGATTTCCGGCTTAGTTTTCACCGGCCTTCGGCGGTCCCCTACGTCGGAAACGGGTTCGAGTTTCTTCTTAGTTTTCACCGGCCTTCGGCGGTCCCCGACGTCGGAAACGGGTTCGAGTTTCTTCTTAGATCTCGGACAGCCGCTGTTATTTCCAGCGTGCGTACAGTGCGATCTGGGGCACTTCGTCCAACCACAACCCGGCGATCGGCCGCTCGCCAAAACGGTTCCACGCCATGAATTCGGCATCGCGAAATTCGCGGTGCCACTGGTAGGCCACGGCGTCGGCGGTCGACGGGTCGTTCCAATACTGAATATCGTTGCGTAACAACCGATCACGTTTGTAATACGCGGACGAATCCCACGTGACCTCGTGAAAGTTGACTCGCGCGCCGCGCGGTGTGGTGGCGTTCAACGTTGGCAGCACCGCCGTGACGTGGCTGGACCAGAACTGCCGCTGCATTCCCAGCGTCGCCGCACCGGGAAGGCCGCCCGCCAATTCGCCGTAGTAGGCGGTGCCGTAGGTCGAAAGACGCATCCCCAGCGCACCAGGCACGAGCACCAGCGCGCCCAGTGCCAGCGCGGCCGCGCGCGGTGAGGATGGCCAGGCTGCACGCGCCGCTTCGACCACCACGCCTCCGCTAAGCACGCAGAGAATCGCCAGCCCAGGCATCCAGTGTTTGAGCCCGCCAAAAATTGGCGTGGAGCGAATCATGAAGAGGCCGAGGCAGAGCGCGGCGTTGAGCGCGAGCAGGTGCTCGAGATCGGTGGCACAGCCTCGCGCCGTGCGCACGCTCCAGCGGAGGGCGCCGAGCAGCATGGCTACAGCAATGGAGAGCGGCGTTGCCAACGCGGTGACCACGAGCGGATAGACGATGGGGAAGGGCGGCTCGCGCAAAAGTCTGCCGAGGTAAAACCAAGGATAATTGACGTGCGTGGTGTGAAAGCCGAGGTACCAGCGCCACCGCGCGAAGCCCTCGTGCCAGAGCCACGGCCAAGTGGCGACGAGAACCAGAGGTCCGAAAACCGCCATCCAGACGAAGGCGCGGGGAATGGGATGCCACCTTACGCGCCTCGCGGTCACCAGAAAATGCAGTACCAGGACCGGCGGCAGGAAGTAGGCGTTGTGTTTCACCGCTAGTGCGCATCCGAAGAGAAGGCCGGTGGTGATGGCCCAGGCGTGTGACGCGTGGGATCGCGCGTAGGCATAGAGCGTCGCCAGCCACAACGCGGTGATGGGAACATCGAAGCAGGCCAAATGTCCGTGAAAAAAATGGCGTGGACAGAGCCAGAAAGCGAACGCCGCGAAGAAGCCAGCGCCGCGCGAGTGGGCCAGGCCGAGCAGATAGAGCATGGCCGAGAGCAACCCCGCGAAGGCGAAGGCCGGAAGGCGAAAACCGGTGGCGTCGTTCGTCCAGTGCAGACGATCCGTGAAGAGCGCGTGCGAGAGGCCGAAGAGAAGTTTAGCGAGCCCGGGATGCTCGTGGTTCCACTCCCAGTGCGAACGAATGTCGGCGTCTGAGAGCGCGGCTACGGGCGAGCGAAAAAGATCGCCAACCCATGCTGCAGTGCGTTCGCCGGCGGCGAAGTAGGTTCCCTCGTCGCGTGGGAAACCTACGCTGGGCGCGGTCCAGAGCAGCGCGGCGAAAGTCGCCGAAAAGAGCGCGATCGCGATCGCGCGATCGGTTCGAGTCGGAATGGCCGTCATACGCCAGCCGCGGCGTTCAAGCCGTGGCCCAGGCGGGGTGAAGGCGCCAATTCACTTGGCGCCGAGCGGAGGGGCCGGGACCTTCTCTTCCACCATCCGTTGTTTGACCAGCTCCACCAGCGTTCGCACGCCGACGCCCGTGGCGCCCTTCGCGTCGTAACGGTGATCCTTCTCGAGGTAACTCGGCCCCGCGATGTCGAGATGCACCCACGGCGTCTTGCCAACGAACTTCTTCAAGAAGAGGCCTGCGGTGATGGCACCGCCATAACGGCCGCCGGTGTTCTTCACGTCCGCCACGCTCGACTTGATGAGCTCCTCGAGCGACGGCGTCAGCGGCAATCGCCAGGCATCTTCACCAGCGGTCTTGGCAGCGTTCAGCACGCTTTGTGCGAAAGCGTCATCGTTGGACATCGCCCCAATAGTGTAGGGCCCGAGCGCGACGACACACGCTCCGGTGAGCGTGGCGAGATCGATCACTGCGTACGGTTTGTGCTCGCAGGCCCAGGTCAGGACGTCGCCGAGCACGAGCCGTCCCTCGGCGTCCGTGTTGCCGACTTCCGCGGTGATGCCGGCACGCGAGACGAGTACATCGCCCGGTTTGTAGGCGTTGCCGCTCGGCATGTTTTCGCACGCACCGACGAAGGCGTGCACAGGGAAGGGCGGCGCGAGCTTCGCGATCACGCGCATCGCCGCGAAGACGGCCGCCGAGCCGGCCATGTCCGTCTTCATGTGCAACATCCCCTCGGCGGTTTTCAAATCGAGACCACCGGAGTCGAAGGTGATGGCCTTGCCCACCAGCGCCAGCGGCGGCCGTGCGCGCGCGTCTTCCTCCTTGGGCACGTACCAGAGGTGAATGAGCTGCGGTTTCTCCTCGGACCCGCGCGTGACGCCCAGGAACATGCCCATCTTGAGCTCTTCGATGGTGCCGCGGCCGTGCACTTCGATTTTGAGCCCGACCTCTTTGGCGATGGTCGTGGCGGCTTCGGCCAAATCTTTTGGCGTGAGCGAAGACGGCGGCTCGTTGACCAGATCACGCGCCAAGTTCACGGCTTCGCCAGTGGCTGCGCCGAGATCCGCGGCGGCCACCGCGGCGTTCTTCTTCTCCTGAAGCAACGTGACGGTGGCCACGCGCGCGGGCTTCTTGTCGGACTTGTAGCGATCGTAACGGTAACTACCGAGTAGCGCGCCTTCCGCGACGGCGCGCGCCTCGGCGGCCAGCTCCTCCGCTTCCCAAGAAAACGCCACGCTCTTGGCACCGGCGCGCTCGCCAGACTTCACGGCGCGTGAAGCGGCATCTCGAAAAATGTCAAGTTTATCTTCAGTGGATGCTTTGCGCGATCCCAGGCCCACGAGCAAGAGACGTGATGCTTTGATGCGCTGATGCGTGTGCAGCGTGAGCGACTGTTCGGCCTTGGCCTTGAACTCCTCTGCGGCGATCACCGCGCGCAAGACACCGCGCAGCGCTTTGTCCAACTTGGCCACCACGCCGTCTTTGCCCCGGAGATCCTCTTCGTAAACCGCCACGGCCAAAAGCCCTGCTGCCGTTTTGCGAACATCGGAGGGCGCAAGAGAGATTTTCATAGCTCGATTCGTACTGTAAAAGGCCCCTATGCGCTACTCGCAACTGTTCATTCCGACGCTCAAGGAAACACCCTCCGACGCCAAGGTGGTGAGCCACCAGCTCCTCGTGCGCGGCGGCTTCATGCGCCAACTCGGCGCCGGCATTTACAGCTATTTGCCGCTGCTGCAGCGCTCGGTCCGCAAGGCCTCGGCCATCGTGCGCGAAGAGATGGAAGGCATCGGTGCGCAGGAGTTTTTCTTGCCGGCCTTGAACCCGCGCGAGGTCTGGGAAGCTTCCGGCCGCTGGTCGGTGATGGGCGACAACATGTTTCGCCTCAAAGATCGCAGCGGCGCTGACTACTGCCTGGCCATGACGCACGAGGAGGTCTTCACGGCCATCGCGCGCGACGAGCTGCGCAGCTACCGGCAGCTGCCCCAAATTTGGTACCAAATTCAGACCAAGTTCCGCGATGAGGCGCGGCCCAAATCGGGGCTCCTTCGCGTGCGGCAATTCACCATGAAGGACTCCTACAGTTTCGATGTGGACCAGGCGGGGCTTGATCGCGCGTTCGAAGCACATCGGCAGGCCTACGAGCGGATCTTTTCGCGGTGCGGTTTGTCGTTCATGCAGGTGGACGCGCACTCTGGCGCGATGGGCGGTAGCGCATCGACGGAGTTCATGGTGCGCACGGAGGCCGGCGAAGATCTGGTCGCGCACTGCGCAACGTGTGGCTATGCCGCGAATACCGAAAAAGCCGAGTCCCGCGCCAAGCCGCGCCCAGCCAAGGCTAGCGCGGGATCGACGGAAAAATTCGCCACGCCGGGTGTGGTCACCATCGAAGCGCTCTCCAAAGATCCGTTCCGCGTTGCCGCCGAGGATCAGCTCAAGACGCTCGTCTACATCGCCGACAGCAAGGTCGTGCTCGCGGTGGTGCGCGGCGATCAGACGCTCTCGGAAACGAAACTGCAAACGGCAACCGGCGCTACCGAAGTGCGTCCGGCCAAAGCTGAGGAAATTCGTGTCGCGCTCGGTGCGTCGCCCGGATCGCTCGGCGCGGTCGGTATTACAAACGTGATCGTTCTGATCGATCGCTCCCTCGAGGGCGCGGCCGACATGGTGACCGGCGCCAACCAGGACGGCTTCCATTTCCGGCACGTGGATGTGGGTCGCGACGTCCAAGGGAAGATTGTCGATCTGCGTCTGGTCTCGGCGGACGAAGGCTGCATCCGCTGCGACGGCAGGTTGGAAATTTTCAAGTCGCTCGAGGTGGGTCATATTTTCAAATTGGGCACCAAATACTCAGTATCGATGGGCGCCAAGGTCCTCGACGAAGGGGGCAAGGAAGTGCCCATCGTGATGGGCAGCTACGGCATCGGCGTGGAGCGCATCGTGGCCGCAGCCATCGAGCTCTCGCACGACGCGGACGGCATCCGCTGGCCCATGTCGATCGCGCCGTATCACGTTGTCATCCTGGCCTTGCAGGCGCTGGATCCGGAGGTAGCCGCGGCCGCCGAAACGCTGAGCGCCGCGCTGAAGGCGGCAGGCGTGGAAGTGCTGGTCGACGATCGCGACGAGCGCCCTGGCGTGAAATTCAAAGACGCCGATCTGCTCGGCATTCCGGTGCGCATCGCCATTGGCAAAAAGAGCCTCGCGGAAGGCAAAGTCGAATGGAAGCGGCGCGGCGCGTCCAAGGAAGCGATGGAACTGGTCGCGCTCGCTGACGTGGCCGCGCGGGCGCGGGCGCTGGTGCTGGCCGAGGGTGGAAAGCTGGCCTCGTGATCGCGCGGCCGACCTCAGCGGCGTCGCGGATCATCGCCGCGCTGGACGTGGCGAATCTTCCGGATGCGCTTCGCTTGTCGTCCGCGCTCGGCGACTCGGTGGGTTTGGTGAAAGTGGGACTCGAGCTCTTTTCGTCGGAGGGGCCGAACGCCGGGACGGCGCTACGCGAGGCGGGACGCGAGGTTTTTCTCGATCTCAAATTGCACGACATCCCCAACACCGTTGCCGGGGCGGCACGTGTGGCGGACAAGCTTGGCGCGGCGATGCTCACGGTCCATGCCTCGGGTGGTACCGCGATGATCGCAGCCGCGCGGCAGGCCTACGGCGGGACGCTGCTTGCCGTCACGATTCTCACGTCGCTCGACGCGCCGGCACTGGGGGCGGTTGGGCTCGCTGGAGCTCCCTCCGAAGCCGTGCTCCGCTTGGCGAAGCTGGCCATGGCCGCCGGCGCGGATGGTCTCGTTTGCTCACCGCAGGAAGTCGCCGTGTTGCGCGCGGCGCTTGGTCCAGCGCCGCTTCTTGTCGTGCCGGGCATTCGTCCGGCAGGAGCGGGGCAGAACGATCAAGCGCGAACCGGAACTCCGAAAACGGCAGTCGCGGCCGGCGCCGATTTTCTGGTCGTGGGCCGGCCCCTCTCGGAGTCCAGCGATCCACGCGCCACGGCGCAGGCCATCGCGCGCGAGATTTCGCTATGAAAAAGTGGCGCCTCCCGATCGTCTTCGTCATCCTCTGGGCGATCCTTCGCCTGACGCAGTGGCACCTGGTCGGAATGGGATCGGGCAGCGACTACTGGGGGTACCAGCAATACGCGCAAGCGTGGCAGGCCGGCCGCGCGCCGTACGCCGAGTTCATGCCGGAGTATCCGCCGGGCGCGATGCCGATTTTTTACGCGCCGTTGTTCTTCGGTCGTGGCGCCGCCTATCCGTCGGCCTTCGCCGCGACGATGGCTGCCTTCGATCTCGCCGCGTTTCTGGTGGTGCTCCTCTGGGCCATGCGCCGCCAGCGTCTCCTCTGGTCCGGTCTTTTGTATCTCGCGCTCACCAGCGTGCTCTATCCGGTGATCTACTCTCGCTTCGATCTCGCTCCCGCGGCCGTGACGCTGCTCGGCCTTTTTCTTTTCCTCGAATTCGATTCTCCGTTGGGCGTGGCGCTTCTCGCCGTTGCCGGCGCAATCAAATTGTGGCCGCTTGCGCTCGCGCCACTCGCGCTTGGACTTCCTTGGAAGCGCGGTGGCGTCCGCGCCGCGGCGAAGAGTGCCGGTTGGCTTGCGCTCGGCATCGCGCTGCCACTTCTTCCTTTCCTGCCGCGCGCGGGGCTCGGTGTTTTCGGCTTTCTTCGCTTTCATGCCGCGCGTGGAATTCAGATCGAGTCGACCTGGTCGACCATCGCCATGATTCTCTCGACGGCTAAGATTGCGCCGGCCTATCCGCAGCATGAGTTTGGCGCGTTCCACATGAAGGGTGTCTTGGCGCCATTTTTTTCCGCGACTTCGGTTCCCGCACTCTTCCTGTTCGCGTTGGTGCCGCAGCTCCTCATGCTTCGCGGCGAGCGGACGCAACGGCGCGTGCTGGCCGCGGCCATGGCCACCGTGATCGGATTTCTGGTCGGTGGGAAAATTTTGTCGCCGCAATTTCTCCTCTGGGTGGTGCCGCTGCTTGCGCTAACGATGGACAGCGCGCTCCTGGCGGCGGGTGCGCTGGCGGTTGTTGGCCTCACCACGGCGGTGTACCCGTACCTCTCTCCAGCGCTGGAGCAGCGCGCACCAGGACACGGCTGGGCACTGCTCTGCGTCGGGACGCGGAATATGCTGCTCCTTGCGCTTTACGCGGCGATGGTGGCGCGGGCGGCGGCGCCGAAAGGCGAAAATGTCAAGATTGATTAAATATCAACTCGCTGTATTCGTGACGTTTGCATGCAGTGGGCCATCGCCATCCTCCCACTTGGCCGAGGCGATGTGCGCGCGCGTCAAGGCCGAGTTTCCCGAGACGCCGGATGCGGGTTGGACTCACGCACCCGGACCGCCGCTTTGCGATCAGGGAACCTTGACGCCGTCGGCGCGGACGGACGCGCTGCGGCGGCTCAATCTCTACCGCTGGCTTTGCGGGTTGAAGCCCGTCACCGCGGATGTGAGTCGGGAGGCCGATGAGCAGGCGTGCGCGGTTCTCGAGGAGAATCTGCAAGGCCTTAGTCACACGCCGTCCTCGTCCGCGTTCTGCTATTCCGATGCTGGTGCTCACGCGGCTTCCGAATCCAATCTGGCCGCCGGCGTGTTCACACCGGCGCAGGCGGTAACCCTCTTCATGATTGATGGGGACGCCCCCTCGCTGGGCCATCGACGTTGGTGTTTGGCTCCGGGCGAGGGTGGCACCACTGCGTTTGGTCACGTTGGTTGGAGCACCTGCATGGCTTCGTTTTCCATGCTCGGGAAAAATCTGGAGCCTGGTTTCGTGGCTTTTCCGGCGCCAGGCCTTCAGCCGCGATTACTCATGCCGAGGCTCTGGTCCTACGCGCCCACCAATGGAACCTTAGCGGCGGAGGCAACCATGCGGGTGACCCACTCCGGCGCGCCTGTAGCGCAAGGCGGTACTGTAGACAGCGGCAATTATGGCAGCGGTGCGGCGCTGATACTGAATGTCGGTGACGTTACGGCCGGTGACTATGACGTGACCATCACCGAGCCTGGGCATCCGGATGTCGCGTATCGCGTGAGTATGATCGATTGCCCGTAAACGGGCTAATGCCGATCCGAAAATCGCTCCATGATCCGCGCACGGTGTTCCGTGGAGATCTCCGGAATCCGTTCGTTCGTCGCTTCAAGTCCGCCCTGGTGGGCGAGCGACACGAGCATCGTCCGCGCGCCTTCGTCGAGCAGGCCATGCGAGATGCTCCCGCTAGCGGTGCCGAGCGTCACGAGCCAAACAGTCTCTTCCTGTGAGGTCCGCGCGGCGATCCACTCGAACGTGTGTTTGAGCTGATCGAACACCAAGAGCGCGTCCTCTGCCTTTGGAATTTCGCGGTAGGCCTTTTTTTCGTTCTCGTAGGCCACCACGAACACGCGAGCGTCGCCCCAGAGTTCTTTGGGTTCCCCGTCGCCGATTTGCCCCTTGGTGGGATGGAAGTGGAGCGCTTCGCCCCACGGCGCGTGGTTGCGGGACTCCTCGTCGGCGTAGGAGGTGTAGCTGCGGGCAATGGCGTCGGAAATCGCGTCGCGAGATTTGATGGTGAGGTGCGGGCCGTCCGTGACGACGTGCTGCACCCTGGCGCGACAGGCGGTCAACAGGAGGGCGAACAGCAAGAGATTCTTACGCATCGGGATCGATTCCTAAGTCGCGCAGTCGACGGTACAGCGTAGCACGAGATACGCCGAGCTCCTGCGCCAGCACGCCGCGATCGTCACCCTGGTGGCGGTCGAGCGCCAGCCGCAACACTTCCGTTTCGATCTGCGCCAGCGATTTTCCGCGCGGGTCGAGGAGATCCGCGGTGCTTGTTCGCGCGGGGCTGGCGTGAAAAACAATTTCTGATTCGGAGATCGCCGGTCCGTTGCGCAAGAACAGCGCGCGCCGCAGCACGTTGCGAAGCTCGCGCGCGTTGCCCGGCCAGGGATGGCAGAGAAGTTTCTGCTGGGCCGCGGGAGAAAGCGTCACGCGGTTTTGCGCGCCATCCTCGAGGAGAAAATGCTCGGCCAGCGGCAGAATGTCCGCGGGACGTTGGCGCAGCGGAGGAAGCGTGATCTCGGCGACGCAGAGGCGGTAATAGAGGTCTTCGCGAAACGCGCCGTTTCCGACCAACGCGCGCAGATCATGGTGGGTTGCCGACAGCACGCGCACGTCGACTTTGCGGGTGGTGGTACCGCCGACCGCGCGCACTTCTCCGCTCTCCAAGACGCGCAGGAGTTTCACTTGCACGGACGCGGGGAGGTCTCCGACTTCGTCGAGAAAGAGCGTGCCGCCGCTCGCGGCGACGAAGGCGCCGTCGTTCTTGCGGTCCGCGCCGGTGAACGCGCCGCGCTCGTGGCCAAAGAGCTCGGAGTCGGCGAGCGCTTCGGATAGGCCGCCGCAGTTGATCGGCAAAAACGGTCCGTCCGCGCGCGGCGAGAGCGCGTGAAGGGCGCGCGCGGCGACTTCTTTTCCCGTTCCGGTTTCACCCAAAATGCAGGCCGGCGCATTGCTACCAGCGGCGCGGCGCAGGTAGTCGAGCGGTGCCGCCATGGCCGGGTCCGCCGAGACGAATCCGGGAAGCATGGTGTGCGCGAGCGCGTCTTGAGCGAAGCGCAGCTCGGTGTTTCCGATACGCAAGAGCGCGCGGCGCGGTAATTCGGCATCCACCACGCGCAGGCCCTCGAGCTCGGTGCCGTTGCGCGATCCGAGATCGCGAATCAGGTAGCGGCCATTCTGGAAAACGATGCGGCAGTGCGTGCGGCTGACCAGCGGATCGTTGACGGTGAGATCACACTCCGCGGCGCTGCCGATGGTGAAGTCGCGCTCGCGAAGAGAAAAGATTGTGCCTCCGTTGACGAGTGAAATTCGCGCGGCGATTTTTCGCGCCGGTTCGACGGCGAGCTCTTGCGTTTGCGTGTTCGCCTCGGCCGTGGAGCGCTCGGGCGCGGAGTTTTGTCGAAAGCGTGCGCGAAAACCGCCGAGGAGAACTTCATCGCCATCGCCGAGAAACGACTCGTCGCCGCTCTGAAAAGCGCCGTTTGAGAACGCCAACCCGTGTCCGGAGAGATCGCTGACCACCGCGTGATCGCCGCGCAGCTCCACACGCGCCGCGCGACGGGGCAGAGCGGGATCGGGCAAAGAAACATCGCACTGTTCGCCGCGTCCGATGATCACGGGAGCGGAGCCCAGAGCCACCCGCAGGAGCTGCTCGCCGCGGCGGAGAAAGAGAAGATCGGGCATGGTTCCCCCCAAGACGGGGACGGGCGAGTAGCACGCGCGCGGCGGCAAATTCAAGGAAGTTCCTATCCGCCACTCACCGGCGGGAGCAGCGCGATCTGATTGTCCGCGGCAAGAGGCGTTTCTTTCGTTGCAAACGTTTCGTTTACCGCGAGCCGCAGCGTCGGCGCGATCGCACGGAGTGCTGGATGTCGTTGCAGCGCGGAATTCAGCGCGGTTTGCGCGGTTGCGCCTTCCGCGAGCTCGACCGTCTCCGTGCTACATCCAGCAAGATCTCGCGCCGCCGCAAAATAGAGAATCCGAATCTGCACGGCCGGCATCCTGACGCATCACCGCGCGTGCCGGCAAGAATCACGTGAGTAATTTTCCGCAATGTTCTTTGAGAATCATTTGCGCGTTAAATAGGTGGTTGCACACCCGAGGCCCCTCTGATGACTCCGCGTACGTTGCACCGTTTCTTGCCCGTGATCCTCTCCATTGCTTGTGCAAAATCGGCGCGGCATTCGTCGGTAGAAAACGAACTTCCGACCGGAAGCGCCGACGGTTCGACGGACGCGGGTGGCGTCGACGACGCCGGAATGGATGGCGGCTCGGACGCCGCGGTTGCGCCGTTGCCTGAGGCGATTCGCACCGACGATGGACTGGCCGCGAGCCTCGCTTGTGGCGCCTTGTCGGACGGCGGAATCGTCGCCGATTCCATCGACGGCGGGTCGCCGTTTCTTCCGGGCGGTCGCGGCATTTTTACCGCGCACAACGACAACTTTCGCACCGGTTGGTACGCGCACGAGACGGTGCTGACCGCGGCCACGGTGGCCAGCGGCCGCTTCGGAAAACTTTTTTCGAAATCCGTCGATGGACACGTCAACGCGCAGCCGCTCTACGTTCCCGACGTCGCCATTCCTGGAAAGGGAACGCACAACGTCGTTTACGTGGTGACCGCGCACGACACGGCCTACGCTTTTGACGCCAACGACGGCGCCGCGCTTGCCCTGTGGCAGCGCGCGCTGGCGGGCGAGGGCGCGACGGCGATTCCCGGGCAGGACACCGCCACGCAAAATGATGGCGAAACCGGCATCACCGGGACGCCAGTGATCGATCCCGCGTCGGGCACGATGTATCTCGTCGCGGCGATCGCGGAGCATGGAGGCTGGACGCAGCGGCTGCACGCACTTGACATTATGTCGGGTTCGGATCGGGTGCCGCCGGTGAACATCGGCGCTTGCGTGGCGGGCTCGGGCGGCGGCGCGGTGAACGGCGTGATCGGCTTTGACGCGCTCTTGCAGATGCAACGGCCGGGGCTGCTCCTCGCGAATGGTCGCATCTACATCGGCTTCGGTTCGCACAACGATCTGGGCCCCTATCACGGCTGGTTCCTCGCCTATGACGCTGCCTCGCTGGCGCCGGTCGCTACACTGAATGTCACTCCCAACGGTGGCGAGGGCGGCATTTGGCAATCGGCCGGAGCGCCCGCCGCGGATGCGCAGGGCCGTGTTTTCGTGAGCACCGGAAACGGCGATTTCGATTTCGACAAAGGCGGCGCGAACCTCGGTGACAGCGTGTTGGCGCTCTCTCCAGGCCTCACGGTGCTGGACTCTTTCACGCCCTACAGCCAGTCGTGTCTCGATGCTGCCGATCTGGATCTCGGGTCGAGCGGGCCGCTGCTGATCCCCGACCAGGAAGGCGCGCACCCGCATCTTTTTGTGACTGGCGCCAAGGACGGCAAAGTTTATTTGCTCGATCGCGACAAGCTCGGCGGTTACTCGGCGCAAGACGCCGCCTGCGACGAGCTCTTGCGCACCGACGCTGACGATGCGCTGCAGGTGTTGATCGCTTTCAAGAACCCGCTGCTCAGCTCACCCGCGTTTTGGAAAGGACCGAGCGCGTCTTACGTCTACGTCGGCGGGCTCAACGAGCCGGTGGTGGCGTTTCGTCTCGGTGCGAGCGGGCTGACCGAAGCGGCGCGCACCCCGCGGTCGTTCGCCTATCCCGGCTCGACGCCTTCTGTGTCGAGCGATGGTTCGAATGCCGGCACGGGAATTCTCTGGGTCATCGATCGCGCGGATGCGTTGCGTGCTTATGACGCGGCCAACATCGGCCATCCGCTCTACGTGAGCAGCCCGAATGGAGCCGATGCGCTCGGCAAGGGCGCGGCGCTGAAGTTCACGACGCCCACCATCGCGGACGGGCAGGTTTTCGTGGGGACGGCGAGCGAGCTCGTGGTTTACGGTTTGCGCTAAATCTTTACGGCGTTTCAATAATTCGGGCGAGCCGGCCCGCCAAGATTCGCCCCAAATTAAAAGTGAGCGTGAGCGCGAGGCGTGGCTCTTCGTTGGCCAACTCCTCGAGAAATCGCCGCCGCAAAACGACAATCTTGCCCGGCGTCACGGAACGCACCGAAGCCGAGCGCCGTCCGATCTCGCGGAAAAAAGCGATCTCGCCGAACACGTCGCCCTTTTGCAGCGTTGCGATCCGGCGACCGGATTTGGAGACGACTTCGAAAGTTCCTTCGAGAATGAGAAAAATTTCCTGCTCCAGCAACTCCGCGCGGGTGACGGTTTCACCCGCCGCTAGCTCGAGCGACAGCCCTTTTTCGGCGATGCGTTTGACGGCTTCCGCCGAGACGCCCTGTAAAAAAGTCGGTTCCTCTTTCCGTGCGCGCGAGAAGGCCTCTTCGACTTGCTCCCAGACTTCGTTCGCATCGCTGGTCACGCTGCGATCGTCGAAGAGGTGCGCATACCGCGCGACATCGAAGCCTTCCGCGCCCTGGCCATAACGCTCGCGCGCCAACGCCAGCAGCGGCGAATCCACCTTCTTCAGAAATTCCACGTCGCAGGCGATCGTCGCGATGGGGATGCGCACGCCGTCGTGGCCGTAGATGAGCCGCGCTCCATACGGCCGCGCGCCGAGGCGGCGGTAGGCGCGTAAAAGTCCGGGCGCGCAGTAGCCGAAGGAGATGACCGGCGTTCGATCCTCGGTCGTTTTGAGATAGGCGGCGCGCATCATCGCGGCCACCACCAGTCGGCTGCGCAGCCCTTTGTGCACCATGAGCCGCGAGGTTTCGGCGACGGTGCAGCGATCGATGTCCGGGAAAAGCTCGAGCGCGTAGTGCTCGCGAAAAGGCGCGGGCACTTTTCCTGGTGCCCAAATTTGTAGACGCAGCGCGCCCGTCACCTGCGCGGTCGAGCCGGTGTAGTAGAGCAGCGTTTCCGGCGCGTCGTCTTCCGGATCCTTGATCCATTTGCGCGTGACGTCGGCTTCGGCAACCGTCTTGCCGAGCTCTTCGACGTAAACCATGTAGCGAAAACGGAAGATGGCTTCGCGCTCCGCGGGCGTGCGCGCGAGGTGGACTTTCTCGAGCCGCGCGAGCCAGGCGGAGAGCATCGTGGCTCAGCGCGTTCCGACGACGCAGAAGACGCCCACCGCGCCGAATACTTTTTCGGGACCGTGGCGGCGCACATCCTGATCGATCTGCGAGAGCAGCGCGCCGGCCTCGGGCGTTCCGATTTGCTGCGCCTTGAAACGGGTGGTGATGTCCAAGAAGCGCTGAAGTCCGAGCTCCAGCGAGGTTGCAGCCACGACGCGGAAATCGACTTTCGAAAATCCGGTTTCGCTCATGAGTCGAGGAAGTCGGCGCGCAATGTGGCGATCGCCGCCGTTCTTGACCTGCGCGGTCGCGGCGAGGGCGACGAGCGCGTCGAACGCTTCGCTGCGCGGTTCTAGCGTGAGCCAGGCGTCGTCGACATCGATCACGCAGACGCGTCCACCCGGTCGCAAGAGGCGCTTCGCTTCGCGCAGGGCCGCCAGCGGATCACTCAGGTGTTGGTAGAGGAGCCGGTTGTAAATGAAATCGAAGGTCGCGTCGGGCAGCGCGGTCCCGTACGCGTTGCCGGACGAGAAGCGCAGGTTCGCGTGCTCGGGCGCGACGACGGCTTGCGCGATTCCCAAGAGCTCCGCGCTGGCGTCGACACCGACGGTTTCGCCGGGCGCCACCAACTCGGCGATCGCTCCCGCGATGAAGCCGGGGCCGCAGCCGAGGTCCAGGACGCGCTGTCCCGCGCCAACGCCCAACTCGCGCAGAAAGGCCACTTCGCGATCGATCAAGACGGTGGCTTGCAAGTGGAGACGCTTGATCTCCGCGCGGCGATCGACGTCGGAGAAGTGATCGAAGCGGTAAGATTTCGCGACGTGCTTGGTGACGGGTTCCATGCGCTGAACTATCCACCCGCAACGGCCACGAGGCCAGATTTGCGGACACCTTTTCTCGCCGCTTCCTCTAGAAACCGGCTAAACCAAAGTCCATGAGCGCACCCGCCACCGCCAAATCCATCGCCGATGTTTCGCCGATCACGCCGTCACTCAAACCCGCGGGCGCGCCGGAATTCACGGTTCGCGCGGTGGTCGTCGGCATGGGCGTCGCGGCGGTCATCGGCGCGTCTTACCCGTACGTGGTGATGAAGCTTGGCTTCGGGCCGAACATCTCCGTCGTCTCGGCTTTCTTCGGCTACTTGGCGCTGGGACTCTTCTTCAAAGATTTCAACCGCTGGGAAAACAACATCGTCCAGACCGCCGGCACCGCCGCTGGGCAAACCGCCTTCATGTGCGTGCTGATGGCCGCGTTCGATATGTTGCGCCTGCGGCCCGAACTGAATTTCACGCTCACGTTGTCGCCGTTGCAGTCGTTCATGTGGCTCACGTCCGCGGGGCTGCTGGGCGTGTTTCTCGCGGTTCCCATGCGGCAACATTTCGTGGTCGACGAAAAACTTCCCTTCGCCGATGGCATCGCCGCCGCGGAGACGTTGGTGGTGCTCGATTCGCGCGGCCCCGAGGCGAAAAAGGCCGCGCGGTCGATGGCCATCGGGACGATTTTGTCGGCGCTCACCATGATTTTTCGCGAGGACGCCAAGGTCTTCAAAGAGGGCGGCAAGCTCGGCGGCGTGACGATTTGGAACAAACTTCCCTTTGTCGAGTCCTGGTACTTCACGCCGTTCGCGCAGAATTTAGAGGCGATGGTGTTTGGCATCAGCTGGAGCCTGCTCTCGCTTGGATCGGGAATGCTGGTTGGCATGCGCATCAACGCCAGCATGCTCATCGGGACGATTATTTCCTGGGTGATCGCGCCGCAGATTTTGCTCGACCACGGCATCATCGAGCACTTCAAGCGCAGGGAAGTTTTGCTTTGGGTCATGTGGCCCGCGACGGGAATGCTGGTCTCCGCCGGGCTGACCGCGCTCTTTTTACGCTGGAAGCTGCTCGTGAAAACGTTTCGCCAGCTTTCGCACGCCAGCGTCGACTCCGGCGATTTTCCGATGCGCTGGGTGATCGGCGGCTCGGCGATTTCCGCGGTGGCGCTCATCATCGTGCAGAAGGTGAACCTCGGAATGCCGATCTGGATGACGGTGGTGGCGATGATTCTCTCCATTCCGCTGATGCTGGTGTCGTTGCGCGTGCTCGGCGAAACGAACTGGGGACCGATCAGCGCCATGAGCAACATGATGCAGGGCGTGTTCGGCATTCTCGCGCCGGGGCACATCGCCGCGAACATGGCCGCGTCGGGTGTGACGGGAACCATCGCCGCCGAGTCGGAAGGGCTGATGCAGGATTACAAGACCGGCGAGATCATCGGCTCGACGCCCAAGTACCTCACCTACGCCCAAATCCTCGCCACGCCAGTGGGCGCGGCCGCGGTGTCGCTCATGTACCCGTTGCTGCGCGACAAATATGGATTTGGTGACAACGGATTGTCGTCACCGATTTCGGTGAAGTGGGCCGGCTTCGCGCAGCTCTTGTCGAAGGGCATTGGCGCGCTGCCGCCGAGCGCGCTGTGGGCGCTCCTGATCGCCACGTGTCTCGGAATTGTGCTCACCCTGCTCGAACAGCGGTTCAAGCGCTTCACGCCGTCGCCGACGGGCGTGGGCATCGGCATGCTCGTTCCTGGTAGCGCGATCATCACCATGTTTCTCGGCGGCGTGGTGGAGTGGACGTGGCGGCACTTTGCGGCGAAGAACGCGGACACCCACCTCGTCCCGATGGCGTCGGGATTCATCGCCGGAGAAGCGATCGTGGCGGTGCTGATTCCGGTGCTGGTGGCGATGGGGCTGATGGCGATCTGATCAAGTCGCCGGAACGATCTCGAGGTGGCGTTTTCGCAGCGCAACGTCGCCCAAGAGCGCGCCGACATTTCGGTCTAGCGTGGCGAGGCGCGCTCGGTGACGGATGGCGAGTTGCACCAGATAGCCGTCGGTGACCTGCCGATGGCCCAGGAGGAGCAAGTCCGACGCGCTCTTCTTATCGGCGAGATCGACGTCGTCCGGCCAAAAGTGGTGCCGGCGAAGGTTGGTCATCTCCCGAAGGACCGTCGTCGCTTCGCCGGGGCTGACGGCGTCTGGGATAATCAATGGATTCGCGGAAATCCGCACGAAGCCGCACTGCGTGATTGGGCAAGTGGCCCAGCCACTTGATGCTTGTTCGGCAAACCAGCGGTGCGCCGGACGATGATGAACATGGGACGGCCAGGCCAACGCGATGAGGAGATTCACGTCCAACAAGCAGATGCTCACGCCTCGTCCTCGTCCCGTTTCACGTCGGCCAGCGTGACTGGACGCGCGCCGGCGCTGACCCGGAATACCGGGAAGCCGTGCTTCTTGGTCACCCGTGTTTCGCTCAAAAGGCCTTTGCGCAGCAGCTCGGAAATGACTCGGCCGATCGAGATCGCTTTGGACTCGGCCAGTGCCTTAGCCGCTTGGAGTAGATCGTCGTCAATGGTTAACGTGGTTCGCATCACAACATCATGATGCGTTGATGCGATATTGTCAAAGCACCGCGCGGAATCCGACAGTTGGCAGGACGAAGTAGATAGGGCTCGATCCGACCAGTCCGCCGGTCTCCGCCGCCAGGGTGGTGTTGATCACGTCGATGTAGAAATCGAGGATCCACTTGTCGAGCACGGCGCGTTTGTCGATGCGCAGATCGAAGCGAAACGTTGGTTCGGTACGCGCGTCGTTATAGCCGTGGATGGTGGTCAGCGGCGTGCCGGTCTGAAAGAGCAACCGCCCGCCGATCTCCCAGTTGCGCGGCAGCCGCGTGCCGAGGACCAGGTTCACGATGTGCTGGCGATCGAAATCGAACGGCGACCAACTGCCGTCGCTGCCGCGGCGTTCGCTGTGCGAGAGCGTGTAGGCGAGCCAGCCGAAGAGGTGCTGGCTGTCGCGTTTGCGCAGAAGAATTTCGAGACCGTAAGCACGCCCGAGTTGCGCGGCGTAAAGGTTTTTGAGCGCCGCGGAGCTTGGCGAATCCGCGCTGGCGCTGGGAAGCTCTCCGGGAAGGGTGGTTGGCGGCGGAATGTTGACCGACGTTGGATTTACTTTCAGATCGAAGAGGACCGGATCGTTGTCGTTGTAATAGGCCTGCACGTCGACATCGAGGCCGGTGCCGAGTCGGACTTCGGCGCCGAGGCTCGACTGAATCGAGCGCAGAAGTCCGAGGTCGAGGGCGGACTCCTCGACGCCGGGGATGGGAATGAAGAAGCGCGGCGGTTGGTGAAAAACGCCGAGGGCGCCTTTGAGCGTGGTGCCGCCGAACGTTTCATCCGAGACGCGCCAGCGCGCCATGAGTCGCGGATCGACGTCGAACTTCTGCACGCCGCGGTGGTGGTAGGAGTCGCCGCGCACGCCCGGGACCAGCATCAGCGCGTCGGTCACGCGCCAGCGCGCTTCACTCCAGAGTCCGCCGATGTTGACCGGTCCGGTGTCGGAGAGAATGGTTTGCGCGGCACCGGTTCGCGAAGCGGTGGTGGCGCCCGTCGTCGAGCTGGCGGGAACCGCGGTGTGCTCTTCCCGCAACGTCCACTCCGCGCCCGCGCGCAGCGAGAGATCCGGCAACAACCTGTGCTGCACATTGACCCGCGGATGGAGAACCCACGCCGTGGTGTCGCTGGCGCCACCGGCCAATGATTCGTCGTAGCCGCCGACGAGGCGAACGCCCGCGCCGTTTTCCTCATCGCCCTGCGCGTAGCGCAAATCGGCGCGGTGAAATTCGAAGCGCAAGAGCGGTTGAAAAGCGCCGGTCGCATCTTTCATCGAGAGCGCATCACGCGCGCCGTAGAAAAACGTGGTCCATCCGCCGCCGCTCGCCGTGCCATCGGCGCGCGCCTGATAGTCCCAGTAAGAGAGATCGATCGGCAAATTGGCGAGCGACAGCAGCGTTCCGGGATAACCGATGCGGCCGGCCGCGGTGACCGCGGTGCCGATGGACTCGAAATCGTGCCGTGCGAAAACGCCGGTTTGCAAGAGCGAAAGATCGAGATCGAGCTTGTCCTCATTGGGCCGCGTACGTCGCGTGACGCCATCGACGATGCCGCCGACATAACCGCCATACTCGACGGGAAAACCGCCCGGATAGAAGTCGACGCGATCGATGAGCTCGGGATGGATTACGGACGGCCCGTCGAAGAGATGAAAGAGGAGCGGTAACCGTTCGCCGTCGAGCAAGAGCCCCGTATCGCCGGGCGACGAGCCGCGCACGATCGGCAGAGGCAAAAGCGACATCGCTTGCGAGACACCCGGCAGCACGCCAATGACGCGATACGGATCGCCGAACGTTCCGGGTATCTGCGTGATCTCGCGTCCGCGCAACGTGGTGCGCGAAACTTCGGTGCGCTCCCGCTCGCCCTCGACGACCGCTTCGTACGGGCTGTAGCTGTCGCGTTCGACCAGATATTTGAGCTGAAGATGCTCGCCCTCTTTGAGCGTCTCCCGCCGCAAGAACGCGCGGTGCGCGTTGGATTCGATCCGCACTTCCCACTCGCCAGGCTGAAGCGGGAGCCGAAACGCGCCATCCGCATCTGTAGCTACATTGTAGCTACGCTCGCCCGATCGCGCGATGACCGTGGCCTCCGCGGCGGCCTTGCGCGTCCCGCGTTCGGTGACCAGGCCCGTAAGAAGCGCCGTGCGCGTGGCGTCGTCGTCAGCGCCAGGCTGAGTCCGCGGCGGCGGAACGAAATTCTGCGTGAAGGGAACGATGACCTCGATCGGTTTTCCCTCGGAGAGCGCGGGCTGAAATTGAAATCCACGCGCACCGTCGATCACCGCCGAGTCAAACGGTTCTCCAGCACCAGAGATGAGCGTGACCTCGCTGACCGCACCATCGACACCAATGTGCAGCTGCACTTTGACTTGAACCGCCGCGTCACTGGTCGCTCCCTCGGGCCAGGTGATCTTCGGCAACGAAATCGGTACCGGCGGCACGAGCGAAGCTGTTGTCGGATTCGCCGTCGTTGTCGAAATCGCGGGCGCGGACGCGGGCGATGCCGCGGTCGGCTCTTCTCCTCGAGCCACCACCCCAACCAGCATCACCACCAAAAGGACTCTCATCTCCAAGCGACCCACCATCCCACCGCGAATCCTCGTTGCAACCACCACTGCGACAACGTCACCGGAAGTCCCGTTTCCTGATCCTTCCGCCCCGAATCCGCACACCGCGTCCAAAGCCCGCGCGCCTCGACATAGGGCCCCGACGCAAACAGCGGCCCCGCGACAAACAAATAGTCCGCGCGCGCAAGCCCAGATACGCCGCCGCTGGTGCACTGGTGCAACGTCTCCGCATTCCCAACCGTGCGACTCACCGTCTCCGTCGCGCCGGTCGCCCGCACGCCGTCATCCGCCGTGAGCCCGCCATACCCAAGCCCAACGCCGATTCCCAACGCGCGCAGCGGATGAAAGATCGGCTCCACCGTCGCGCTCCAAGCGAGCCCCGTCGAAACGCCGCGCGTCGGCTCATACTGAAAGGTCCCCGCGATCGACCAGAGCGCGGAGAGACGCACGCGCAGCTGCAGCGCAGCGCCGATGGACGTGAAAGTCGGCGCCGGACCGAATCCGAAAAACTTCGCTCCTGAAAGTCCGAGCAGAATGTGCAGCCCCGGCTGCGTCCATGCGTCGTGATCTTCTTCGGTGGGCAGCGAGAGGCGAACTTCGTCGGTGTGCTCAACGGCTTCGCGTTCCGTCTCAGTCAGCGGCGCGGCGTTGGTTGCAGGAGGTTCCGAATTAGCCGCGGCGGCGGCAAGAAGGAGGGCGATTAGTGGCATGGCCACCACGCGGGAGGTGCGTTGCGCAGATCCCACTCGGGTGTTTTGCAGACCGGATCATCGTTGCGGCAACCAACGAGTTGCAACACGACCATTCGCGGACAGCGATCGGTCGAGCTCCAAAAGACGAGCGACTGCGGCGCACCGAGCAGATTTCCGTACGCGATGTCGACGCACGCGTGCTGGTCCCAATCCTTCGATGCCAGCGGCGACTGATCGGGAGGAGGGGAGACAGAGCTCCCGCGCGAGGAGCAGGTCAGCGCGGGAAGTTGATCATCCGGTATCGGAGGAACTTCAATCGGCGCGCTTGTTTTTTCGGTGTTGCATGGAAACGTGTTGTTGA